>JBEVME010000134.1:0-30405 GCA_040508785.1 Sphingobium sp.
GCTTGCACGGGGACGCAGGTCATGAGCGCTCAGTAGCGATAGTGGCTCGGCTTGAACGGACCTTCGGTGGTCACGCCGATGTAGTCGGCCTGCTTCTTGGTCAGCTTGGTGAGCTTCACGCCCAGCTTCTCCAGGTGCAGTTCGGCCACCTTCTCGTCGAGATGCTTGGGGAGGACATAGACGTCGTTGCCGTACTTGTCGCCGCCGGTCCACAGCTCGATCTGGGCCAGCACCTGGTTGGTGAAGCTGGACGACATGACGAAGCTGGGGTGGCCGGTGGCGTTGCCCAGGTTGACCAGGCGGCCCTTCGACAGGACGATGATCTTCTTGCCGTCGGGAAACTCGACCTCGTCGACCTGGGGCTTGATCTCGGTCCACTTGAAGTTCTGGAGACCCGCAATCTCGATCTCGCTGTCGAAATGGCCGATGTTGGACACGATCGCCATGTTCTTCATCGCGCGCATGTGATCGACGGTCAGTACCGCTTCGTTGCCGGTGGCGGTGACGAAGATGTCGGCGCGGGTGGCGGCCTCCTCCATCGTCACGACCTCATAGCCCTCCATCGCCGCCTGCAACGCGCAGATGGGATCGACTTCGGTGACCAGCACGCGGGCGCCGCCATTGCGGAGCGAGGCGGCGCTGCCCTTGCCGACGTCGCCGAAGCCCGCGACGCAGGCGACCTTGCCGGCCAGCATGACATCGGTGGCGCGACGGATGGCATCGACCAGCGATTCCTTGCAGCCATAGAGATTGTCGAACTTCGACTTGGTCACGCTGTCGTTCACGTTGATCGCCGGGAAGGGCAGCTTGCCCTTCTTGCTCAGCTCATACAGGCGATGCACGCCGGTGGTGGTCTCTTCCGACACGCCCTTGATGTTCGCGACGGTCTTGGTGAGGTAACCCGGACGCTCGGCCAGGAAGCGCTTGAGCGTCGCGACGAAGATTTCCTCTTCCTCGTTGCCGGGCGTGAACAGTTCCTCACCGGCTTCGACGCGCGCGCCCCACAGGGCGAACATGGTGGCGTCGCCGCCATCGTCCAGGAGCATGTTGCAGGTGGTATCTGTGCCCCAGTCGAAGATGCGGATCACATAATCCCAATATTCCTCGAGGCTCTCGCCCTTGATCGCGAAGACAGGCACGCCGGACGCGGCGATGGCGGCGGCGGCATGGTCCTGCGTCGAATAGATGTTGCAGGTCGCCCAGCGGACTTCGGCACCGAGCGCGGTCAGCGTCTCGATCAGCACGGCCGTCTGGATCGTCATGTGCAGCGATCCGGTGATGCGCGCTCCGGTCAGCGGCTTGGTCGTGCCGAACTCGCTGCGCAGCGCCATCAGGCCGGGCATTTCCGTTTCGGCGATGTCCATTTCCTTGCGGCCGAAGGCAGCGAGCGAAATGTCCTTGATGACATAGTCATGGTCGAGGCTGGCAGGTGCGGAGGCCACGGAAACATCTCCATCGTTTCAAGATTGCGGGGCCGTACACAGTGCCATGCACATGGAAAACGGCGGCGATTGGCCGGGCATTACCAATCACCGCCGCAGTTGGCAACTCAATATAAAGTTTTCTTTATGTCACTGTCCCGACACCATGCGCAGGTTGGCGGCAGGCGACGCGACGCCGCCCCCGACAACCGCAACCGCCGTCATGGGCATCGACGACATCGGCGCCGTGGCCGTGTTCGCCGCGATCGTGACGCCGGCTTCGCAGGCTGCGCCCGCCAGTCGCGGCTTGGTATCCGCCGCGCGGGCCAGCTGAAGCAGCCCCGAACGGGTCGGCGGCAGCGCGTTGGCGGCCGCGGTCAGCGATTCCATGTCGCGGCAGCCCAAACCTTGCGCACCGCTGCCATAGCTGTTGGCAATGCCGGTGACATAATTGTCATAGGCACCCAGCGCGGCTCCCTTGCCGACGATCGACTGAAAATGGCTGCGCAGTTCCTCATTCACTTCCGTAAGGGCCGCCCGCTTCTCTTGAACGAAGCGATTATAGGCGGGCAGGAAGTTGTTCGCCGTGGACCTGCACCGCAGTGCAGAAACCATCAGCATCATCTCGAAGTCACGCACCTGCGCGGCTTCGACGGCGGCCGGAGTCCAGCAGGTAGCTGCTGAAGCCGGCGCGAGCGGCATGGCGGCGGCAAGCGCCGCGATAACTATTTTCTTCATGATGTAACCCCCGTTCAACTTGCCCGGGGACCAATTGATAGGATCGGAATTGCCGAAATCTCAAGCGTTCCGGTTAACGACGTCTTACCCGAATCGGTTCAGTTACCTATTTGCAACGACCTGCCATTCGCGCCCTCGTTGCGTGGCGAGAACGGACATGCGGAGCCGAACATTGCCGCCGAATCGCTCAGGCGGTGCCCGCTCCACTGACCAGATGGTTCGAATCGATGCCGCTCGCGGCAAAGGCGGCGGACCATTTGTCGGTCGTCGGCGCGTCGAAGATAAGCCGCGCATCGCCTTCGGCCAGGAACCAGCTGTCGCCGGCCATCTCCTGTTCCAGCTGACCAGCGGCCCAGCCCGCATAGCCGAGTGCGACGAGGTAACGCTCCGGCCCGCGATTCTCGGCAATGGCCTTGAGAATTTCGAGCGAACCGGACAGGCCCCAGGCGGCGCCGACGCGCAGCATGTCACCCCCTTCCCAGTCGAGCGAATGCAGCACGAACCCGCGCTGCGGCTCTACCGGACCGCCGCGCATCACCGGGCGATCGGGTACGCGCGATCCGTCCAGATCGAAGCTGCGCAACAGGTCGTGGAGGCTGACGCCATCCATCTCCTCGCCGACCGATATGCCCAGGGCGCCGTTCGCGTCATGGACGCACAGCGCAATCACCGAATGGGCGAAGCGGTCATCCCGCATCCCCGGCAATGCAAGGAGAAGCCGTCCGGCGAAGCTGTCCGTCTGATCCATACGGATAATATAGCCTCGCTTGCGCGCAAGCCAATGGCGCACGGCATCCTTCCATCGCGACCGCCGCGCCGATCGGCCCGCAGCTTGGTGCTTGACAGCCTGGGCCTGGGCATGGACGGCATCGGCGCTACAGGACGACATAAGGAGCAGATGCATGACCATAGCCAGCGGAGACCGCCTACCCGAGACCGTGTTCACCACCATGACCGCCAATGGCCCTTCCAAGATCGAGTCGGCCGATTTCTTCGCGGGCCGCACGGTCGCGCTGTTCTCTGTGCCTGGCGCGTTTACGCCCACCTGCTCGGCCAAACATCTGCCCGGCTTCATCGACAAGGCCGAAGCGCTCAAGGCCAAGGGCGTGGACGAAATCGCATGCACCGCCGTCAACGATGCCTTCGTCATGGGCGCCTGGAGCGCATCGGCCGGCGCCGACGGCAAGGTGACCATGCTTGCAGACGGCAATGGCGACTTCGCACGCGCGGTAGGGCTGGAGATGGACGGCAGCGGTTTCGGCCTGGGAAAGCGCGGACAGCGCTTCTCGATGCTGGTCAGGGACGGCGTCGTAGATATGCTGAATGTCGAGGCCCCCGGCGATTTTTCGGTGTCGTCCGCCGATCATATGCTGTCTCGACTCTGATCGCGGGCAGCGCCTTCCTTCTGTCTTGCGACTGCGATAACAGCGAGGGATGACAGCAACTATCGGAACCAGCATCGTCGCACAGCTCGACGCCCTTTATCAGGGTTCGCTCGACAATCTGCGCGCGGCGATGCAGGCCTATGCCATCGACGGCAGCGTACCGGGCGCCGCAGCGACGACGGAGCAGCGCTTCTGCTACCCGGAACTGCGTATCACCCATCATGACGACGGGAAGGTTCCGCCGCCGGGCCGCTCCTTCGCACGCCTTTCGCGGCCGGGCCGCTATGTTACCACCATAACGCGTCCGGTGATGTTCGCCGACTATCTGGCCGAACAGATCGACCTGCTGGTACAGGATTATGGCGTCAGCGTGGAGGTCGGCCTCAGTCACCAGCAGATCCCCTTCCCCTATGTTCTCGACGGGTTGGACATGAGCGTGCTCGACGGCATTCCGCCGACCGAGCTGGCGCGCCATTTTCCGGCAACCGAGCTGGCCGAGATCGGCGACGAGATCGCCGACGGGCTGTTCGTGCCCGATGCCGACGGCAATCGTCCGCTCGCGCTGTTCGACGGGCTGCGCACGGATTTCTCGCTGGCACGGATAAAACATTACACCGGTACGCCGGCGGACCATGTGCAACGCTACATCCTGTTCACCAACTATCACCGCTATGTCGACGAATTCGTCGCCTGGTCCTGCGCGGAATTGCAGCGCGAGGGCAGCCGGTTCGCCGCACTGTCCGGCGCTGGCGGGGTTTATGTGACGGCCGAAACGGCAGACCCCGGGCGGATGATCGCCGACAGCGCCTGGCGCAAGCATCAGATGCCGGCCTATCATCTGATCGCGCCGGACCGCAGCGGCATCACGCTGGTGAATATCGGCGTCGGCCCGTCCAACGCCAAGACGATCTGCGACCATCTGGCGGTCGTCCGGCCCGAAGCGTGGCTCATGATCGGTCATTGCGGCGGCCTGCGCCCCAGCCAGCGCATCGGCGACTATGTGCTCGCCCACGCCTATCTGCGCGACGACCGTGTGCTGGACGACATGCTGCCACCGGAGATTCCGGTGCCGGCGATCGCAGAGGTACAGGTGGCACTGGCCAGTGCGGCGGAGGCAGTGCTTGGCGGTGGCGATCCGGAGGATTTCCGGCGCCGGCTGCGCACCGGAACCGTGGTCACCACCGACGATCGCAACTGGGAATTGCGCTATTCGCGTTCGGCGCTGCGCTTCAGCCTGTCGCGCGCGGTCGGGATCGACATGGAATCGGCGACCATAGCGGCGCAGGGATACCGCTTTCGCGTTCCCTACGGCACCTTGCTCTGCGTTTCCGACAAGCCCATTCACGGCGAACTGAAACTGCCGGGTCAGGCCAACCGCTTCTATGAGGAAGCGATCGCCAGCCATTTACGGGTCGGCCTCATGACCTGCGAACTGCTGCGGGAGGAAGGGCCCAAGCTGCACAGCCGCAAGCTGCGCGCCTTCAACGAGCCACCCTTCCGCTGAGCCTCAGCCGGCCAGAAAGCCGGCGATCGCCAGCCCAAGCTCCTTCCGGGTCACGGCATTCATGTGGTTGCCGGGGATTTCCACATAGCGCCCGTCCGGCAGCATGTCCGCCAGGGCCGCTGCCACGCCATTGTCCTTATCGTCGGCGCCGCAGATGACCTCTGTCGGCTGCGCGATCGCGGCGATCTCGGCCGCGCTCGTGTCGACGAATGTCCCCAATATGTGGAGCATCGCGACCGGATCGCCCTTCGTCGTCTTCAGGAACGCCTCGGTCATCCATTCGGATGTGCCGCGCTCGAAGCTGCCGGGATTGTTGAGGACGTTGCGATAATAGCCTCCCTTGCCGTGGGCATCCACGAGCCCCTCCAATCCCATCCCGGCCAGCACGACGCGGCGCGGCGCGGCACCGTTCACCAGCATCCGCACTGCTGTGCGCGCGCCCAGGGAATAGCCGCCAAGGTCATAGTCGGTCAGCCCCAGTTGCTCGACCAACGCCATGCCGTCCCGCATCAGTGCGTCGGGCGGATAGGCGGACGCCTCCTGCGGCTTGCCGCTTTCCCCATGGCCGCGAAGGTCCGGCATGATGACACGAAAGCCGGCCTCCGCCAGCCGCGCTGCATGGCCGTAGCGCATCCAGTTGGTGAAGGCATTGGAGAAATAACCGTGGATAAGGACGACGTCTCGCCCCCGGCCCATGACGTGCACGGCAATCGGCAGGCCATCGGGTCCGGCGATGTCTAGTCGTTCCACCTGCGCCTGGGCCATCGTCAGTCCTTCCGGTCGGTTGCTTCCTGCGCCGCGGATATCCCCTCTCCCCCGCCGCGTCGAGACCGCAGAACATGCACGATCAGCGCCGTGGCGCTCCCGATCTGAGCGGCGGCCATATCCTTCTGCGGGTCCCACATATCGCCCTGCTGACCGTTGTAATAATCCGCCATGTCTCCAGCCGCGACGACCGTCAGCAGCCATTCGAAGATTTCGTACAGGGCGCTTGCGAGCCCGATCGCTGCGAAAGCGAAGAACAGGGCGCCGCGCCGTGCCATGCCGCCGTGGCGGTTTGCCATCTCCGCCACGGGCAGCGTCAGCAGCGCACCGAAGCCGCCATGGACCAGACGGTCATAGCCGTTGCGCTTCCAACCGAAAGTTGAAGCAAGATCATGCCCGGTCAGCGCGCGCGCCCAGGCATCGTAGGGAACATAGGAGTAGATGTAGCGAGCCCCCAGAATGTGCAGCATCAGGAAGAGCCCGATGCAACCCAGGCTGCGGCTGGAGAGCGGCCAGCGCGCGAGCAGCGACGGCGCCGCGAGCAGGAGCAGGATGGCGGGGCCATGCTGCAATGGCGCAAGGTCAGGATAAGGCTGCGCGATATTGGCCAGCAGGATCGCAATCCAGATGGTCGCGAGCATCCACTTCTGATCGTGCGGCACACGCATTCGTATCTGATTCATCGTCCATCCGCGATGCCGGAACAGGCCCTGCTTCCGGCCGGTCATCCTAGCAAAATCGCCGGGATCCGCCAGCACGACAATTTTTGTGCTAGCCATTTATAATCATGCTTATTATATGCAGGTACATGACGGAAAGCATAGGAAGCTATCTTGCCGATACCGGCCGGCTGATGCGGAAGCGGTTCGATGCTGCGGCGCGGCATCATCATGTCACTGGCACACAGTGGGGCGTGTTGATTCGCGTGAACAACGATCCCGGCATCAACCAGGGGCAATTGGCCGAACTGCTGGAAGTGGAACCGATCACCACCTGCCGCATGGTCGACAGGCTTGTTCAGGCCGGCCTTGTCGAACGCCGCCGCAATCCGGACGACCGGCGCGCCTGGAATATCTATGTGACCGACGCGGCGTTGCCGCTTATAGAAACGGTGCGCGAAATCGGGGGCGCCGTGGTCGATCAGGCGGTTGCCGGGCTGACCGAGGACGAACAGCAGACGCTGGCATCGCTGCTCATCCGGGTGCGGGCCAATCTGATCGACGACAAGGCCTTCGCGCCCTTGGAGGTGCAGCATGGCTGAGGCCGACCGTTCGATCGACATGGGCAGCGCTACATTATCCATCCCGCTGGCCGAAGCGCCCGATGCCGCCGCCCGGCGCGGCCGCTGGCGCAGGCGGGCATTGATGCTCTCCGTGCCGCTTGTCATCGCAGGTGTGGGCTGCTGGCTGTGGATCACCAGCGGGCGCTTCGTGTCGACGGACAACGCCTATGTTAAGCAGGACATCGTTTCCGTAGGTGCCGACGTGAACGGTCGCGTCGTTGCCGTCGGCGTGCGCGAAAACCAGATGGTGAAGGCCGGCGATCTGCTGTTCCGTGTCGATCCCGACCCCTATCGCGTCGCGTTGGCGGAGGCCGATGCGGCGATTGCCGGCGCTCAGGTCAAGCTGGACCAGTTGCGCACCGACTATGCCACCACCGACGCGGACATCGATAGCGCGCGCAGCGACGTTGTGCTCGCGCAGCAGGAATTCGACCGGCAGCAGCTGCTGATGGCCAAGGGCTTCACGACCAAGGCGCGACTTCAACAGGCCGAAAACGCGCTGCAGGTCGCCCAGGCGGAGCTGCGCAACAAGATCGGGAACGCACAGAAGGCGCAGGTCGCCCTGGCGAGCGGCAGCCAGGTTCCCGGGGTCAACCCCGCGATCGCAGCGGCACAGGCGGCAAGGGCCAAGGCAGCGCTCAGTCTGACCCGCACCGAAGTTCGCGCCCCCGTCAACGGCCGCGTCAGCCAGGCGAGCAGGCTGCAAGTCGGCAATATGATGATTGTGGGTATGCCCGCCTTGAGCATCGTGGCCGAGCAACACAGCTGGATCGAAGCGAACTTCAAGGAATCGCAGCTCGATCATATGTATCCGGGCCAATCCGCGACCGTGACCGTCGATGCCTATCCCGGCATGAAGCTGAAGGGACATGTGGAAAGCATCGGTGCCGGCACCGGATCACAATTTTCCCTGCTGCCGGCGCAAAACGCCAATGGCAACTGGATCAAGGTAACACAGCGCGTGCCGGTTCGGATCGCGATCGACGACAAGTCACCCCGCCCCTTGCTCGCCGGCCTCAGCGCGGATGTCTCGGTCGACGTGCGGCGCCATGGCAGCAACTGACGCCGTCGCGGTTCCTGCAACGGAGCGCGACGAGCCTGCGATATACGTCAAGCACAAGGGTCTGCTGACCTTCGCGATCATGTGCGCGACCCTGATCCAGGTGCTGGACACCACGATCGCCAATGTCGCCCTGCCCCATATGCAGGCGACGTTGGGCGCCTCACCCGAAAGTATAACCTGGGTGCTGACCAGCTATATCGTGGCGGCCGGCATGGCCACGCCACTGACCGGCTGGCTCGCCGACAGGTACGGCGCGCGCAACCTGCTGCTGCTTTCGGTCGCAGCTTTCGTCGTCGCCTCGATGCTGTGCGGTATGGCGACCAACCTGTCCCAGATCGTGATCTTCCGGGTAATTCAGGGCATATCGGGCGCGTTTCTCAATCCGCTCGGCCAAGCGATGCTGTTCGACATCAATCCGCGATCGCAGCAGGCACGCGCGATGACGATATATGGTACGGGCACGATGGTCGGCCCGATCATAGGCCCAGTGCTGGGCGGCCTGCTGACCGATCATTTCAACTGGCGCTGGGTGTTCTTCGTGAACGTGCCCGTCGGCTTGCTCTGCCTGGCGCTGCTATGGGTGCTGATGCCCCGAAAGCCCCTGATCGAGCGCCGCTTCGACCTGCGCGGCTTCGCCTATCTGACGATCGCGGTCGCCTCCTTGCAGATGATGCTGGATCGCGGGCAGCATCTCGACTGGTTCAGCTCCCCGGAAATACTTATCGAATGCGGGATCGCGGTCAGCTTCTTCTGGATTTTCGTGATCCATCTGATGTCGGCGAAAAACCCTCTCTACAGCCACCGTCTGCTCTGCGACCGCAATCTGATGGTGGGCATGTTGTTCATGGCAGTCATCAACATGGTCGTGATGTCCGGCATGGCGCTGTTGCCGACCTTCCTGCAGGCGATGTACGGCTATTCGGTGGTCGATACAGGCTTGCTACTTTCGACGCGCGGTGTGGGACTCATGTTCGCGATGTGGATGATGAGCCGGCTGATGCCGATCATGGATGTTCGCATCCTGATCTTCATCGGGTTCCTGCTGACTGGCTTTTCCGCTTGGCAGATGACGGGGTGGTCGCTCGACATGGACTGGCGCCCGATCGTGTCTTCCAGTTTCCTTCAAGGGGTCGGGTCCGGCATGATCTTCCTGCCGCTCAGCCTGATCGCCTTCACGACACTGCCGTCAAGCCTGCGGACGGATGCATCGGCTATGACCAACCTCGCCCGGTCGGTCGCGTCCTCGATCGCGGTCGCCATGGCTTCGACCCTGCTCGTTCGCAACGTCCAGACAAGTCATGCCGACATTGGCGCGTCGGTGACCTCGCAGAGCCTGCCGATGGACCTCAACCTCACGCGCGCGATGGGCGATTTCGGAACGACGATCATGTCGATGCTGGACGGCGAGATAAACCGGCAGGCGCTGATGATCGCCTATCTGGACGACTTCCAGCTGCTGATGATCGGCTCGCTGATCGCGACGCCGCTCATCCTGTTGCTGCGCCCCGCCCGCCCCGGCGCCAAGGCGATGCATATGGGCGAGTGAAGGCGGGGCAGCCGAAGCCACCCCGCACCCGATCAACCCTTTTTCAGGTGCCGGCGGCCAAGCAATTCCGCGATCTGCACTGCGTTGAGCGCGGCGCCCTTGCGCAGATTGTCGCTGACGCACCAGAGCGACAGGCCGCTGTCCACCGTCGAGTCTTCGCGCACGCGACTGATGAACGTCGCATAGTCGCCCACGCATTCGACTGGCGTCACATATCCGCCGTCCTCGCGCTTGTCGATCAGCATGATCCCCGGCGCCTCGCGCAATATGTCCTGCGCCTCCTTGGCCGAGATTTCCTTCTCGAACTCTATATTGATCGCTTCGCTGTGGCCCACGAAGACGGGAACGCGTACGCAGGTTGCGGTCACCTTGATCTTGGAATCCAGGATCTTCTTGGTTTCCGCCACCATCTTCCATTCTTCCTTGGTCGATCCGTCGTCCAGGAAGACGTCGATATGCGGGATCACGTTGAAAGCGATCTGCTTGGTGAACTTCTTGGGCTCGGCCGGATCGCCGACGAAGATATTGCGGCTCTGCTCGAACAGTTCGTCCATCCCGGCCTTGCCGGCGCCCGACACTGACTGATAAGTCGCGACGACCACGCGCTTGATCGTCGCGGCATCATGCAGCGGCTTGAGCGCCACCACCATCTGCGCGGTCGAGCAGTTGGGGTTGGCGATGATATTCTTCTTGGTATAGCCGTCGATCGCGTCCGGGTTCACCTCCGGCACGATCAGCGGCACGTCGGGGTCCATGCGGTAGAGCGACGAATTGTCGATCACCACGCAGCCTGCCGCCGCTGCCCTCGGGGCATGTTCGGCCGTAGGCCCGCTACCCGCCGCGAACAGGGCGATGTCCCAGCCGGCAAAGTCGAAATGATCGAGATTCTGGCATTTCAGCGTCTTGCCGGTATCGCCGAATTCCACCGTGGTGCCCTGCGACCGCGCGGAGGCGACGGCAGCGATCGTATCAATGGGAAACTCGCGCTCGGCAAGAATGGTCAGCATCTCGCGGCCCACATTGCCAGTGGCTCCGACGACGACGACCTTGTATCCCATGATAATCACTCCACTCCATGCAAAGATTGCGGGAGCAGGCGCCATAGCGACATCGGGCCATTTGTCCAGTCGCGGGCGGCCCGCGGTCCAGCGACGCCGTCACAAAACGCTCGCGTCGCCGGCCACTATCGCATAGTGCGAGGGCAATATTGACCGCCAATATCAAGGTGCTTCTCTCTCTATGGCGATCGAGACGCTGCCGCCCGAGCCGGCGCACTGGTTTCATTCCTTCGTCTTTCCGGACGGTACGCGCGTACAGGGCATCAAGGCGCTGGAGGTGCTGCAGCACGAAGCGAACCTGATCTTTCCCGATCCCCTGGAGGGGAAGCGGGTGCTCGACATCGGCGCCTGGGACGGCTTCTTTTCCTTCGAGGCCGAGCGGCGCCGGGCCGTGGAGGTGCTGGCCACCGATCATTTCTGCTGGTCGGGGCCCGGCTGGGGCGACAAGCGCGGGTTCGACCATGCCCATGCCCGCTTCCATTCGCGGGTGCGATCGCTCGACCTGGATATCGAGGATCACAATGTCGAAGCGCTCGGCCAGTTCGATGTCGTGCTGCTGCTGGGCGTCCTCTATCATGTGACGGACCCATATCGCATCCTGCGCAGCGCGGCGCAGATGTGCACCGACCATCTGGTGATCGAGACGGTTACCGCGCTGCGGCACGAAGAGGTACCGGCGATGCGCCTCTTCACCGAGCTGGAACTGAACGAGGACCCGACCAACTATTGGGCCCCCAATATCCTGGCGCTGCGCGAGATGTGCCGCCGGTTCGGCTTCACCCGCTTCAGTGTGCTGCCCGAGGCGCTGGACAATCGGGGTTGGCGGCGCTGGGTGCAGCCCTTCCGCAAGCGCGACAGCTATCGCCGGGCCATATTTCACGCCTGGCGATAGGAACCCGCCCGCCTATTCCACCGGGGGGCCGCCATGGCGCGCCAAGAACGCGCCGATCGTGCGCCACAGATGGACGCTGATTTTTTCGCCACCGACCCGATGGGTCTGACCGGGATAGGCCATCAGCTCGAACGGCAGCGCGGCACCCTGCATCTTCGCCATCAACGCAGTGGAATTGTCGAACACCACATTGTCGTCCGACATGCCGTGGATCAGCAGCAACGGGTCCCTGATCTTCGCCACCTCGTCCAACACCCCCGAAGCAGGATAGGCGCTCGGCTTGTCCTGCGGCTGGCCCAGATAGCGTTCGGTATAGTGGGTGTCGTACAATTCCCATTTGGTGACCGGTGCGCCCGCGACGATCGCCGCGAAGGTGCCCGGCGCATTTTCCGCCAGCTTCAGCGACAGGTAGCCGCCATAGGACCAGCCATAGGTCGCAATCCGCGCCGGATCGACGAATGGCTGCGCCTTCAGCCACTGGACCCCGGCCGTCTGGTCAGCGACTTCCACCGTGCCCATGGCGCGGTAGAGCTGATCCTCGAACGCCTTGCCGCGATCGGGCGTACCACGATTGTCCACCGCGAAGACGATCCAGCCGCGATCGACCAGATATTGGCTGAGTACCCCGCTCCACTGGTTGGTCACCTGCCGCCCGGCACCGGGGCCGCCATAATGGATCATGAACACCGGATAGCGCCTGCCCGGCTCCAGCGGGGGGGTCAGCGATTTGGTGTAGAGCGTCGATCCATCTGCCGCCCTGATCGTGCCAAAGCTGGTCTTCACATGGCTGGCGACGTAGGGCGCATAGGGATGGCTGCCCGTCAACGCGTTTTCGGCGAGCCATTGCAGTCGCTTGCCCGTGGCGTCGCCGAGATAGATCTGGCGGGGCTGATCGCTGTTCTGACGGGTGATGACGGCGCGCGTGGCGGTCTTGTCCATCACCGCTTCATTCCACCAACCGCTCTCGGTCAGGCGAGTCACCGTGCCCGGCTTGGCCAGGGGCGCTGCATAGAGCTGCTGTTCCAGCGGCGTCTCGCGATTGCCGGTGAAATATACGAGGCCCCTGGCCTCATCGACCGACACGAGATCGCGCACTTCCCAGGGGCCGCTGGTCAGCGCCGTCCATTTCCCGTCCCTCACCCGGTAAAGATGGCCATGGCCGGAACGTTCGGACCACCACAACAGACTGCCGTCGGCCAGCGCCCGGAAATTGTTGGACAGGTTGATCCAGCTCTTCGCCGTCTCGGTCAGAGCGATCCTCGCGGCGCCGGTCGCGGGATCGACCGCGAGCAGATCGAGGCGCTTCTGGTCGCGGCTCTGGCGCTGGACATAAAGCGTCTTGCCGTCCCTCGCCCAGTCGACACGCGCCAGATAGACGTCCGGGTTGCTGCCCAGGTCGACCTTCACCTGCGCGGTGCCGTCCGGCTTCATGACATACAGGTCGACCAACGCGTTGGCCGTGCCCGCCGCCGGATAGCGCTGCTGATAGGTCTTCGTCCCCTCCCCGCCGATCGCGGTGCGGGTCACGATGCCGACCGGTGATTCATCGACCCGCGCAACCGCGATCCGGCTGTCATTGGGTGCCCACCAGTGGCCGGTGGCGCGATCCATTTCCTCCTGTGCCACGAATTCGGCCACGCCCCAGCTGACGGTTTCCGACGCCCCCGTGGTCAGCTGACGCTCCGTACGGTCGGCCAGGGCTTCAACGAACAGTTCGCCGTCGCGAACGAAGGACGCATAGCCCCCCTTCGGGCTGACCACCGCGTTCAATTCTCCCTGCGGCGTGTCGGTCAGTCGGGCGACGCTGCCGTCCAGCCGCGCCAGATAGAGGTCGCCGTCGATCGGCACCAGCAGGCTCTGCCCGTCGGGCGACCAGTCATAAGCAACGATACCGCGCTGGTCGCCTATCCGGGCACGCTCGCGCTGCATCTTCTCCGCTTCGGACAGCTCGGCCCCGCTGCCGACCTTGAGCGAATCGACCAGCATCCGCTCCGCCCCGGTCGTCGTGTCGATGGCCCACAGGTCGTATCGCTCGCGATCGGCGGCCCGATTGCGCAACATCGTCACGAGCTTGCCGTCCGGAGACAGCTTGAGCGCGCGGGGCTGAGTACCCGCCAGGTCGGGACTGGCGAAAATCCGCTCCAGGGTCAGATGCTGCTGTTGCTGCGCCATCGCGGGAACGGCCGCCGATATCGTGGCGATGCCGCCGAGAAGTGCGATGGAGAACGACCGCATGAGAAATATCCTTCCGCCCGGCAGGCAGGCCGGATGTCCATGATCTAGCGCGGCATTGCCAAAGATATCAATGGCGGGCGGTCGCCGTGCGACTCCGGCGCCGATGGTGGGCGCGGCAGGGATTGAACCTGCGACCCCACCCGTGTGAAGGGTGTGCTCTACCACTGAGCTACGCGCCCGGATCGGGAAGCGGGCCATTGGCACCACCGCCAACGGCTGTCAAGCCGAGGCCTGCGCGCTGCCCGAAGGGACATGAGGACCGGCGGGCAGCCGGACGATTATTGCAGAACGCGGCCCTGATTGGCGTTTTTCTGGAGCAGGCGCACCCCGTCGCATTCCGGTTCGCCGCACTCGCACGCTTCCAGAGCATAGCGCACGCCGCACATGACGAGCACGTCATGGTCGAAGGAATAATTAGATATTCCCGCACGTTCGACCTTTTCCTGTGCTCTGGCCTTGAGCGTCATGCCGACTCCTCCCGCTGGGTAGCGGATATTTCGTGTTGCAGCGCACAATGTCAATTGACGAAGGCTGTTAACAGCGTGTCACCCCGAATTTGCATCCTCGAAATGCAACGCTTCGTCGCACGGATGGGGAGCTTGTCATGCGGCGGAGCGCCTACCATATGGCCCGCATGAACGATCGTACCTCTTCCATGCCCAGCTGGCATGGCACCACCATCGCCTCGGTCCGCAAGAACGGCAAGGCGGTCATCGTCGGCGACGGTCAGGTATCCATGGGCCAGACAGTCATGAAGCCCAATGCCCGCAAGGTGCGCCGCCTGCACGACGGCTCCGTGATCGGCGGCTTCGCCGGCGCAACGGCCGATGCCTTCACCCTGTTCGAACGGCTTGAGGCCAAGCTGGAGCGGCACAATGGCCAGTTGATGCGGGCTGCCGTCGAGCTCGCCAAGGACTGGCGTACCGACAAATATCTGCGCAACCTGGAAGCGATGATGATCGTCGCCGACAAGGAGGTGACGCTGATCCTGACTGGCAATGGCGATGTGCTGGAGCCGGTGAACGGCGTCGCCGCGATCGGATCGGGCGGCAATTACGCCCTCGCAGCCGCGCGCGCACTCCTCGAATATGAGGAGGACGCCGAAACGCTGGTGCGCAAGGCCATGGCCGTGGCCGCCGACATCTGCGTCTACACCAACGACCAGTTGACCGTGGAAGTGCTGGATAGCGCCACCTGATCCCCACTCGCCTGCTGGAGGGTTTGCAAGGCTCCGCCTCGAACCATTCCCTCCCCCACTCCTCCCGCGCGCGGGAGGAGAGAAAGATGGACATGAACGACAATTTGACCCCCAAAGCCATCGTCGCCGCACTCGACGCGCATATCATCGGCCAGCAGGACGCGAAGCGCGCTGTCGCCGTGGCGCTCCGCAACCGCTGGCGCCGCCAGCACCTGCCCGCGGACCTGCGCGACGAGGTGACGCCCAAGAATATCCTGATGATCGGGCCGACGGGCTGCGGCAAGACGGAGATCAGCCGCCGCCTCGCCAAGCTGGCCGACGCGCCCTTCGTGAAGGTGGAGGCGACCAAGTTCACCGAGGTCGGCTATGTCGGCCGCGATGTGGAACAGATCGCCCGCGACCTGGTCGAGGAAGCCGTCCGGCTGGAGCGCGACCGCCGCCGTGAAGCCGTGCGCGAGGCGGCGGCCGAGGCCGCGATGCAGCGCCTGCTCGACGCGCTGACCGGCAAGGAGGCGAGCGAGGCGACTCGCCTGTCCTTCCGCCAGAAGATCGAGAACGACCAGATGAACGATGTCGAGGTCGAGGTCGAAGTCGCCGACGCGCCGAACATGCCGATGGAGATACCCGGCATGGGCGGTCAGGTGGGCATGATCAACCTTTCCGACATGATGTCCAAGGCGTTCGGCCAGCAACAGAAGAAGCGCCGCAAGATGCGGGTTGCCGAGGCATGGGACAAGCTGGTCGAGGAGGAACAGGACAAGCGCCTGGACCAGGACGATGTCGCGCGCGTGGCGTTGTCCAGCGCCGAGCAGAACGGCATCGTGTTCCTCGACGAGATCGACAAGATCGCGGTCAGCGACGTACGCGGCGGCTCCGTCAGCCGCGAGGGCGTGCAGCGCGACCTGCTGCCGCTGATCGAGGGGACAACGGTCGCCACCAAATATGGCCCGCTCAAGACCGACCATATATTGTTCATCGCGTCAGGCGCCTTCCATGTCGCCAAGCCAAGCGACCTGCTCCCGGAGCTACAGGGCCGCCTGCCGATCCGCGTGGAACTCAAGGCGCTGACGGAGGAAGATTTCGTCTCGATCCTCTCCGATACCAAGGCGAGCCTTGTCACGCAGTACCGTGCATTGCTGGCGACCGAGGAAGTGACGATCGACCTTACGCCCGAGGGCATCCGCGCCGTCGCGAAGATCGCGGCGGAAGTGAATGCGGAGGTCGAGAATATCGGGGCGCGGCGGCTCCAGACAGTGATGGAAAAGCTGCTGGAGGATGTCAGCTTCGACGCGGAGGACCGCAGGGGCGAGACTCTGGTGGTAGATGCCGCCTATGTCGAAAAGCAGCTGAGCGCGATTGCGCGTGATACCGACCTCAGCAAATATGTGCTCTGACGGAGGAATCGAATGACCGTTGAGCTGCTGAGCCGTTATTATGCGGCCTTCAACGCCCATGACAGCGCCGCGATGCTGGCCCTGCTGGCTGACGACGTGGTGCATGAGCCCTGTCAGGGCCAGCCCCGGCACGGCAAGGCGGCCTTCCGAGACTTCCTGACCCATATGGACACAAGTTACCGGGAACAGGTGATCGACCCGGCGCTGTTCGTCAGCGCCGACGGTACGCGCGGCGCGGCGGAGTTTATGCTTGAGGGCGAATATCTCGCCACCGACGGCGATCTCCCTCCCGCGCGTGGTCAGCGGTACCGCCTGCGGGTCGGCACCTTCTTCGCCTTTAACGACGGCAACATCACGCGCGTCACCAATCACTATAATCTGCAGGACTGGATCGATCAGGTCTCGGCGATATAGGTTGACATCTCCTGATTGAGCAGGGGACGGCGCCTAGTAACTCCGCCCCACCAGCACCCGCTCGACCGCCGGGTCGCCGGTGAAGATGCAGGTTCCATTCGCGCTCGCCGCATCCAGGGGGACGTTTCGCAGGGTCAGTTTCTCGCCCTTTAGCCAGGCCACGACCTTGTCCAGGGCCGCCCCAGTGGGCTTCGCCCACTGTATCTCTGCCCAGCCGGGTTTCGCGCTCGCGTCGAAATAGGCCTTGAGCGCATCTAGTGACCCTATCGAGCGGTCGATCGCACCGTCCAGACGGCCCTTTGCATCCGCGAACAGCCCTTGCTGGATTTCGGTCAGCAACGTTGTCGCGCCGTCTAAAAAGTCGCCCTTCGCCACGATCGCGCTGTCCAGCTTGCCATCGGCCCGGTACAGCCGGTCCCGCCGGATCACCGACACGTTACCGCCCGCCACATCGCGCCCGCCGACCTCTATCACGATCGGCGCGCCCTTCTTGACCCAGCCCCAGCGCTTGTTCGCGGCCTTGGCCGGGCGCCTGTCGAGCAGCGCCCGCACCGGCTCGCGGAAGACGTCGAGCTCATTCAGCGAGGCGACCAGTTCGCCGCAATAGGCGAGGACCGCGTCATCCTCGTCCGTATCGCGCAGCATGGGCACGACGACGATCTGGTAGGGGGCGACGCGCGGCGGCACGCGCAGACCGTCATCGTCGCCATGCACCATGATGAGGCCGCCGATCATGCGGGTGGACATGCCCCAGCTGGTCGTCTGCGCCAGTTCCTGCACCCCTTCCGCATTCTGGAACTTGATGTTCTGCGCGGCGGAAAAGGTTGTCCCCAGAAAGTGCGAGGTGCCGGCCTGCAGCGCCTTGCCGTCCTGCATCATCGCCTCGATCGAATAAGTGGCGACGGCGCCGGGGAAGCGCTCATTCTCCGGCTTTTCTCCCGCCACGACGGGCAGCGCGACGCACTCTTCCGCAAAGCTGCGATAGACTTCCAACATCTTCATCGTCTCGTCCATCGCCTCGTCGACGGTCGCGTGTGCGGTATGGCCCTCCTGCCAGAGGAACTCGCTCGTGCGCAGGAACATGCGGGTGCGCATCTCCCAGCGCACGACATTGGCCCATTGGTTGATGAGGACGGGCAGGTCGCGCCAGCTCTGGACCCAGCGGCTGAAGGCGGCGCCGATCACCGTTTCCGATGTTGGGCGCACGACCAGCGGCTCTTCCAGCTTCGCTGTAGGATCGGGCACGAGCTTGCCGCCCTGCTGGATCAGCCGATGATGCGTAACGACCGCCATTTCCTTGGCAAAGCCATCGACATGCTCGGCCTCCTTCTCGAAATAGGACAGCGGGATGAACAGCGGAAAATAGCAGTTTTCATGGCCCGTGGCCTTGATCCGCGCGTCAAGCAGGGCCTGGATACGCTCCCAGATGCCATAGCCCCAGGGACGGATGACCATGCAGCCGCGTACGCCGCTTTCCTCGGCCAGGTCGGCCTCCGAAATAACGGCCTGATACCAGGCGGAAAAATCCTGCTCGCGGGTGACGGAAAGGGCGTGCTTCACGATATGGCTGGCCTGCAATTCATGGGATGGGCGCGCAATAGGTCATGCGGGCCCGACCTGTCGACCCCCTGCCGTCAGCCCCCGAGCCTTTCCAGCCACGCCTTCGCCTGCTTCGGCTCACCGACGGCATCGGACGGCACTGGCCCGCGGCTCGCCTGAAATTTCAGATGCAGGTCGAACGGATCGAGGCCGAGCTGCGCACGCAGAGCGTCGATGCCAGCAGCAAGGTCGTCCAGCCGCTCAAGGATCGGCTCCGCCCTTGTGCGCGCGGTGCGATCCTTGGTGTGACCAAACAGTCCCCAGACGCCGCCTGCAGTGACCTGCAGTGCGGCAATCAATGCGGCGCGATATTCAGCTTCCAGCTCTTCTCGCTGCGCATCGAACCGCTCCAGCCGATCGGCGCGCGCCAATTGACTCAGCCCAGCTTGTCGATCTTGGCATTGAGAGCAGCAAGCTGTGCCTTCAATTCTGCGATCTCGCTATCCTTGCCGTCATCGGCCTGGGCGGGCGCCGAGACGCCGCCAATGCCGGGGATGCCGCCCTTCAACGCACTGGTCGCGGCCTCGAACATCTGCAGGTTGCGCTTGGCGATCTCGGCCAGCGGGCCGCCGCCGAACGCACCCTTCATCGCTTCCTGAAACTGCTGCTGGTTCTTGCGGAACGCCTCCATCGAGGACTCCAGATATTGCGGCACCATCGACTGCATGGAATCGCCATACATGGCGATCAGCTGACGCAGGAAGTTGACCGGCAGCATGTTCTTGCCACGCTGCTCCTCCTCCATGATGATCTGGGTCAGGACATTATGCGTGATATCCTCGCCCGTCTTCGCATCCATGACGACAAATTCGCGCCCTTCGCGTGTCATCTGCGATAAAAGGTCGAGCGTGATGTAACTGGACGTTTCCGTGTTATAGAGGCGGCGGTTGGCGTATTTCTTAATGACGACCGCTTCGTTTTCACCCGCCGTTTTCGACTTGGCCATGAACATCTCTCCCACTTCAATGGAAGCAGCATTAGCACAGCGCGATATCGCACTGCAACATGGGCCACGCCCTTTGCCCCTGTTTCTCAACATTTTATGGCGCGAGACGGAGGGAAACGAAGACCTGCGCCAACGGGCGCTCGCCGGGCTGCGCCGATATCAGGGGGCCACGCGCCCCCCCATGCCCGATCGCCCCGTCGCATCCGTTCGCTCGGACAGTGCGATATTGCAGCGATATGGCACGGAAAATGGCCGATATCCCGTCATTTTCGTGCCTTCTCTGATCAACCCGCCGCATGTGCTGGATCTGTCACCGGCGCGTTCCATGCTGCGCCACATGGCTGCAGCAGGACATGACGTCCATCTCGTCGATTGGGGCGTGCCCGCCGCTGTCGATCGGGACCTGGACCTGGCCGGGCATGTCACTGACAGGCTGATGCCGCTGCTGACCACGCTTAACAGGCCGCCGATCATTATAGGCTATTGCCTTGGCGGAACGCTAGCGCTTGCCTGCGCCGCGCTGCGCCCTGTGAGGGCGCTCGTGACGATGGCGGCACCCTGGCATTTCGATGCGTTCGCGGCTGCCGATCGCGACGCTCTGGCAACGCTGTGGGCGACTGCAAGGCCGCTGTGCGATCGGCTGGGCTATCTGCCAATGGAGGTGTTGCAGTCCGCCTTCTGGGCGCTGGACCCGGCGCGGACCATCCGCAAATATGCGACCTTTGCTGACTATGCTGCGGGTTCCAACGAGGAGGCCGCCTTCCTTGCGCTGGAGGACTGGGCCAACCAGGGGCCGCCGCTGACCTATGCCGCGGGGCGCGACCTGTTCGAGCGCCTCTATGCCGCAAATGCGTCGGGACTCGGGCAATGGTCGGTATCTGGAAGGATCGCGGGCGAGTTGCCGGAGACTGTCCCGACATTGGCCATCCGATCGACCGCCGACCGCATAGTGCCGGCAGAAGCCTCTCCACGGCTCAAGGAAATCAGGCAGTTGCCGGCCGGTCATGTCGGCATGGTGGTCGGCAGCCGAGCACCCGAAATCCTTTGGAATCCGCTGTCCCAATGGCTTTGCAGCCACGGTGGATGATGTTATGTGCGGCCGCGAACAAACGGGTTTTTATTGAGGACTTTTACAGTGTCGGATATCGTGATCGTCGGCGCCAAACGGACCGCCGTGGGCAGTTTCATGGGCGCATTGGCATCGGTCCCGGCGCACGACCTGGGCAAGGTCGCGATCATCGCCGCGCTGGAGCAGGCGGGCGTCGCGCCGGACGAGGTGGACGAGGTGATCCTGGGCCAGATATTGACGGCGGGCGCCGGCCAGAACCCGGCCCGGCAAGCCGCGGTCAATGCGGGCATTCCCGTGGAGCGCACCGCCATCGGCCTCAACCAGCTGTGTGGATCGGGCCTGCGCGCGGTGGCACTGGCGGCGCAGGCTATCCAGGCGGGGGACGCGCGTATCATGGTGGCGGGCGGACAGGAAAGCATGTCCATGGCGCCCCATGCGCAGAATTTGCGCGCCGGCGTGAAAATGGGTGCGCTGTCTCTTATCGACACCATGGTGCATGATGGGCTGACCGACGCGTTCCATGACTATCATATGGGCGTGACCGCCGAAAATCTTGCCGAGAAATACCAGATAAGCCGCGAGGCGCAGGACGCGTTCGCCGTGGCGAGCCAGAACAAGGCCGAAGCCGCCCGCGCGGCAGGCAAGTTCCACGAAGAGATCGCGCCCTTCACGATCAAGGGCCGCAAGGGCGACACGATCGTCGATGCCGATGAATATATCCGGGCGGGCGCGACGATCGAAGCGATGCAGGGGCTGAAGCCCGCCTTCAAGAAAGATGGAACGGTCACCGCCGCCAATGCTAGCGGCATCAACGACGGCGCGGCCGCGCTGGTGCTGATGAGCGCCGAGGAAGCGGCTATGCGCGGCGCCCCGGTTCTGGCGCGCATCGTGAGCTTTGCCACATGCGGTGTCGATCCCGCGATCATGGGCATCGGCCCCGTCCCGGCCTCCCAGAAGGCGCTGGCCAAGGCTGGATGGACGCTGGCCGATGTCGATCTGATCGAAGCGAACGAGGCCTTCGCCGCGCAGGCGCTGGCGGTCGGGCAGGAACTGGGCTGGGACCCGGCAAAGGTCAATGTCAATGGCGGCGCGATCGCGCTCGGCCATCCGGTCGGTGCGTCCGGCGCCCGTGTGCTGACGACCTTGCTGTACGAACTGAAGCGGCGTGGCGGGGGCAAGGGCCTGGCGACGCTGTGCGTGGGCGGCGGCATGGGCGTCGCCATGTGCGTGGCGGCCTGACGCGCTCGGCCCCGGGCGGTATCCGCAGCCCAGCACTGAGGTCTCGTGCGATCCCGAGGCGCCAGGCAGGTTCACTATGGCGTCCACAACCGGTCGAACCGGGCGCCGAGCCCGGTCAGCAGCTCATATTGCGAAAGGCCGGACAGCCGGGCTGCTTCCGGCAGCGCATAGTCGACGTCGATCCAGTCGCCTTCTGCGACTTCTGGCGCTGCGCCGACGTCGATCGCGATAAGATCCATCGAGACGCGACCGACGACTGGCAGGCGCCTGCCGCCTGCGCTGGCCATACCGCGATCCGAAAAGCCGCGCAGATAGCCGTCGGCATAGCCCAGGTTCAGGATTGCCACCTCCATGGCCCGAAGCGCGGTGAAGGTTGCGTTGTAGCCGATGCTGTCGCCGGCGCGCACATGGCGGCGCTGGAGTATCTGCGCCTGCGGGAAGACGACCTGGCGGATGGCGGTGACGCCTGGCCGGGGCGTGCCGCCATAGATGGCGAGGCCGGGGCGGGTCAGATCGAAGGCGTAATCGGGACCAAGACAGATGCCGCCGCTGTTGGCGAGGCTGTAACGTTCAGCCGGCACTTGCGATGCAATGGTCGCGAAGCGATCGCGTTGGGCGGCGTTGAGCGGGCCGTCCTCATCCGAGGAGGCGAGATGGCTCATCAGTGTTTCGATATGCAGGCCGCTCGTCAGCCCGGCCACATCGCCCCGCCAGTCGAGGCCGAGGCGGTTCATGCCGGTGTCGATCATGACGTCGCAGGCTCCCCCGCCGGCCGCCTTCCACCTCGCGATCTGCTGTGGCGTGGAGAGTACCGGGCGTGCCGGGCCGGCAAGGGCCAACGCCATGTCCTCTTCCCTGACGCCATGCAAAACGGCGAAGTTCACACCGTCCCCGAGCGCCTTCAACCGGGGCAGCAGCGCGGCCGCCTCACCCCAGTTGGACACGAAGAAATCGCGACATCCGGCGGCAGCAAGGCGCTGCATGACTTCCGCCGCGCCCAGCCCGTAGCCGTCCGCCTTGATCGCCGCGCCGCACGCCGCATCACCGCTTTGCTGCCGAAGCCAGCGCCAGTTGGCAACCAGGGCGTCGCCATCTAGTGCCAGGCGCAGCGGAGCGGTAAAGGCGGTCATCGCGGTGCGGATAGCCGGTGCGCGATCAGGCGTCGAGGGGCCGGCCGCGCGTTTCCGGCAGCGCGACGATGCAGGTCAGCAGCGCGGCGGCGACCACAGCCATCGTGTACCACAGCCCGGCATAGGGATCGCCCGTCCGTGCGACGATATATTGGCTGACCAGCGGCAGGAAACCACCGAAATAGCCGGTACCGACATGATAGGGAATGGAGAGCGACGAATAGCGGATATGGCTGGGGAAATATTCCGACAACAAGGCCGCGACGGGGCCGTAGGTCGCGCCCGACAGCGTCCAGAGCAGCAACATCGCGACGAAGACCAGCGCCGCGCTGCCCCAGTCGGGCGTCACCGGGCTGGTGTCATAGCCCCCTGCCGCGAGCGCGCCATCGAGCCCGGCCGGTGACAGGTCGGCCACCGGCAGCCCTGCGATGCTGACTGCTGGGCTTTCTCCCACCCGCTTCTCATAGGGGATGCCGCGCTTGGAAAAATGATCGAGCAGCTTGCCGCATGCGGTCGGCTGCACCTTGGCGAAGGGATCGAACAGGCAATCGGGCCCGCTGACGACAACAGGCGCCCGCTCGGCGGCGGTGGTGAGCGCCGGGTTCGCGGTGGCGCCCATGAAATGATAGAGCGGGAACAGCAGCAGCAGGATCAGCGCGTAGCCGATCACGATCGGCGGCTTGCGCCCGACCCGATCGGACAACCAGCCGAAGAAGATGAAGGCGGCAATGCCGATGAAGGCGCTGCCCCCGACCAGCAGCTGGGCCATGCCGGCCGAGACATGCAGGCCGCTCTGCAGGAAATAGAGCGCCTGGAACATCACGGTATAGGCGATGACGGTGAAGCCGGCGGCGATGCCGATCATGGCGATGGCCATGCGCCTTTTGTTGCCGGGATAGGTGAAGGCCTCCTTCAACGGGTTTTTCGACTGCTTGCCCGCCGCCTTCATCGCGGCGAAGACCGGGCTTTCGCGCAGCTTGAGCCGCATCCAGAGCGATATGCCGAGCAAGGCAAGCGAGAAGATGAAGGGTATCCGCCAGCCCCAATCATCCCACACCGCCTTGCCCACGATCCACTGCGTGCCCACCACGACGACCAGCGACAGGATGAATCCGCCGATGACGCCGGCCTGGATGAAGCTGGTGTAGAAGCCGCGCTTTCCAGCGGGCGCATGTTCCGCGACATAGATGGCTGCACCGCCATATTCGCCGCCCAGCGCAAGCCCCTGAGCGATGCGGAGCAGGATGAGAATGACCGGCGCGGCAATGCCAATCGTCGCGGCAGATGGCGTGAGGCCGACGCCCGCCGTTGCGACGCCCATCAGGATTATGGTGGCGAGGAAGGTATATTTGCGGCCCAGCCGGTCGCCCAGATAGCCGAACAGCGCCGCGCCGATCGGACGGAAGGCGAAACCGATCGCGAAGCCTGCGAGCGTATAGAGCAGTTCGACAGTCGGATTGTCGGTCGGAAAGAAGGTGCGGCCGATGATCGGCGCGAGCACACCGTAAATATAGAAATCATACCATTCGAACACGGTGCCGAGCGTCGAGGCGGTAATCACCAGCCGGTCGCGCTTCGCATCCATCACATAGTCGCTGCCGACTGCTTCGCTCACCCCTGCCCCCTCATGTCCGCGCTCGTCGCGGTGAATCGACGCCCCTGTAGCGGAAGTCGGATATTCCATGTCCTACTTCGCCGGGCCTCATCTTCAAGGCCGATATGGCCAGGGGATCATCGCACGGAAGCCGTGCTGTAGGACAGGGCCGTTCGGCGCACCTTTCTCCGGCGGAAGCCAGAGCCCGATGTGGAGGCCCGCCGCCCAACCCTGTGTCCTGCTTTTTCGCCAGAGAACAAGGATGAAGACGGGCGCGCTCTCAATCCCCCGTCACGTCGACCGGCGCCGGGCTTGCCGGGCTGAGCCAGCGATAGGTGATGCCGCCGAGTGCGCCCCCCAGGATCGGCGCGAGCCAGAACAGCCAGAGTTGCTGGATCGCCCAGCCGCCGACAAGCAGCGCCGGGCCGGTGCTGCGCGCCGGGTTGACCGACGTGTTGGTGACCGGAATACTTATCAGATGGATCAAGGTCAGCGCCAGGCCGATCGCCAGCGGGGCGAAGCCGGCTGGCGCGGAGCCGTGGGTCGCGCCCATGATGATGAACAGGAAAACGAAGGTCAGCACGACTTCGCACAGGAATGCCGCGCCGATTGCGTAGCCGCCTGGGGAATGTTCGCCGAAGCCGTTGCTGGCGAAACCGCCGGCCAGGCTGAAGTCAGGCTGGCCGCTGGCGATATGATAAAGGATCGCAGCTCCCAATATTCCGCCCAGAACCTGCGCGGCGATATAGGCCGGCAGTTCCTTTGCGGGGAATCGACCGCCGGCCCACAGGCCCACGGACACTGCCGGATTGAGGTGACAGCCCGACACATGGCCGATGGCATAGGCCATGGTCACCACTGTCAGGCCGAAGGCGAGGGAAACGCCGACGAACCCGATCCCGAGATCCGGAAAGCCGGCGGCCAGCACCGCCGATCCACACCCGCCAAGCACCAGCCATGCCGTGCCGACCAACTCCGCAACGAGCCTTTTCAGCATCCCGTCTCTCCCCTGACGTCGTCAGCGCGTCGGGGGAGAGGCTATACCCCACCAGACGACCGGACAACGGGTTATTTCGGTTCTGAAACAAGCGGCTGGCGGATCAGAACAATCGCGATCCGTTGGGGACGGGCTTGTCCGGGGCGAACAGCGTGACCGCGCCTGCTTCATCCGCGAAACCCAGGGTCAGCACCTCCGACATGAACTTGCCGATCTGGCGCGGGGGGAAGTTGACGACGGCGGCGACCTGCCGGCCGGGCAGGCTTTCGAGGCTGTGGTTTTCGGTGATCTGGGCGCTCGACTTCTTCGTCCCGATGGTCGGGCCGAAGTCGATCAGCAGCTTGTAGGCGGGTTTGCGTGCCTCCGGAAAGGGATCCGCCGAAACAATGGTGCCGATGCGGATGTCCACGCGCAGGAAATCGTCGAAGCCGATCTCCGGAGCGGCGGGGGCATGGGCATCATGATCGACGTGCATATTGTCCTCAGACCGGGTTGCGCGCGGACCATATCCAGGCGGCGGCGGGAAATGTGACGGTGTCGCCGGCCCGATGCGCCCGGCAGACGGCGGTGATCCGCTCGACCATTGCGGCGCGATCTTCCGGATCGGCGGCGCGCAGCGCGCGGGCGGCGGGGCCGATGCGGCTGAAGAAGGCGACGGCGTCCGCGACGGGGTCATCCCCGGCCCCGGCGACATAGTCGTAATCGACCGGCTGCGCTTCGGCATCGGCCCAGCCGGCGGCGGCGAGCGTCGCCTTCACGAACGCCTCGTCCGCGAAGGCGAAGGGCCCCGGCTCATAGCACGGCGGCGGAGGCGGCGGCGCGGCGAAGATGGCGGTCACGACTTCGCTTGCCCAGAGGTTCAGCGCCGGGCTGCGGAAGCAGGAAAAGATGAGGCGGGCCTTCGGGCGGGCCGCGCTGCGTAGTGCGGTGAAGCCCGCGACCGGATCGGCGAAGAACATGACGCCGTGGCGCGAGACTAAGAGGTCGAACGGTCCCTGCCCCGCCAGCGCGACTTCGGCCGGGCCAGCGAGGAAGTGAGCGTTGGTAACGCCCGTCTCGCTGGCGCGGGTGCGGGCGATCTCAACGAGCGCGGGGGAGATGTCGAAGCCGACAATCTGCGCGCGGGGATTGGCCTCGGCCGCTGCGATAGCGGTCGCGCCTGCGCCGCAGCCGATATCGGCGACCGCGAGCGAGGCATTGCTCATCGCCTCCCCGATGCGGCGGTTCAGCGCAACCGACAGCCCGGCGAAGCTGCGGTCGGTGCGCCGCCATTCCTGCGCCCAGACGTCGCCGACCGGGCCGGTCCATTCATTGGCGTCCATGGCTACTCCTGTTCCTCACCGGTACGGGGAGGTGGCGCGCGAAGCACGACGGAGGAGGTGCCTCAACAGGCTGGGTCGCGTCCATAGACCAAGCCGCTCCACCAGTCTCCGGCCGGTCCCCCTCCCCGTGCCGGGCGGAGGGAGATTTACTCCAGCTCGAGAATGATCGCGTCCACCGGCAGGCTCTCGCCCTGCGCCGCCGACACGCTCTTCACGACCCCGGATTTGCCCGCGCGCAGGATATTTTCCATCTTCATCGCCTCGATCACCGCGAGCGGCTGGCCCGCCTCGACCTTGTCGCCCGCCTGGACATTGAGCGCGACCAGCAGGCCCGGCATCGGGCAGATGAGGAACTTCGAGAGATCGGGCGGGATCTTTTCGATCATGTGGCTGGCGTAGGAAGCGGCATGGGCGGGCAGGATACGCAGCTTGTGGCTGGCGCCATGCGCGGTCAGCTGGAAGCCGGAGCGGATCGGCGCGATCTTCACCGCCAGCAGCTCGTCGCCGAACTCCGCCTCGATCAGGCGGTCGCCGGGCGTATATTCCAGGCTGAGGTCGAGCGCGGCGCCATCGACCGTGACGTCGTCGCCGATGATGGTGACGTCATGGATGGTCGCCTCGTCGGCCTTGCCGATCTTCACCTGCCAGCCTGTGGGCGGCGGCAGGCGCTTGCCAAGCTGGCCTTCTATGCGGCGCGCGCGGTCGGCCTGCGCCATGGCGGCGAAGGCACCCACGGCAGCGAGCTTGCGCAGCAGTTCAGGCGACGCGGGCGCGCCGTGGAAGCCTTCGGGATATTCCTCGGCGATGAAGCCCGTCGTGATGTTGCCCGAGCGGAAGCGCGGGTGCTGCATCAGGGCGGAGACGAAATCGATATTATGGCCGGGGCCGTCAATCTCGAACTTGTCCAACGCCTCGATCTGCTTGTCGATCGCTTCCAGGCGCGTGGGCGCCCAGGTGATGAGCTTGGCGATCATCGGATCGTAGAACATGGAGACTTCGCCGCCTTCCTGTACGCCGTCGTCGACGCGGATCAGCGCGCCGGTCTCGTCCTTGCCGGTCTCGGGCGGATTGTAGCGGATCAGGCGACCGGTCGAGGGCAGGAAGCCGCGATAGGGATCTTCGGCATAGACGCGATTCTCGATCGCCCAGCCGTTCAGCTTCACATCTTCCTGCTTAAAGCTGAGTTCCTCGCCATTGGCGACGCGGATCATCTGCTCGACCAGGTCGACGCCGGTGATTTCCTCGGTGACGGGATGCTCGACCTGGAGCCGGGTGTTCATTTCCAGGAAGTAGAAGCCGTCGCCAGTCTTGTCTTCGCCCGAGACGATCAGTTCGACAGTGCCGGCGCTGAAATAGCCGACCGCGCGGGCGAGCGCGACGCATTGTTCGCCCATCTTCCTGCGCATTTCCGGGGACACGAAGGGCGACGGCGCTTCCTCGACCACCTTCTGGTGGCGGCGCTGGATCGAGCATTCGCGCTCGTTCAGATAGATGATGTTGCCGTGCTGGTCGCCGATCAGCTGGATTTCGATGTGGCGCGGGCTTTCGATGAACTTTTCGATGAACACGCGGTCGTCGCCGAAGCTGGCGAGACCTTCGCGCTTGGTCGCCTCGAAGCCTTCGCGGACATCTTGCTCGCTATATGCGAGGCGCATACCCTTGCCGCCGCCGCCGGCCGACGCCTTCATCATCACCGGATAGCCGATCTCGTTGGAGATGCGCACGGCATGTTCGGTGTCGTCGATCACGCCGACGAAGCCGGGGACGACATTGACGCCCGCTTCCAGCGCGAGTTTCTTGGATTCGATCTTGTCGCCCATGGCGGCGATCGCGTTCGCCGGGGGGCCGACGAAGATGATGCCCTCCGCGTCGAGCGCGTTGCGGAAGCTTTCGCGCTCCGACAGGAAGCCATAGCCGGGGTGGACCGCGTCGGCGCCCGTCTTTTTACAGGCCTCGATGATCTTGTCGGCGATCAGATAGGACTGGGCGGCGGGAGACGGGCCGATATGCACCGCCTCGTCCGCCATCAGCACGTGCGGCGCGCGCGCATCGGCATCGGAATAGACCGCGACGGTCTTGATGCCCATCTTCTTGGCCGTGCGCATGACACGGCACGCGATTTCGCCACGGTTCGCGATCAGGATCTTGGTGATTGTCACTTGCGGCTCCAGTTGCGGACCATGGTTATGAACCCGGCCCAATAGATGACGAAGGTCGTCCAGATAATAATGTTGCCGGCTCGGCGTGAATTAGCCTCGCAGGCCATTTCACCGGCGCAATCGCCGAAGGTGAAGAGGAACAATGTAGCGCTGGCGAAGATGGCAACGACTGCTGTCCATCCCGCCAAGGCGGCTAACCGACCAAAGGTCAGTCGTCCGCCCGGTTGGTAAGTCACCCAATTACCTCAAAGGCAGAAAGAAAAATCGGTATTGTCATTTCCGTCATGCCGGACTTGATCCGGCATCCCGCTTTCTTCCAGCGCGGCGCCGGAGAAGAAGCGAGACCCCGGGTCAAGCCCGGGGTGACGGATGTCAGTGCGTGAATCACTCCGCCGCCTCCAGATGCCCGTGCGGTTGCGCGGCCATGGCGGTGAGGCCCAGCTTGTTCAGCAGCGCGCTATCCTTATCGTCGCCGGCGTTGGCAGCGGTCAGAAGCTTGTCACCCGTAAAAATGCTGTTCGCGCCGGCCATGAAGCAGAGCGCCTGGCAGGCTTCGGACATGCTCTCGCGGCCCGCCGACAGCCGCACCATCGATTGCGGCATCACGATCCGCGCGACGGCGACGGTGCGGACGAATTCCACCTCGTCGATCTTGGCGAGCGGCGTGTCCTTGAGCATGTCGCCCAGCACCGTACCTTCGACCGGGACCAGCGCGTTGATCGGCACGCTTTCGGGGTGCGGCATGGTGGCGAGGGCGTGGAGGAAGCCGATGCGGTCGCTCCGCGTTTCGCCCATGCCGACGATGCCGCCGCAGCAGACATTGATGCCGGCGTTGCGGACATTTTCCAGCGTCTCGATGCGATCCTCGAATGTCCGCGTCGTGATGACGTTGGCGTAATTCTCGGGGCTGGTATCGATATTATGGTTGTAATAGTCCAGGCCGGCGTCGGCGAGTTGCTTCGCCTGCCCTTCGTCCAGCATGCCCAGCGTCATGCAGGTTTCCAGGCCCATCGCGCGCACGCCCTGCACCATGGCGACGAGCTTGGGCATGTCGCGCTGCTTGGGGTTGCGCCAGGCGGCGCCCATGCAGAAGCGGCCGGAGCCATGATCCTTGGCCTGCGCCGCGGCCTGCAGCACGGCCTGCACGTCCATCAGCTTGGTGGCCTTGAGGCCGCTGTCCGCTTCGGTCGATTGCGAGCAATAGCCGCAATCCTCCGGGCAGCCGCCGGTCTTGATGGAGAGCAGCGTGGAAAGCTGGACCTCGTTGCGAGGATGGTTGGCGCGGTGGACGCTCTGCGCTTCGAACATCAGGTCGTTGAAGGGCAGGTCGAACAGCACCAGTGCCAGCGCGCCCTGGCGCTCGCCGGACAGCGTGCCCTGCAGCAGATTGAAATCCTCGCGGCTGCCGCGTCCGGCGATCAGCTCGCCATCGAGCGCTGCCGACTTCAGCCCGAG
>JBEVME010000147.1:0-15552 GCA_040508785.1 Sphingobium sp.
CCACGGCGGGCCGGAGGTGATCGAGCGCGAGGCGTTCGACCCGGGTGCGCCCGGCGAGGGCGCCTTGCTGATCGAGCAGGAAGCGATCGGCCTCAATTTTCTCGACACCTATTATCGCAGCGGTCTTTACCCCGCGGCGCTGCCAACGCCGCTGGGTTCGGAAAGCGCCGGAACCGTGATCGCCGTAGGTCCGGGCGTCACGGGCTTTGCCGTCGGCGACCGGGTTGGCACGGCGCTGGGCCTGGGCGCCTATGCCAGCAGGCGGATCATCGCCGCCCCGACGGCGGTGAAGCTGCCCGGTGCGATCAGCGCCGACCACGCGGCTGCGATGCTGCTCAAGGGCATGACCGCCTGCTATCTGGCGGAGGACATGATCCCGCTGGCGCCTGGCCAGATCGCGCTGGTCCACGCGGCGGCCGGCGGGGTCGGCAGCGTACTGGTGCCCTGGCTGCGGGACAAGGGCGTGACCGTCATCGCCCATTGCGGATCGGCGGAAAAGGCAGCGACGGTAGCGGCCGAGCACAGCCTGCATGGCGGGTTCGATATGCTGGCGGCCACCGTGCGCGATCTGACCAACGGAAGGGGCGTCGACATCGTCTATGACGGGGTCGGCAAGGACAGCTGGGGCGCGTCCCTCGCCAGCCTGAAACGGCGCGGGCTGCTGGTCAGCTTCGGCAATGCGTCGGGCGCCGTGCCCCCCGTCAGCCTGCTGGACCTCAGCCGGGGCGGATCGCTCTTCGTCACGCGGCCCAATCTGGGCGATTATACGGCGACGCCCGACGCACTCGCCCACTGTGCCGGGCGGCTTTTCGACCGGATGGCGCGCGGCGTCGTGAGCCCGGTGATCGGCCAACGCTTTGCCCTCGCCGACGCAGCGGCCGCGCATCGGGCGCTGGAGGCCCGCGAAACGACCGGGACTACGCTGCTTATCCCGTAAGGACTCGCGCTATGGCGCCTTGTCGGCGCGCGGCGGAGCGCACAGCGGGTCCGGCGTGACGGGCTGCATGACGGACAAGCGCCGGGCGTAGATGCGGCGGTCGGCCAGCGAGAGCTGGCGAATCAGCCCGATCGAGCGGTCCGTACCTGCGGCGATGCGCGCTGCCAGATGCGCATCCCGCGCCCGTTTCGCCCGCTCCAGCCGGCCGATGTCGAGCGGATCGGCATAGGCGGCGTCGCCCAATTCCTGGTCGATGGCCCGGCCTTGCATCAATTGCGCGGTCAATATCGCGGCTGACTGGTTTCGGACGGCATCCGCGATGACGATGCGGACGCCTGCTTCCGACATGCAGAAACGGCGCATGGCATCGCCCACAGCCTTCGCATAGGCGGCGTCAGCAATTGGAGGCGGCGGCGCCGGCGGCATTGTCAGTGCCGTCGACAGGAGCAGGATGGCTATCATGCTCCCGAGCCTAGCAGGGTGCCGGTTAAGGCACCCTCACCAGCCTTCAGCGGAAGAGCGTCAACAGGCCGATCTCATGGTCGGTGATACCGGTATAGATCATCGTCGCGGCGACATAGATGATCACCAGCAGGCCGACCCACGCGATCCAGCGATAGCGCTCGATATATTTGGCGATGACGTTGGCGGCGACGCCCATCATCGCAACGGCGATGACAAGACCGACCATCAGGATGCCCGGATGGTCGCGCGCCGCGCCGGCCACGGCCAGGACATTGTCCAAGCTCATCGACACGTCGGCGACCGCCACGGCCCAGGCCGCACCTGCGAAGCTCTTCGCCGGCTTGATACCCGCATGTTCGTCGCCTTCGACCTCGGGGGACCCGGCATTGTGCCCGCCCTGCACGATTTCGCGATACATCTTCCAGGCGACCCAGAGCAGCAGGACGCCGCCGGCGAAGACCAGGCCGATCATCTGCAGCAGCTGGGTCACGACCAGCGCGAATCCGATGCGCAGCACCAGCGCGGCGACGATGCCGATCAGGATGACTTTCTTGCGCTGGTCGGCTGGCAGCCCGGCCGCCAGCGCGCCGATGACGATGGCGTTGTCGCCCGCCAGCACGATGTCGATCAGGATCACCTGGCCGAAGGCCAGCCAGGCCGATGTGCTGCCCGAAAACAGCCCCGCAAAGTCGGTGACGATATGGCCCCAAATCTCGGTCATGCCCTGCTCCCGGCGCTTACTGGTTCATCGAATCGAAGAAGTCTTCGTTGGTCTTGCTGTCCTTCATCTTGTCCAGCAGGAACTCCATCGCGTCGATGGTGCCCATCTGCATCAGGATGCGGCGCAGGACCCACATCTTGCTGAGCTTGGCCTTATCGACCAGCAGCTCTTCCTTGCGGGTGCCGGACTTGCCGACGTCGAGCGCCGGGAAGATGCGTTTATCGGCGACCTTGCGGTCGAGCACGATTTCCGAGTTGCCGGTGCCCTTGAACTCTTCGAAGATGACCTCGTCCATGCGGCTGCCCGTGTCGATCAGCGCGGTGGCGATGATCGAGAGCGAGCCGCCCTCCTCGATATTGCGCGCGGCGCCGAAGAAGCGCTTGGGACGCTGGAGCGCGTTCGCGTCGACGCCGCCGGTCAGCACCTTGCCCGAGCTTGGCACGACAGTGTTGTAGGCGCGGCCGAGGCGGGTGATCGAATCGAGCAGGATGACAACATCCTTCTTGTGCTCGACCAGGCGCTTGGCCTTCTCGATCACCATTTCGGCGACCGCGACATGGCGGGTGGCGGGCTCGTCGAAGGTCGACGAGACGACCTCGCCCTTCACGCTGCGCTGCATGTCGGTGACTTCCTCGGGCCGCTCGTCGATCAGCAGCACGATCAGGAAGACTTCGGGATGATTGTCAGTGATCGCGCGCGCCATATTCTGGAGCATCACGGTCTTGCCGACGCGGGGCGGCGCCACGATCAGCGTGCGCTGGCCCTTGCCCTGCGGCGATACGATGTCGATGACGCGGGCCGACTTGTCCTTCTGGGTCGGATCGCCCGGATCGAGCGTCAGCTTGGATTCAGGATAGAGCGGCGTCAGATTGTCGAAATTGACGCGATGGCGGACCGCGTCGGGATCGTCGAAATTGACGGTGTTGAGCTTGGTCAGGGCGAAATAGCGCTCACCATCCTTGGGCGCGCGGATTTCGCCTTCCACGGTGTCGCCGGTGCGCAGGCCGAACTTGCGGACCTGGTTGGGCGACACATAGATATCGTCGGGACCCGCCAGATAATTGGCCTGCGGGCTGCGCAGGAAGCCGAATCCGTCCGGCAGCACCTCGATCGTGCCCTCGCCCATGATCTGCTCGCCATTTTCCGCCTCGGCCTTGAGGATCGCGAACATCAGGTCCTGCTTGCGCAGCGTCGATGCGCCCTCGACGCCCAGTTCCTCCGCCATGGTGACGAGGTCGGCTGGCGCCTGCTTCTTGAGATCCTTGAGATGCATGGAATAAGGGTCCGGGAAATGGGGGATGCCTGCAACGGCGCGTCTGTTTTGGGTGCCCGCGATGGATCGGAAGGGTCCCGGCGCCGGACGGGCGGGATGCAGGTTTCGCGTTTAACGGCGGGAGCCGACCCAAGTCAAGTCCGTGCGGGCGGTCCGGGTGGTCCGGCACCTGCCATAACGGGCGCCAAAGCGACGGGCGGTGGCGGATCCGCGACAATGGACGCGAACACCCCATGATGGTATGAAGACATAAAATATCACGGGGAGGCCAGCGATGCGAAACATCCATGCTCTTGCTGCCGTTCTGACGCTCTGCCTGGCGACGCCGGCGGCAGCCAATGAGCCCCTCCCCCCGGCCGGCTCTGACGAAGAAAAGGCCGTCATCCCGCTGCACGATCCGGCCGATGAGCGGGTGACAGTCCCCGTCAGCATCGACGGCAAGGGACCATGGCATTTCGTGGTCGATACGGGTGCCCAGCGAACCGTCATCTCGCGCGCGCTGGCCGACGAGCTGGCGCTGACGCGCGGTGCCATGGTCACGGTGCTGAGCATGACCGGCACGAGCCAGGCGGATACGGTCGCCCTGCCCCGACTCGGCTTCGGCCAAGGCACCGTCGACAACATCGAGGCTCCGGTTCTGGAAGGTCAGCATCTGGGCGCGGCCGGACTGCTCGGGCTCGACGGGCTTCAGTCCAAGCGCCTGCTGCTCGATTTCCGAAGCGGGCGGATGGAGATCAGCCGAAGCCGCCGCGCGGCCGTGGCGGGCGACGCTATCCTCGTCGAGGCGCGCCGCCGACGCGGGCAGCTGATCCTGCTCGATTCGGACATCAACGGTATGCGGGTCAATATCGTGCTGGATACCGGCACCGACATCAGCGTCGGCAACATCGCCCTGATGGAAAAACTGATGCGCCAGAAGCGTGCCCCCAAGCTGTCGCGCGCCACGCTGACGAGCGTCACGGGCGAAACCCTGACGGGGCTGGCCGGCGCGATCGACACGGTGCGGATGGGGCGGGTGACGCTAAAGGGGCTGGGCGTGCTGTTCGCCGACGCGGCGCCTTTCGCGGAACTTGGCCTGCGCGACAAGCCGGCGCTGCTGCTGGGCATCAACGCGCTCAGAGTGTTCGACCGGGTCGCGATCGATTTCGGCACGTCGCGGGTGGATTTCCTGCTGCCGGACCTGGGCGCGATGGACAAGGCGCGCTTTGCCGAGGCTGGGGCGGGCGCGGGTTGACGCAAAGCCGCGCGGTCAAGGCCGCGCAGGCGGTGGGGGCTGCTGGCGCTGCCTGTCGCGGCCGAGGACCTGGTCGATCCACTGCTGGTCGATGCGCGGCGCGACTTCATGGGGGCCTGCCTCGCCCGAAGCGGCCGAACCCTCTTCCTCGTCCCCGGAGCGGCCGGGCGCGCGTTCGATCGGCAGGCCGTTCTCGTCCACCAGCGATCCGCTCTCCTCGCCGCTGTCGGGCGCGCCATAATAGGCCTCGTCATCCGGCTCCAGCTGCCATTCGGGCAGCGTGACCGCGGTATCGAACTGTTCCACCGGGCGCTTTGCTACCGCGACCGTCATGAAATCGGCAAAGGCGCGTGCCGGGTTGCGGCCGCCCTGGAGCGCCGGAATCGAGCGCGCGTCGTCCCGGCCCATCCAGACGCCAGTCGTGATGCCGCTGGAAAAGCCCAGAAAATAGCCATCCTTGTTGCTGCTGGTCGTGCCCGTCTTGCCCGCAACCGGACGGCCGATCTGCGCCGCCTTGCCGGTGCCGGTCGATACCGCCGTCTGCATAAGGTCGGTCATGCCGGCCGCGACCCAGGGGGCGACGAGCACGCGGCTGGTATCGTCGCGATGCTCGTAGAGCATCCGGCCGTCGGCGGTCGTCACCTTGGTGATGCCATATGGGGTCACGGCGACGCCCTTGCGCGCGACCGATGCGAAGGCGCGGGTCATGTCGATCAGCCGCACGTCCGACGTGCCGAGCACCATCGAGGGGTGGGTATTGATCGGCGTGGTGATGCCGAAGCGCCGCGCCATGTCGGCGATCGTCGCGAAGCCGACCTCCACGCCCAGCTGCGCCGCCACCGTGTTGATCGAATAAGCGAAGGCGGTTCGAACGTCGATATCGCCGGAAAAGCGCCCGGAGCTGTTGCGCGGGCTCCAGCCGTTGATCGTCACCGGCTTGTCGGACACGCCGGTGTCGGGCGTGTAGCCGGCCTCCAGCGCCGCCATATAGACAAACAGCTTCCAGGCCGATCCCGGCTGGCGCATCGCGGTGGTGGCGCGATTATAGTTGGAGGTCACATAGTCGAGCCCGCCGACCATCGCCCGCACCGCACCGTCGCGGTCGAGCGCGACCAGCGCACCCTGCGCGCCGCCCGGCACGTTGCGCTGGATCGCCGCGGTGGCGGCGCGCTGCATCGAAAGGTCGATGGTGGTGTAGACCTCCAGCGGCTCGTTGGGCTCGTCGACAAGCAGGTCGAGCTGCGGCAGCGCCCAGTCGGTGAAATAGCGCACGCTGTTCTGCGGCGGCTCTGGCGCGAGCTTCACGCCTTCCAGGTCCGCACCCGCGCGCTCAACCGCGCTGATGACGCCATTTTCGCGCATCAGGTCCAGTACCACGCCGGCGCGGCCGATCGCCGCTTCGGCGTCGGCCGTGGGCGAATAGCTGGACGGCGCCTTGACCAGGCCGGCGACGATCGCCGCTTCGGGCAGGCTGAGGCTGGTGGCGGGATGGCCGAAGAATTTGCGCGACGCCGCGTCGATGCCATAGGCGCCGCCGCCGAAATAGACCTTGTTGAGGTACAGCTCCAGTATCTGCCGCTTGGAGAATTTCCGCTCCAGCGCCATCGCCAGCACCATTTCGCGGACCTTGCGGCCCCAGCTGTAGCTGTTGTTCAGGAAGATGTTGCGCGTCACCTGCTGGGTGATCGTGGAGGCCCCCTGGAGGCGGCGGCCCGTGCCGCGATTCTCGATCGCCACCCAGGCCGCGCGGGCCATGCCGATCGGGTCGACGCCGGGATGATGATAAAAGCGCTTGTCCTCGGTCGACACCATGGCGTCGATCATGACCTGGGGGATCTGGTCATGGGTGAGCCAGCGGCCGAAGCTGGGGCCCAGCGATACGATGACGCTGCCGTCGGCGGCGTGGACGCGGATCATCTGGCCGTTGGGCGAGGATTTGAGCGAATCGAAGCTGGGGAGCGACTGCATCGCCACCACGACGGCGATGACGATGGCGAGGAAGGCGCCCAGCACCGCGACGGCGCCGAACTTCAGCGTCCGCACCGTCCAGAGCCGCAGCCGGCTCGGCTCTTCCCTGGTCCTGGTTGATCGTGCCATGCGTTCGCAGCCCCGGATACGCGCCCTGCCTCCGGGCTACAAGCGTATCGCGGGTTTATGGTTGATGAATCGTTGCTTTTTTAGCGCCTGACGGCGCGATGCGGCACCGGCCCTCACCCCCACCCGACCGCCCACAGAGTGTACCCTGAATGGGAGGTCGGGTGGGGGTGAGGGCCGGTGCCGCATGCAAATGCGCCCTTCCGCGCATTTGGCAAATATTCAATCCGGTTCGAAGTCCAGGCTGGCGCTGTTCATGCAATAGCGCAGGCCGCCCGCGCCCGGCCCGTCGGGGAACACATGCCCCAGATGCCCTTCGCAGGTGGCGCAGCGCACTTCGGTGCGGACCATGCCGTGGCTGGCGTCGCGGATCTCCTCGACCGCGTCGTCCTCCATCGGCGCGGTAAAGCTGGGCCAGCCCGATCCGCTGTCATATTTGGTTTCCGACGTGAACAGCTCCGCGCCGCAGCCGGCACAGCGATACAGGCCGGGCTTCTTGTTGGCATTATAGGCGCCGGTAAAGGCGCGCTCGGTCCCTGCTTCGCGCAGGACGTGATATTGTTCGGGGGAGAGGCGCGCGCGCCACTCGGCATCGGTCAGGTTGAGCTTTTCCATTGCCGCAATATGGGCCGTCGGCGGGCGCCGATCAAGCGCCCCCTCCACCGCTCAGCGCTCGCGCGCGGCCTGGCGCGCGATGGCTAGAAGTTCGTGCCGGACGAGCAAGTCACCGAGCGCGCGGTCGGATCGGCTAGACCGCTCGGCACGGAGCAGGCGCTGAACGGCACGAGCGGCACCGGGCGCATCCCACAGGCGCAGCTGCCGAGCGACCTGGCCCTTGTCCTTCCAGAATATCTGCTTGCCCGCTGCCTCGACGACGGCGTCCGGACGCCCGCCGCGATCGACCTCCGCGCGGAGCTGGGCGATCAGCATCGCGCGGGCCAGAAGCGGGCGCAATACCGTGACAATGCCACCGCTCGCGCCCGCCATCCGCGCCAGCGCGCGGTCCAGCGTCCTGAGGTCGCCACCCAGCACGGCATTGACCACTGGCCCCGCCTCCACATCCGGATTTTCCGCCGACAGGGCGTCATAGGCTTCCGCCGTCGCTTCACCGGGCCGGTCGGGCGCGGTGTCAAGATAGAGCGCCAGCTTGTCGACCTCGCTGGCCATCAGCGCGCGGCCGCCATTGCTGGTATCGACGATGCGACGGGCGATTTCGGTTGGCAGCCGCAGGCCGGATTCGCGGGCAAGACCGATGACGATCTGTTCCGCCTCGCGCGCGTCGGGCTGGTAGGAGATGAAGACGAGCGCCCCCTTGTCGTCGAGCGCGCGCTTCAGCAGCTTGGACGTCGGCTTGAGCGCGCCGGCGACCGCGATCACCGGATTGCCCGCCGCCGTCGCCTCCAGCAACGCGGCAAGGGCGGGCAGCGATTCCTCACCCATGCCGTTGATCCTGATCCAGCGCCTGTCGCCGAACATGGAAAAGGACGCGGCTTCGTCGGCGAGGCGCGCGGGGTCTTCCCGCAGGGTCGCGCCATCCAGTTCGATCCGTTCCGCCTCGGGACCCATGGCGCGCTCCAGCCGGCGGACCAGCGCCATGCTGCCCGCCTCGTCAGGGCCGTAGAGCAGGTAGAAACGAATGTCGGCCGCGGCACCCTGACCCGGCGCGTCGAGCGCCTTTTCGATCTGGCCGCGACTCGCCTTCACGGCTTGCCGTCGGCGGCCGCGAACAGGGCGAGGCGAGCGACGATCTGGTCGGCGATCGTCTGGGACAGCCGCTCAAGTGCCGTGTCTTCCGCCGCGATGGTCGCATATTCGCTGGACGTGACATCGATACCCGCGTCCGACCCGGCGGTGGCATCGATCAGCTGCGCCCCGGTCGCCTGATCGACCAGCTGGTAGCGGGCGCGCAGGGTACGGCGCTCGCGCGTGATGGCGGCGTCGGCGCGCAGGCCAAAGCCGCTGATCTGGTCGTCGAGCTTGACCACCAGCCGATAGGCCGGGCCGTCGCCCTGCATCCGCGACAGCCGGTCGTTGAGCGCGTTGCGCACCAGCCATCCGGCCTTGCCCTCGATCGCCGGCACCTCGATATTGCCCAGCGCGCGGGCGACCGGGCCGTTCGAGCCGCCGCTATAGACGGGACGGAGGCCGCAGCCGGCCAAGAGCGTGAGGGCGAGCAACGCGATGAGACGTAACGGCAAAGGCTTCATGCCAACCTCCATACCCGTTCGCCCTGAGCTTGTCGAAGGGCTCTCCTTCCTGAAGAAGAAAGAGGCTTCGACAGGCTCAGCCCGAACGGATGTTGTTTAGATTACGAGATTGACCAGCCTGTCCGGCACCACGATCACCTTCTTCGGCACCGCGCCATCGAGAATACGCGCGACGTTGGGTGCGGCGAGCGCGAGCCGTTCCAGTTCCTCCTTCGCCATGCCCTTGGGCACCGTGATGGTATCGCGCAGCTTGCCCATCACCTGGACGGCGACCGTCACCTCATCCTCGACCAGCAGCGCCGGATCGACCGGCGGCCAGGCGGCGTCAGCGATCAGGCCGTCTCCGCCCATGTCCGCCCAGCCCTCTTCGGCCAGATGCGGTGTCATCGGCGCGACCAGCAGCGCGAGCGTGCGGATTGCGGTGGTGCGCGACGCGGAGGGGCTGGCCTTCTCGATCGCGTTGGTCAGCTCGTAGATCTTGGCAACCGCCTTGTTGAAGCCAAGCGCCTCGATATCGCGGGCCACGCCGTCGATGGTCTGGTGCAGCTTGCGGTCGAGCGGCTTGTCGATTCCTTCCGCGCCCGCATCCACCTCGCCGAACAGCCGCCAGACGCGGTTGACGAAGCGCCACGATCCTTCGATCCCGGCCTCGGTCCAGGGCAGGTCGCGCTCGGGCGGGCTGTCCGACAGCATGAACCAGCGCACCGCGTCGGCGCCATATTGTTCGATGATGTCATCGGGATCGACGACATTCTTCTTCGACTTCGACATTTTCTCGACCCGGCCGACCGTGACCGGCGCGCCGCTTTCGATATGGCTATAATCGTCGCCCGACTTCTTGACCTCGCCCGGCGACAGCCAGCTGCCGTCGCCCGCCTTGTAGGTCTCGTGCGTCACCATCCCCTGCGTGAACAGGCCCGTAAAGGGCTCGGCAAAGCCCAATTGCCCCATATGCTGGAGTGCGCGGGTCCAGAAGCGGGCGTAGAGCAGGTGCAGGATCGCATGTTCGACGCCGCCGATATATTGGCCGACGGGCAACCATTTCGCGACCGTGGCGCGATCGAACGGCTTGTCCTTGGGCTGGCTGGCGAAGCGGATGAAATACCAGCTGGAATCGGCGAAGGTGTCGAGCGTGTCCGTCTCGCGCACGGCCGGCTTGCCGCAGTCCGGGCAATCGACATGCTTCCAGGTCGGATGGCGATCAAGCGGGTTTCCGGGGATGTCGAACGCGACGTCTTCGGGCAGGATGACGGGCAGCTGCGCTTTGGGCACGGGTACCACGCCACAGGCATCGCAATGGATCACCGGGATCGGCGTGCCCCAGTAGCGCTGGCGCGATACGCCCCAGTCGCGCAGGCGGAACACCGTCTTGCCCTCGCCCCAGCCTTCCGCCTCCGCGCGGGCGATGACCTCGGCCTTGGCCTGCTCGACATTCATGCCGTCGAGGAAGCGGCTGTTCACCAGGGCGCCGGGGCCGGTATAGGCCTCGTCATGGATCGGCGTGTCGGCCTCGCCTTCGGGCGCGACGACGCGTTCCACCGGCAGCATATATTTGCGCGCGAAGTCGAGATCGCGCTGGTCGTGCGCGGGCACGCCCATGACCGCGCCGGTGCCATAGTCCATCAGCACGAAGTTCGCGATGAAGACGGGAAGGTGCCAATCCGGATCGAACGGATGCGCCATCGACAGGCCGGTGTCGAAGCCGAGCTTCTCGGCCGTTTCCAGCTCGGCGGCGGTGGTGCCGCCCTCCTTGCACTTCTCGATGAAGGCCTGCACCTGGGGATTGTCCGCCGCAATTGCCTGCGCGACCGGATGATCGGCGGCGATGGCGACGAAGCTGGCGCCGAATATGGTATCGGGCCGCGTCGAATAGACGTCGATGCCGTCAGGCCCTCCCGCAAGCGGGAAGGGAGCCGTGAAGTCGAACCGGAACTGCAAGCCCTTCGAGCGCCCGATCCAGTTTTCCTGCATCGTGCGCACCTTGTCGGGCCACTGGTCGAGATCCTTCAGCCCCTCCAGCAGGTCGTCGGCGAACTGGGTGATCCTGAGGAACCACTGGCTGAGCTTGCGCTTCTCCACCACCGCGCCCGATCGCCAGCCCTTGCCGTCGATCACCTGCTCGTTCGCCAGGACGGTCATATCGACCGGGTCCCAGTTGACCGCGCTTTCCTTGCGATAGACGAGGCCCGCGTCCAGCATGTCGAGGAACAGCGCCTGTTCATGGCCATAATAGTCCGGCTCGCAGGTCGCGAGTTCGCGGCTCCAGTCGATCGCGAAGCCCAGCTTCTTGAGCTGCGCGCGCATGTTGGCGATGTTGGCGCGGGTCCAGGTCCCGGGATGGACCTTCTTTTCCATCGCCGCATTTTCGGCCGGCATTCCGAAGGCGTCCCAGCCCATCGGGTGCAGCACCTCATGCCCCGTCATGCGGCGGAAGCGCGCTAGCACGTCGCCCATCGAATAGTTGCGCACATGGCCGATATGGATGCGCCCCGACGGATAGGGAAACATCTCCAGCACATAGGAGCGCGGCTTCGATGAAGCATCGTCCGCCCGGAACGTCTGCCGCTCGTCCCACGCGGCCTGCCAGCGGCCGTCGGCCTCAAACGGGTTGAAGCGCCTTTGCATCGAAATACCTTACCCAAAATTCCGTTCGGGCTGAGCCTGTCGAAGCCCTGTACTTGAACCTGAAGAAGAACGGCCCTTCGACAGGCTCAGGGCGAACGGTATTGGGACTGTCGAGTGGCGGTTATCCCGCAATGGCCATGCGGCGCAGATCCCGCGCCTTGGTGAGGATGATCTCCTCCAGCTTCTGCACCGTGGCCGCCGCGACCGGCGCGTCGATCCACTGGCCGCCCTGCGCCACCTGCCGGCTGGCCGCCACGCGCAGCGCGTCGGCACGCAGGTCCTGGTCCAGGATCGACACGGTCAGCTTCATGCGCTCGTTCGGGCTGCCGGGGTTGGCATACCAGTCGGTGACGATGACGCCGCCGTTCGAATCGGTCTGCACCAGCGGCATGAAGGACACGGTGTCGAGCGTGGCGCGCCAGAGATAGCTGTTCACGCCGATGGTGGTCACGCGCGAGGCGGCGAGATCTGCCTTGGGCCGGTCCTTGGCCCCGCCACCGCAGGCAGCGAGCGGCAGCAGCGCACCGATGAGCAGCACGGCCCTGGAACAAGCGGCCGAGTGAAAAACAGAGCGTCGGGCCATCGAGCCATATCCTGTCGAAGAAACGAATGTGAACCCGCTTCTATAGGCAAGCGGCCGCAATCGGCAAGGCCCCGCATCGCGCGGGACGATCGCCGATCGGCGCGCCGCCGGCAGGACAGCGGCAGCGATTCTGTGTGCTATGTGCAACAGCGGCCAGGAAAATGCGCGGGCCGCTCTGGCCAAAGCCGCCTTTGTGCCTATAGATCGTTCACACATGCACGCGGGGGACGAAGAGTCGCTTCTATGTACAAGGGCAGGGGATATCTAGCGGTAGCAGGCGCGGCGTCGGCCGTGGCCGGTTTTCTGCTGTCTCCGGCATTCGGTGCCGGCAGCGCGCTGACGCGCCTGCGCGCCGAAGTGCCCGTATCGCTCGGCGCGCTCGGCAGCATCTCGTCCTTCACGCCCAGCATCAAGGACCCGCGCCTGGCAGCAGCCTATGCGCGGATCGCGGCGTCGAACGGGCGGCAGAATTTCCGTTTCACCCCGACCAGCGGCTCGATGAGCGGTCAGCGTTCGGTCACGGTCATGGTCCGCGCCGGCGACATCGCCGTCACCCGGACGGTCGCGCCGGTGGATATCAAGCCCGTCGCCTTCACGCTGAACAGCGCGCACAACTGGCGCAAGTTCGCCCTGCCCGAATCGGTCGGCCGCAAGGCGCTCGATCCGGTGCCGGTCGAAGGTCTGGATGCGCGTGGCTTCTCGCTTGATCAGGGAAAGAATCGCTTCAGCACCCGCGCGGTCATCGAGACGCGGCGCGAGCCTGGCGCACTGCTGCGCAATCCGGCGACGGACAAGGATTATACGCTTGACCTCGCCAGCTCCTATTCGCTGACGCGCAACCTGAACGTCACCGCCGGGGTGCGCTACAATAATGGCGGCGGCCGCCTGGCGCCGATGACCGACGACCGGCAGGATGGCCAGGCGGTGTATTTGGGCACCGTGTTCAAATTCTGATGGGCCGCAGGCGGATCGCGATTCCTTCATACCAGTCATCCTGAAGGCGCGCGCAGGCTATGTGCTGCGCCGTGAATGGCCAGCTTCAGAAGCACAAGGTCCTAGCACGGCGCATTAAAAGCTGGCTCCAGATCGACTTGTGCCGACATTCTCTATAATATTGGGTCCAACGGTACGGAGCGATGCGGAATGTTCAAAACAGACAAGTCGAAGGTGAACGACGTCTCCGCTGATGCCATCGTCGAACTCAATAATCGTATCGATCAGCTCATAGCCAGGGTGGCGCAGCTCGAGGCGGCGGGGCTGGGACGCGAGGGGGTCCAGCAACTCATTCAGCACAGTATGCTCGTTCCGGCGCTCGACGTCCCCGCCTTCCCTGCCGACGCCCCCTTCATGGCCTTTACGACCTGTGCTGCCGCCGATTTCCAGCACCCCCGCTATTTCCAGCTCTGCAAGTTCATGGACGGACGGCCGCAATGGCACCGCAAGCAGTGGGAGTGGGTGTTCATCCTGCACCATCTTTTCGACAGCGGCGCCCTGAAGGAAGGCGCCAGAGGCCTGGGTTTCGGCGTGGGCCGCGAACCTCTGCCGGCGGCTTTCGCGCTCGCCGGCGCGACCGTCGTCGCCACTGACGCTCCGACCGACCTCAGCATATCGTCTGGCTGGATGTCCTCGAGCCAGCATAGCGCGTCCCTGGAGGAGCTTCGTTTCCACTGGATTCCAGACGAGATCTTCAAACAGCGCATTTCCTTTCAGAGCGCTGACATGACCAATATCGACCCGCAATTGTCGGACTTCGATTTCGTCTGGTCATCCTGCTGCTTCGAACATCTCGGTAGCCTTCGCGCGGGGCTGGATTTCGTGCGCAACAGCGTCGAAACATGCCTGAAGCCGGGCGGGATCGCGGTGCATACCACCGAATTCAACCTCAGCTCCAATGACGAAACCGTCGAAGAAAGCGACGATACGGTGATCTACCGTCGCTGCGATCTGGAAGAGTTCGCCGAAGAGATGCGCGAGCGGGGGCATGAAGTCTATCCGATCATTGTGGGGCCCCAGGCCCACGGCCTGGACTTCCATGTCGATATTCCCCCTTTCCTGCCCGATGTTGCACATCTGCGCCTGCGCCTGGGCGGTTACAGCTGCACCTCGGCGGGTATCGTCATCAGGCGTGGCGGCTGAGCCCTTCGAGACGGTTCAGACCAACCCGTCAATCGCGCCATAGCCAGCCGCGCCCAGAGGGCGCAGGCGTGCAGCAGCGATGGGCCGGACGCCGCCCAGCGCCATCACCGGTATTGGCGCCGATCGCGCAAGGGCGGCAAAGCGGATCCTGCCCAGCGCGCGCACGCCGGGGTGCGAGCGAGTGGGAAACAGGGGCGAGAGGAACAGCAGGTCGGCACCCGCGCGGTCGGCGCGCCGGACCTCGCGCGCATCATGCGCCGCCATGCTGTGCAGCAGCGGCCAGGTAGCACGCCGTGCGTCGGGTCCATGCCAGCCGTCCGCCTTCCACGCCGTTGCCAATCGCATGTTGCCCGCCAGCACCAGCACCAGCCGCCGTCGCCGTGCGATCGCACGGATATGCTCGAACAGGACGCGCCGCGCGTCGGACGGCATGTGATAGTGGCGAAAGACGATGCCGGCCCGGCCCCTAGGCAACCGTGCCGCCGTCCGCAGCAGCGCCGCGTCGGGCACCCGCTCATCGGTCATCAGCCAGATGGCGGGCAGGTTTTTGCGGTGGCGCGGCATCATTGCCCTCGCCTATAGCAGCGCGCATGACGACCGACAGCCCGCAAGCGGCACAGCGCCTGGCCGCCGTGCACGACGCCATCGACCGCGCGGCCCGCCTGACCGGGCGCAAGGGCGACGAAATCAGCCTGATCGCCATATCCAAGACACAGGAGGCCGACGCGATCCGCCCGCTGATCGTCGCGGGCCAGCGGTGCTTCGGCGAGAACCGGGTTCAGGAAGCGCAGGGCAAATGGCCGGCGCTGCGCGAGGAGACGCACGGCATCGCGCTGCATCTGGTCGGGCAGCTCCAGTCGAACAAGGCGGCCGACGCGGTCGCGCTGTTCGACGTCATCCATTCGCTCGACCGGCCATCGCTGGTAAGCGCGCTCGGGCGGGCGATGGAGGCGGCCGGGCGACAGGTGCCGTGCTTCGTCCAGGTCAATATCGGGGCGGAGGAACAGAAGGGCGGTTGCGCGATCGCGGACGTGCCGGCGCTGGTCGCATCGGCGCGCGCTGCCGATGTTCCGATCGCGGGCCTGATGTGCGTACCGCCCGCGATGCAGGAGGCGGCGCCCTATTTCGCGCTGCTCGCCAAAATCGCGCGCGAGGAAGGGCTGGACGGCCTCTCCATGGGCATGTCGGGCGACTATGAAACCGCGATCATGCTGGGCGCGACCCATGTGCGGGTCGGAACCGCGCTGTTCGGGGAGCGGGCGGCAGTTGGCCGCCCG
>JBEVME010000015.1:0-11756 GCA_040508785.1 Sphingobium sp.
CACGCCCACCGGCCTCGCCATCGCGCTGCCGCCCGGCTACGAAGCGCAAATGCGCCCGCGCTCGGGTCTCGCGCTCAAGCACGGAATCACCTGCCTCAATTCGCCCGGCACGATCGACGCCGATTATCGCGGCGAACTGAAGATCATTCTCATCAATCTGGGCACCGATCCCTTCGTCATCGCGCGCGGCGATCGGATCGCGCAGTTGGTCGCCGCGCCGGTGCAGATGGCGACCTTCGCCGAGGTAGAGGAACTGGACCATACCGCGCGGGGTTCAGGCGGTTTCGGATCGACCGGAGTAGCCTCCTCATGACCATGACCGACACCGATCTGGAGCGCTATGCCCGCCATATCGTGCTGAAGGAGATTGGCGGCGCGGGGCAAGCGCGGCTGCGTTCGGCAGATGTGGCGGTGATCGGCGCGGGCGGGATCGGCAGTCCGGCGATCCTCTATCTGGCGGCCGCCGGCGTCGGCACGATCCGCGTCATCGACGACGATCATGTCTCGCTTTCCAACCTGCAGCGGCAGGTGATCTTCGACACGGCGGATATCGGACAGGCCAAGCCGGAAGCCGCGATGGCGGCGATCAGGCGCCTCAACCCCGGCGTGAAGCTCGTCCCGATCAACGCCCGGATCGACGCCGACAACGCCGCGCTGATGCTGCGCGACGCCGACGTCGTGCTTGATGGTTCGGACAGTTTCTCGACCCGGCTGGCCGTCGCCGACGCGGCGCAGCGGCTGCGCATCCCACTGGTGTCAGCGGCGGTCGGATCGTTCGAGGGGCAGCTGTCCACCTATCGCGGATGGGAGGATGACAAGCCCTGCTATCGCTGCCTGGTCGGCGAGGCCGAGGATGCTCCCGAGCGCAACTGCGCCGAGACGGGGGTCATAGGCGCGCTGACCGGCGTGATGGGCAGCCTGGCGGCGCTGGAGGTGATCCGCGAGATCGTGCCCTTTGGCGAGGGCATGGCCGGCCGGCTGCTGGTCGCGGACCTGCTTTCCATGCGCTTCCGCACGATCGCTTTGCCCAAGGACCCCGCCTGTTCCACCTGTGCCAGGCAGTTGTGCGAGAACTGAAAATCATCGTTGTCACCGCCGCCACGGAGCGCTTGCGGGGGGCATTGGTAATGGCGGCCAGTCAAGCGGCACTGGGCGGCAAGGCGAGCCTGTTCCTGCAACTGGACGCGGTGGCAATGCTGCAAATGCCGATCCAGGCCCCGCTGGACGAGGCGCATCGGGCGGCTGGATTGCCGGCGTTGGCGGCGCTGATCAAGGATGCATGTGAATTGGGCGTGACTGTTTCCGCCTGTCAGAGCGGCCTGACGCTATGTGGCCTGTCGGCGGAGAATTTGCCCGAGGGCGTCGGGGTGTCAGGGCCGATCGCCTTTCTACAAGGTACCGATGATGCAGCGCGGCTGATAGTCGTCTGACGCCGGCAATCCGGCGCATTTGCCCTACATCCCCCGGCCCCAGGGTTTGGCGACGTCCGGATCGGCCTTGCACGACCGGCGCAGCGCCTGCCATTGCGCCGGATCCAGCGCCGGCCGATAGTCCTGCCCCTTCGCTACCGCCGCCTCGAACCGCTTGCGCCGTTCGGTGGAGAGCGGGTGCGACGACAGCCAGGTCATCGTCTGCGCGCCGGTTCCGCCCTCTTCCTCGCCACCGAGCCGCGCGAAGAAGCCCGCCGTCGGCAGGGGCGAGATGGCAGCGCCGCGCATCTGTTCGATGGCGACGCCGTCTGCCGATGACTCCGCCTTGCGACCGTAGCTGAGCGACAGCACTCCGTTGAGATAGCCGCCCGCATTGCCGCCGAAGCTGCCGAGCACTGCGGTGAGCCCCAATTGGCGCAGCAGGCCGGTCAGCGTGTCGCGATGACGCACATGGCCGAGTTCGTGGCCCAGCACCCCGGCGACCTCGTCGGGCGATTTCGCCTGCTGGATCAGGCCGTCGAACAGGATGATGCGCCCGCCCGGCAGGGTCACGGCATTGACGATCGGGATGTTGGCCAGTGCGACGTCGCGCGCCTCGCCCTGCGGATCGACCTTGCGCACCAGCGCTACCAGCGCGGCATCGCCCGCCGGGGTCGAGCAGAAACGGCCGCCGAAATCGCCGACCATCGCGTCACCCATCCTGTCTTCCCAGCTGGACGGGATCAGCGGTGCCAGCCAGTCGGGCACCTGCAGCACGACGAAGACCACAGCGGCAGCGGCCAGCGTGAACGCCCCCGCCGCCGGCCAGAAGCCGATCCGGTCGACCCAGCGGCCGTAGCGTTCCGGCGCTGGCAGGTGCCGGGCGATGCTGTCCGGCGCCTCGCCCGAAAAGCCGATGCGCCAGCCGGGACGCTCCCTGTGACCATAGGCGGACCGATCGCCCTCGCGGCCGACGACGGTCAGCCTGTCCCAGCGAACCGGGTCACCGCTCCAGCCGCTGTCCGGGTCTTCGGGCATGAAGCCGTCGCCCAGGAGGCGCAAGATCACGGAGCGCCGCACCGCGCTCTCTCCGTCATAATGCCAGAAGCGGAAGTCCTCCATCAGGCCTGAGCCGCCCAATGACGAGGAGAGGAATTGGGCAAGGTCATCCTTAAATCGCGCCGACGTCGAAGGCGTCCAGCAAGCCCTCGCCATGGCGGGCGGTCTTCGTCTGCGACTGGGTCAGCTCATCGGTGTAGATCGCCCCGGTACAGCCCATATGCGTGACGAAGAATTTCCAGTGGCGATAGGACAGGAAGATCGACCCGATGCCGAGCGTGCAGACGACCAGCGCGATGTCGCCGAGGAACAGCAACAGCCATTCCTTGGTCTTGGCGTAGAAGTGGAAGTTGAGGCCCGCGAGGGACAGGCCGTCCACCGCCTCCCGGAAGAATTTGGCGTAAAAGGCGAGTGCGATGAGGCCGAGGCTGCCATAGATAGCGAGCACGAACAGCACACCGCCCAGGAGAGCGAGCGGACTCACGGCACCCTGTTGCATCTGCGCCGCCGTGACGGCGAAAAGGGCACCTGCCGCGAAGACGATGAACGGGAAGAGATAGAATAGCAAAAACCGCTTGAACACCGGCCGGTAGTCACCGGCCGATTCGAACATGTGCGGCCCGAAGCTCATCTTGTTCCAGCGCTCGTTCCACAGCGACATCATCGACCAGGGAATCATCAGCCCCGCCGCCAGCGATCCGACCGCGCTCTTCCAGAGATAGGAACAGCCGTAGCCAAAACCCTGATCGTCGCTGCCGCCGCGGATGCCGTGCCACCAGCTGCGGCTCAACCGATAGCGCAGCGCGCGGAAGCGGGCGAGGCCGATCATGTACAATATGGTGACGAACGAGGCGAGGGTCAGCAGCCCGGCCAGACCCGTCTGTCCCTGCAACACCAGCGCCTGCGCGCCGAAGTTGATGATCATGAAGGGGACGCCGATCAGCACCAGCACCATCAGGAAGCCGATGAACAGCTCCTTGCCGGTACCGGTCCATTCCAGCTGGTCGTCGATGAAGCGGGTATGCGCCCACAGGTATCTGCGCGTCCGCGTCGTCGCCCAGAAGCGGTAGATGCCCAGCGTCACGATCGTCAGCGCCAGATTGGTGAAGGCAATGGGCGCATAGGCGCGCCAGCTTCCGCTGAACGCAAAGCCGTCCCGGCCGATTTCATCCTCGTCCATGTCGATCCCCCCTATTCCCCGCCGCCAACAAATAGTGTGGCGGCGGATGCGTCAAGGCCGATCGGGAAAGCGCTTCAAAAGCGGCCACATTGCTCGTTGCCGATGGAGCCCAGGCGGGTGACGCCGGCGCGGCGGACGTCGGCGCGGCGACGTCGGCCGTCACCGCAGCCGCCCTCCTGCCGCGCGCCCCCCTTCCCTTGACAGCCGATGCGGCCCATTTAAGGGGGAGGCGCCGAAATTCCGACGCCGACGCACTGCTCCTCTGCCGAAAGATCATCCCGTGTCCGTCCTGCTCAAGATCACCCTCCCCGACGGTTCCGTGCGCGAAGTTGCGCCCGGTACTACCCCGGCGGATATCGCGGCGGCGATCGGGCCGGGGCTGGCCAAGGCGGCGATCGCGGCGCGGGTGGACGGCGAGCTGCGCGACATCATGCGCCCGCTGGATCAGGACAGCGCGCTGGCGCTGGTGACGGCGCGGGACGAGAAGGATGCGCTGGAACTGGCGCGGCACGACTTTGCCCATGTGCTCGCCGAAGCCGTGCAGGCCCTGTTTCCCGGCACGCAGATCACCTTCGGGCCGTCCACCGATGACGGCTTCTACTATGATTTCGCGCCTGTCGATCGCCCCTTCACGGATGAAGATCTGCCCGCGATCGAGGAGAAGATGCGCGCGATCATCGCGGCCGACAAGCCGCTGATCCGCAAGGTCATCGACCGCGAAACGCTGATCGCGCAGTGGCGTGCGCAAGGCGAGACATTCAAGGCGGAATGGGCGGCAGAACTGCCGGGCGACGAGCCGCTGACGGTCTATCATTCGGGCGAGGGCTGGTACGACATGTGCCGCGGGCCGCATCTGGCTTCGACCGGCAAGCTGGACCCTGCGGCGTTCAAGCTGACGCGGGTTTCGGGCGCCTATTGGCGCGGCGACCAGAATAACGCGATGCTGAGCCGCATCTACGGCACGGGCTGGCTCAACAAAAAGCAGCTGGCCGAGCATCTGACCCGCCTGGAGGAAGCCGCCAAGCGCGACCATCGCAAGATCGGGCAGGAGATGGACCTGTTCCACCTGCAGGCCGAGGCGCAGGGGTCGGTCTTCTGGCATCCCAAGGGCTATATCATCTGGCGCCAGCTGGAGGCCTATATGCGCCGCCGGCTCGACGCGGCCGGCTATGAAGAGGTCAAGACGCCGCAGCTGATGGACGCGCGCCAATGGGAGCAGTCGGGCCATTGGGGCAAATATCGCGAGAATATGTTCGTGGTGCCCGACGAGGTGCCGAACACGGAAGACGAAGGCCCGGTGCTGTCGGGCGAGGCGGACATGATGGCGCTCAAGCCCATGAACTGCCCGGCGCATGTGCTGATCTTCCGGCAGGGGATCAAGTCGTACCGCGACCTGCCGCTGCGGCTGGCCGAGTTCGGCTGCTGCCATCGCAACGAAGCGCATGGCGCGCTGCACGGCCTCATGCGCGTCCGGCAGTTCACGCAGGATGACGCGCATATCTTCGTGCGGGCGGACCAGCTGGTCGAGGAGGTCAAGGCCTTCTGCGACCTGCTCGACGTGATCTACAAGGATCTGGGCTTCGAGAACTACGCGATCAAGCTGGCCCTCCGGCCCGAGAAGCGCTTCGGCAGCGATGAAATGTGGGACTGGTCCGAGCAGTCCTTGCGCGACGCCGTGGCCGAAGCAGGCCGCGCAACCGAGGCCTATGGCTGGGAGGAGCTTCCGGGCGAAGGCGCCTTCTACGCGCCGAAGCTGGAGTTCCACCTGACCGACGCGATCGGCCGGACCTGGCAGTGCGGGACGTTGCAGACGGACACGGTGCTGCCCGAGCGGCTGGACGCCAGCTATGTCGGCGAAGATGGCGAGCGTCACCGGCCGATCATGCTGCATCGCGCGATCCTAGGCACGTTTGAGCGGTTCCTGGGCATTTTGATCGAGCATCATGCCGGACGCTTCCCGCTGTGGCTGGCGCCGGTGCAGGCGGTGGTGGCGACGATCGTTTCCGATGCGGACGACTATGCGGCCCGGGTCGTGGAAAAGCTGCGCGCCGCCGGCATCCGCGCCGAGCTGGACGTGCGCAACGAGAAGATCAACCGCAAGGTGCGCGAGCATAGCGTCGCCAAGGTGCCCAACCTGCTGGTCGTCGGCCGACGCGAGGCAGAGGAAGGCATGGTCGCGCTGCGTGTGCTCGGCAGCGAGGGCCAGACCATGCTATCGATCGACGATGTCATCGAACGGCTTGCAAAAGAGGCGCTGGCGCCCGATATGCGTTGAGGCAGCAATGCCACAGGGTTCGTGATTCCGCCTATGCGGGACTACGGACCCCTTTCGGCTTTGTGCAAAAGCCGCTAAGAGCCTTTCGTTTTCAACGACCACAGGAGAGTCTGCTATACGTCCCCCGATGATGCGCCGCCCGCTGGCGCCGCCGCCGAAATCCGGCCCTCGCTACAATGAATTCATCACCGTGCCCAAGGTGCGCGTGATCGACGAGGAAGGCGAAAATCTGGGCGTGATGTTTACGCAGGAGGCGATCGAGCAGGCGGCCGAAGTAGGCCTGGACCTGGTCGAAGTCTCGCCCAACGCCGATCCGCCGGTCTGCAAGTTCCTGGACGTCGGCAAGTTCAAATATGAGGCCCAGAAAAAGGCCAATATCGCGCGCAAGACGCAGAAGACTCAGGAACTCAAAGAGATCAAGATGCGTCCGAACATCGACGATCATGATTATGATACGAAGATGAAGAAGGTCCATGATTTCATCGGCGATGGCGACAAGGTGAAGATCACCCTGCGTTTCCGCGGCCGCGAACTCAGCCATCAGCAGCTAGGCATGGCCCTGCTCCAGCGGGTGGCGGAAAATGTGACCGAGGTCGCCAAGGTCGAAGCCTATCCCCGCATGGAAGGCCGCCAGATGCTGATGGTGCTGGCACCGAAATAGGGCGCGGACTGTTGCGCGCTTTTAAGGGCGGTGCCGGAAGGCGCCGCCCTTTTCGTTAGTGCTTCCCGTTGACCTTTCGATCAGGCGGCGGGCTTGTCTCGATACAGCGCCGGATACATCGCCTTAAACGCGGCCAGCTTGGGCGCATCCCACCGCAGGATATAGGGATGGCGCGGGTTCCTGACCATGAAGTCCTGGTGGTCGGCGGCGGCGTCCTGGAAGCCGGTAAAGGGCTCCACCCGCGTCACGATGGGACCGCCCCACAGTCCAGCCTTGCCGATCTGCGCGAGATAGGCCTTCGCCGCCCTTGCCTGCTCCGCGTTCAGCGGGAACAGCGCGCTGCGATACTGGCTGCCATGATCGGGGCCCTGATAGTCGAGCGTGGTCGGATCGGCGATGACGGAGAAAAAGATGCGCAGCAGTGTGCCGTAGCTCACCTGCGCCGGGTCATAGGTGACGCGCACGGCCTCGGCAAAACCGGTATCGCCTCCGCTCACGGCCTCATAATCGACACGCTCGCCCTTGGCCCCGCCGGCGAATCCCGATTTGACGAGATGCACGCCCTTCACATGAGCAAAGACGCCTTCCACGCCCCAATAGCAGCCTCCCGCGAAAACTGCGGTCTCCAGCTTGCGTGTTGGCGCCGCATCGATGGCCGGGGCCGGCGCATTGACCACGCGCTCGGCGCGCAGGGGTGAGGCGACGGCGATCGCCGCCAGGACGGCGATGGCTATGCCGTCAGAGCGACGCACGGTCGACGATCGGCGCGGCCTGTGCCGTGCTGCTGAACGCGGGTGGATCGCCGGGAGCGAGCGCCAGGACACCAACCGTGCCAAGCACGAATCCGCCCAGAAAGCGCAGAAACAGGTCGGACTTCAGAAATGCCAGCATGGCGTCTTTCCTTCTTCCCAACATGGCTCGCTCCCTTGATCGAGCCGTGGGTTGTAACAGATGAGGATTGCCCTCGCGTTAACCAGAACAGGCAATGCGAGATCAAACCGGGTTTCGAATTGCAACGTGATATAGGGCGCGCAGCTCCGTGGACAAGACGGTCTGGCGGGAAAAGAACCGTTTCCTAAAAGGCGACTTTCGCCCGCCGGGCCGATGCGTACCCGCTATCGAAGCGCGGCGCACGCTTCCTGGATGCGGGTGCAGGCCTTCTTCAGCAGCTCGTCCGACGTCGCATAGCTGATGCGGAAGGCGGGCGAGAGGCCGAAGGCGGCGCCGTGCACCGCCGCGACCTTCGCATCGTCGAGGAAATAGGCGATCAAAGCCTCGTCGCTGTCGATCAGTTGGCCCTTGGGCGTGGTTTTGCCGATGACGCCGCTGGCGTCGGGATATACGTAGAAGGCGCCTTCGGGCGTGGGGCAATCGAGCCCCGGTGCGTCGTTCAGCATCGACACGACCATGTCGCGCCTTTCCTTGAACTTGTCGTTGCGTTCTTCCAGGAAGTCCTGCGGCCCGGTCAGCGCGGCGACCGCCGCCGCCTGGCTGATCGAGCAGGGGTTGCTGGTCGACTGCGATTGCAGCTTGCCCATCGCCTTGATGATCCATTCCGGCCCGCCGGCGAAACCGATGCGCCAGCCGGTCATGGAAAAAGCCTTGGAGCAGCCGTTGACCGTCAGCGTGCGGGGAAACAGGTCCGGGCAGATCTGGGCGATCGTCGCGAAGGGCGTGGGCGCGTACCAGACATGCTCGTACATATCGTCGGTCATGACGAGTACATGCGGGTGGCGCGCCAGCACCTCCCCCAGGGCCTTCAGTTCCTCGGCCGAATAGGCGGCGCCCGACGGGTTGGACGGCGAGTTCAGCATGACCCATTTCGTGCGGGGCGTGATCGCTGCGTCCAGCTGCGCGGGCAGGATCTTGTATGCCTGCGACGCGGGCGCCTGGATGAACACCGGCGTCCCGCCCGCGAAGTTCACGATGTCGGGATAGCTCACCCAATAGGGGGCCGGGATGATGACCTCGTCGCCGGCCTCGACCGTCGCCAGCAGCGCGTTGAACAGGGTGTGCTTGCCGCCGGAGTTCACGCTGATCTGGCTACGCGCATAAGCAAGGCCGTTGTCGCGCTGGAACTTGAACGCCACCGCATCCTTCAGCTCGGCTGTGCCATCGACGTCGGTATAGCGCGTCTGGTTGCCACGGATCGCCGCGATGCCGGCTTCCTTGACGAAATCGGGGGTGTCGAAATCCGGTTCGCCCGCCGACAGGCCGATCACGTCCACGCCCTGCGCCTTGAGCGCATTGACCCGCGCCGTCATGGCAAGCGTGGGAGAGGGTTTGATCCGGCCCAGGGCAGCGGAGGTCTGGCTCATCGGTAACGATCTTTCGCAAATGGCATCGGCCCGCAATCGAGGCGGACGCGGCGTCCCTTAAGGCGCAACGGACGATCGGGCAACCGCCAGTTGTGGCGCAAAGGCCGCAGTCGTAGAAAGATGCGCATCCGTAACGGCTTAGCGCTGGAATGCAGCGGCGCGCTTCCGCTAGCCCGGTGTGGGGGCGACATCATGCTGGTTGACGATATCTACGAGGCGGCGGTGCTGCCGGAACGCTGGGGCGCCGTTCTGGACAGGCTCAGCCGGGAATTTCGCGCAAGGGGCGGGATGTTGATCCGCGCCACGCCGACCAGTCAGCGGTCCATCTGTTCACCAGCGATCGAAGCGACGGTGCGGCTGTTCGAGCAGACAGACCTGGTCGGGCAGAATGTCCGGGTCGAGCGGCTGGTCGCTCACCCTCCCCATCCCGGCTTCTTGACAGACCTTGACCTGGTGACGCTGGACGAAATCGAAACGCTGCCCATCTATACCCGCTGGCTGACACCGCACGACTGCACCGTGGGAGCGGCCACGCTGATCCATGATTCACCGTCCAACGCCCTGCTGCTGTCGCTGGAGGGCCTGCCCGGCCATGACGAGGCGCGCCACTCCATCCCCGCGCTCGACGCCCTGCGGCCGCACATCGCGCGATCGGCCATGCTGAGCGCGCGCTTTCATTTCGAGCGGATGCGGTCGGCGATGGAAGCGCTTGGCACGGTCGGCATGGCGAGCGCGGTCGTGGACGGGCGCGGCCATATCCAGATGGCCAATGCCGGTTTCGAGGCGGAAATGACGGGCTTCGTGGGAACGCGCGGCCTCCTGCGGCTGCCACCGGCGGCGCAGGCACAGTTCGACGTGGGGCTCGCCCAGCTTCAAGGCCCCGGCGCCTCGCTTGGCATTCGCCTGGCGGATGGCGGCTTCCGGGTGCTGCATATGGTGCCGGTGCGCGGCGATGCGCGCGACATCTTCACCAATGTCGCCGCCTTCCTGATCCTGGTCGATCCCGCACGGCGCAGCACGCCCGGCACCGGACTGCTGCAATCGCTGTTCGATCTCAGCCCGGCTGAAGCGCGCATCGCCGACGCGCTGGTGGCGGGGCGCACGCTGAAGGAGATCGCCACCGCCACCGGCATTTCGCTTGAAACGGTCCGCGCCCACCTCAAGTCGATTTTCGCCAAGACCGGGATCAACCGGCAGATCGACCTGGTCGCCATGCTGGGCGCCATGGCTCGTCCTGAGCAGGATGTTCCGATGAGCTAACCCGAACGGGGTATGCGGCGGCGCACCATATTTGATACCGAATCGGGCGTTGCCTATGGGTAGGCAACAGCAAGACGGGGGTATTTCTGTGAGGAAGAACATTCTTCGCGCCGCACTGGCCGGTGCAGCCATCGTGATCGCCATGCCCGCCGCGGCGCAGCAGGGCGAGATCAAGGACGGCGCGGCCGATTATGGCAAGGTGCTGACTTATCTCGATCTGCAGGACAATAGCGGGATCGCCAGTCCGGACCCGATCCTCTATCGTGAAACATTGACCGCCCCCAGCATCGAACTGCCCCACATCGCCTGGAACGTCATTCAGAGCCGCTATGCCAGCTATTTCAATCAGACGCTTCCTGGAGGGGCTCCGCGCTACGCGATCGGCTATTTCGCCAGCGACAGCAATATCAACGGCGCGGTGCTCCAGGGCGACTACTGGGAAAGCCAGCAGGACGGATCATTCGATGCTTATCAGGACCCATCGGGTCCCAACTATTTCGTATTTCGCGCGGCGATACCATGCATGTCCGTCGATACGCCTGACCCGGACGAGCGCGAAGGCTTCGATGAGGGGATTGGTTCGGGTTATGACGATACGTACGGCGTCCAGTTCGCCGGCGACACCCCCACACAAGCTTATAATCGTTACCTCCAATATCTTGCCGGCGCACCTATTGACGACGCTGTAACCTTTTTCGATGGCCAGACAGTGCGCACTGCCGACCAGTTTCGCACTTCGCTTTACGGCTGCTCGGTCAGCCAGGCGGCGGTAAACCCGCTGGTGGGCAACAGCCGCTCGCTACAGTTCGACATGGCGGCGTCCGGGCTGGACCTTGCCCAGACGCCCAGCCTCGACCTGAACGACGATCTGTGGGGCGTGGGCCTGCGGGTCGGCCGCGTGTCGGAAGCGGGCAATTGGGGCACGCAATATGATGCGAACATTTCAAAAAGCTGGCGCCTGTCGGAAGGCAGCCGGGCGCGCATCCTGCTCGACGTGCCGGTCACGATCGAGGATTTCAGGAGCGTCACGCGCTATCGCGGCTATGCCTCGCTCGGCCTGCACTATCCGATCAGCAGCAGCTGGGCGCTGGAGCCGCGCGTCGCCTATGGCTTCGTCGATGCCAAGCAGAACCGGATCGACGGCCAGATGTTCAACGCCTCTCTCGCCAGCCGGCTGACCTTCGGCAATCTGCTGGGTCGCGGCGTGATGACGATTGGCAACATGATCGGCTGGACCAAGGTGACCCGCATCGAGTTCGACGGCAAGAAGATCGACGCCAACACCAGCAACGCCGTCTTCCGCAACGGCGCCGCCTATGAACTGCCGCTCAACGGCCGGCTGATGGGCCGCGCAGCATCGGTGCGGGGCAGCTATGTCCACACTTATTTCACGGGCGACAAGCTCTATGCCAAGAGCCTGCACGAAGGATCGGTCTCATTGGGCATTCGCTCTCGCGAGGACTCGGCGCGCAACAGCCATGAAGTGATGCGCATCGGCGCGATGGGTCGGATCGGCAGCGACTATAAGTCGTGGCATGTGTTCTTTGGGTATCGGTTCTAAGGGCCAGTCCCTGCGGCGACGCGCTATCGAATG
>JBEVME010000016.1:0-2895 GCA_040508785.1 Sphingobium sp.
ATGCCGCCGTGGCATTGAAAGCCGATCTTGCCCACTGGCTCGCCGAACAGGGCCATGCGGTCGATGACCTCGGCCCCCACGACACGACCAGCGTCGATTATCCCGATTATGGATACAAATTGGCCGCCGCCGTAGCCGATGGGCGGGCGGACAAGGGTGTGGCGTTGTGCGGGTCGGGGATCGGCATCTCCATCGCGGTCAATCGCAACCCCGCCGTCCGCTGCGCACTGGTGTCGGAGCCACTGTCCGCCGCGCTCAGCCGCGAGCATAATGACGCCAATGTCGTCGCCATGGGCGCCCGCCTGATCGGGCCGGACATGGCCAAGGCGATTCTCACTGCATTTCTCGCCACCGATTTCGGCGGCGACCGCCACGCCCGCCGCGTGGACAAGCTTTCCAATCCTCCCGTTTCCGCCACCAGCGCCTGAAAGGATCGACGATCATGGCCACCACCGCCGCCGCCCAGACGACGCAGACCGGCTTTTTCTCCGCCGACCTCCTGTCCGCCGATCCCGAAGTCGCGGACGCCATCGCGCGCGAGCTCAAGCGCCAGCAAAACAAGATCGAGCTGATCGCGTCAGAGAATATCGTGTCGAAGGCCGTACTGGAGGCCGCAGGCTCCATCTTCACCAACAAATATGCCGAGGGCTATCCGGGCAAGCGCTATTATGGCGGCTGCGAATATGCCGATGTGGTCGAGACGCTGGCCATCGAGCGCGCAAAGCAGTTGTTCGGCTGCGACTTCGCCAATGTGCAGCCCAATTCGGGCAGCCAGATGAATCAGGCGGTTTTCCTCGCCCTGCTCCAGCCTGGCGACACATTCATGGGCCTCGACCTCAATTCGGGCGGACATCTGACGCACGGGTCGCCCGTCAACATGTCGGGCAAGTGGTTCAAGCCCGTCGCTTATGGGGTACGTGCCGACGATCATCTGATCGACATGGACGAGGTCGCCCGCATCGCGCGGGAGAATAAGCCCAAGCTCATCATCGCGGGCGGCACCGCCTACAGCCGCATCTGGGATTTCCCCCGGTTCCGCGAGATCGCCGATGAAGTCGGCGCCTATCTGATGGTCGACATGTCGCACTTCGGCGGCCTGGTCGCTGGCGGCGCGCATCCCTCGCCCTTCCCGCACGCCCATGTCGCGACTACGACCACGCACAAGACGCTGCGCGGCCCCCGCTCCGGCATCATCCTGACCAATGACGAGGCGATCGCCAAGAAGGTCAACTCGGCAGTGTTTCCCGGCATGCAGGGTGGCCCGCTGATGCACATCGTCGCGGCCAAGGCAGTCGCCTTTGCCGAGGCGCTGCGCCCCGAGTTCAAGACCTATGCCCATCAGGTCGTCGCCAATGCCCGCGCGCTGGCGTCCGCTCTCTCCGACACCGGCCTCAACATCGTCTCGGGCGGCACCGACAATCATCTGATGCTGGTCGACCTGACGCCCAAGGATGCCACCGGCAAGGCGGCGGAAAAGGCGCTGGATCGCGCATGGCTGACCTGCAACAAGAATGGCATTCCATTCGACACCCGCTCGCCCTTCGTGACGTCGGGCATCCGCCTCGGCACGCCTGCGGGCACCACGCGCGGTTTCGGCGAGGCGGAGTTTCGCGAGATCGCCGGGCTGATCGCGGAAGTGGTCGAGGGCATCAAGCGCAACGGCGAGGAAGGCGACGGCCAGGTCGAGCAGCGCGTGCGCGACAAGGTGGCGGCGCTGACGACACGTTTCCCCATTTACTGACATAGATGCACCGGGGCCGCGACGACCGGCCCCGGTAGCAGGAAAGTGACCCCGGATGCGCTGCCCCTTTTGCGGCCACGACAATAGTCAGGTGAAGGACAGCCGTCCGACCGAGGACAATGCCGCCATCCGCCGCCGCCGCCAGTGCGAGGGCTGCGCCGGTCGCTTCACCACGTTCGAACGCATCCAGCTGCGCGAAATCATGGTTGTGAAATCGGAAGGGCGGTCGGAGCCGTTCGACCGGGAAAAGCTGGAGCATTCCATCACTCTCGCCTGCCGCAAGCGCGCCATCGACCCGGTACGGATCGAACGGCTGGTCTCCGGCATCCAGCGCCAGATCGAGACCACGGGCGACGGCGACATTCCCTCGCAGCGCATCGGCGAACTGGCGATGGAGGGGCTGAAGACACTGGACAGCGTGGCCTATATCCGCTTCGCTTCCGTCTACAAGGATTTCACCGAGGCCCGCGATTTCGAGGAATTTGCTGGCTCCATCCGCGAGGTGAGTGGCGAATGAGCATTGCGCCTCCCCCCGTGATCGTGCTGGTCCGCCCGCAACTGGGCGAAAATATCGGCAAGGCCGCGCGCGCCATGCTGAATTTCGGCCTTGTCGAGATGCGCCTCGTCACGCCGCGCGACGGCTGGCCCAATCCCAATGCCGGGCCAGCGGCGGCGGGCGCCGACATCGTGCTGGAACAGGCGCAGGTCTTTCCCACGCTGGCCGATGCGGTGGCCGATTGTGCCCATGTCTATGCCACCACCGTACGCAAGCGGGGCGTGACCAAGCCGGTCGTGACGCCGGAGGAAGCCGCGCGCGAAATCCACGGCCAGACCGGCCGCAGCGCGCTCGTCTTCGGGCCGGAGCGATCGGGGCTGGAGACGGAGGATGTCGCGCTCGCCCGCAGCATCGTGACCGTGCCGATCAACCCGGAATTCGGCTCGCTCAATCTCGCGCAAGCGGTGATCCTGTGCGCCTATGAATGGTCCAAAGGCGTGGACCTTGCCCAGCCGCCACGCACCGAACTGCACGAGCCTGCCCCGCAGGAGGAACTGGAGGGCATGCTTGCGCAACTCGACGCGATGCTGGTCGAGACCGGCTATTTCTTCCCGCCCGACCGCGCGATCGCGACCCGGCTGACCCTGCGCAATGTGCT
>JBEVME010000042.1:0-15070 GCA_040508785.1 Sphingobium sp.
GCCGGCTCGTCATAAAGGGGCAGATTGTAGCTGATCGGGATCGCGGGATCCTTCAGCTGCAAATGGACCGGCTGGTCCTCTTCATGATTGGTGTTGCTCAGGAACACCGACGACAAGCGATCGAAACTCACCACGCCGTCGGGCTTGGGATAATCGATTTTGGCGCAGGCGTCCTTATGCCAGATCTTCTCGTTGTCCGGCTTGTGCTTCATCGTGAAGGGCAGGCCGATCTTGAGCGTACGCATCCACATGTCGACGCCCGCCAGCAGCGTGCCGATGGTGCCGCCGAACTTGGACAGCAGCGGTTCGGCATTCTTGACGAGCTGTAATTCCTTCGCGATCCAGCTCGACCGCAAACGGTCCTCATAATCGACCAGCACGTCACGGGCGCGCTCGTTCTGGAGCGCCTCGAACGCGACTTCCGCAGCCAACATGCCCGATTTCATCGCCGTGTGCGTACCCTTGATGCGAGGCACGTTGACGAAGCCGGCGGTGCAGCCAATCAGCGCGCCGCCGGGGAAGGCGAGCTTGGGGATCGACTGCCAGCCGCCTTCGTTAATCGCGCGTGCTCCATAGGAAACGCGGCGCCCCTTCTCCAAATATTTGCGGATTTCCGGGTGCTGCTTCCAGCGCTGGAACTCCTCGAACGGATAGAGATGCGGGTTGCGATAACCCAGCCCCACCACGAAGCCCAACGCCACCTGGCCATTGGCCTGATGATAGAGGAAGCCGCCGCCATAGGCATCGGTCAGCGGCCAGCCCTGCGAATGGATGACTAGGCCCGGCTGGTGCATCTCGGGATCGATGTCCCACAGCTCCTTCATGCCGATGCCATAGACCTGCGGCTGGCTGTCTGCGTCCAGCGCGAACTGGCGCTTCAATATCTTGGTCAGGTGCCCGCGCGCGCCCTCGGCGAAGAAGGTATATTTGGCGTGCAGCTCCAGCCCCGGCTGATAGTCGCCCTTGTGCGCGCCCTCTCGGTCGACGCCCATGTCTCCGGTGGCGACGCCCTTCACGCTGCCGTCCTCGTTATAGAGGATTTCGGCCGCCGCGAAGCCGGGGAAGATCTCGACGCCCAGCCCCTCGGCCTGCTCCGCGAGCCAGCGGCAGAGGTTGCCCAGCGATCCGGTATATGTGCCCTTATTGTGCATCCAGCCCGGCGTCATGATGTGCGGCATGGCCATCTTGCCGGTCTTGGTCAGGAACCAGTGCTGATTGTCGGTGACGGGCACGTCGGCCAGCGAACAGCCCATCTCCTTCCATTCGGGGAACAGCTCGTCGAGCGCCCTGGGGTCGATGACCGCGCCCGACAGGATATGTGCGCCGATTTCCGAGCCCTTTTCAAGCACACAGACGGCCAGTTCCTGCCCCGCGGCATCCGCCAGCTGCTTCAAACGTATCGCCGCGGACAGTCCCGCCGGCCCGCCGCCGACGATGACGATGTCATAGGGCATCGATTCCCGTTCGCTCATCACTTCCTCCATCGGGCGATCGTGGCCTGTTTGACCATCCGATCGCCGCACTACCCTACCGTCTTGTCATTGAGCGCGATGAAGATTCTTGACCCCCTCGTCAACCTCTGGCCCAAGGGAATGCGATGCGGGGATCAATGCAGATGGAAATGGCGGCGGCTGCCGACGCTTATATGGCGTGGTGGGCGCTCGCGGGCGTGGATTGCGCCATCGGGGAAGCGCCGGTCAACTGGCTGCGCCCGGTCGCCGCACCGTCCGCCCGATCCGTCGAAGCGGAATTGCCCGCGCCATCCGCCCTGCCCGCTGCGCTTGAGGCGTTCCGCGCCTGGGCCCTGGCCGACCCGGCGCAGCCCGAGCGGATCTGGGCCGGTGCGCCGATCCTGCCCATCGGCGACGCAGGAACGCCACTGCTGATCGTCAGCGACATGCCCGACCAGGCCGACATGGCGGCGGGTGCGCTGTTCACGGGCAAGGCTGGCGAACTGCTCGATGCGATGCTGCGGGCGATCGGCGTGGCGCGCGCCGATGCGGCCATGGCGTCACTCTTCTTCGCGCGACCGCCGGGCGGGATGGTCGACGCGGCCAGCCTGGACGGCGCCGCCGACCGGATGCGCCGCTACGTCATGCTGGCGCGGCCCGCGCGGGTCCTGCTGCTGGGTGATCGCGCCGGGCGCGCGCTGCTTCCGCAGGGCGATGGCAGTATCGAGGATGGTTTACGCACTCTTAACCATGATGGCGGCACAGTGCCTGCCATCGCCACATTTCATCCGCGCCTGCTGCTCGGCCAGCCGGCGGCGAAAGCGGAATGCTGGCGCGCGCTGACATATTTGATCGAGGAACAGCATCGGTGATCGCCAAGACCTCTGCCATTGCCAGTATCGCCCTTGCCATCACCGGCGCGGCGTCGATGCCCGCCGCTGCGGAAACGACCGAAGCGATCCTGCTGCCGGGTACAGTCGCCAGCACGCCAGCGTTGCCCCAGCAGGTGAGCGATGGCGACAAGCTGCGTTATACGGCCATCTTTGGCGCATTGCGCGATCAGAAATGGTCGGATGCCCGCACCCTGATAGGCGCGCTGGACGAACGCGATGCGGTGCGGCCGCTGGCCCTGGCCGAACTTTATCTGGCCAATGGATCGCCCAAGGTCGAGATGTTCGACCTGCTCGACCTGCTCAACAAGGCCAGCTGGTTGCCCAAGGCCGACCAGATCGCCCGGCTTGCGGAAAGGCGCGGCGCTACCATGCTGCCAGCCCTGCCCCAGGTGCAGAAGATGATGTGGCTCGGTTCCGCTCCGCGTCGCGAATATGTGTCGGGCAACAAGACCGACATGCTCGCGCAGGCACTGGGCGCGAAGATCCAGGCCTATGTGAAGAAGGACGATCCGGCGAGCGCCGAAGCGCTGCTGGCGACGGGCGAGGCGGGACTGACGCCGGAGGGAATGACCGAAGTACGCCAGCGCGTCGCCTGGGCCTATTATATCGAGAATGACGACGCCAATGCGCGCCGAATGGCCGCCCGCGCGATCGAGGCGGGCGCAGCCGGCGACTGGGCCGTGCAGGCCTGGTGGACGAGCGGCCTGGCGGCATGGCGTCAGGATGATTGCACGGCTGCCGCGCCGGCCTTCGCCAATGTCGCGGCGAGGGCGAGCAATGCCGACATGCGCGCTGCGGGCGCCTATTGGGCGGCGCGGGCTTATATGGTTTGCGGCCAGCCTGCGAAGGTCGAGACTCTGCTGAAGTCCGCGGCGCGCGCAGAAGAGACATTTTACGGCATGCTGGCTCGGGAGACGCTGGGCATGGCCGCTGGCGGCGCGCCGACGGCATCCCGTTTCGGCGCTGTCGACTGGCAGCAATTGAAGGACAGCCCCAATGTCCGCGCGGCGGTCGCGCTGTCCGCGATTGGCGAGAACGGGCGTGCCGACGAGGTGCTGCGCTATCAGGCTAAGCTGGGTGGCAGCGGGCAATATGATGCACTGCTGCGCCTCACCAGCGCGCTCAGCCTGCCTGCGACGCAGCTGTGGCTCGCGCATAATGGCCCGGCGGGCAAGCAGCCCGAGAGCTTCGCGCGCTTCCCGGCCCCGGCATGGCGCCCCGATGGCGGATGGCGGGTCGATCCGTCGCTGATCTTTGCGCACACCCTGCAGGAGTCGAACTTCCGCGCCGATGCCGTCAGCAGCGCCGGCGCGCGCGGGCTAATGCAGGTGCGTCCGGGCACGGCGGGCGATGTCGGGATGACCTCTCTGGCGCAGCTGTTCGTGCCTTCGACCAATATGGAATATGGCCAGCGCTATCTGGAATCGCTGCGCGACATGAGCGCGACCGGCGGGCTGTTGCCCAAGGTGATGGCGGCTTATAACGCCGGACCGCTGCCGGTCGAACGCTGGAACTACGAGGTCAAGGACAAGGGCGATCCGCTGCTCTTCATCGAGAGCCTGCCCTATTACGAGACCCGCGCCTATGTGAACATCGTCATGCGCAACTACTGGATGTACCAGTTGCAGGCAAAGGGTAGCGCGGAGTGCCTGACCGGCATGGCGCAAGGCATGTGGCCCACTTTCCCCAATGCCAAGGGCGTGCGGATGGTTCGACTGAGCCGCGCGGGCGGCGCACCGGCCACGTCGGGCGGCGGGGACTGATGTCTATCGACGACAGCCGCGCCTTCATCCCGGTGCGGATCGCGCTGCTCACCGTGTCGGACAGCCGAAGCCTGGCGGAGGACCGCTCCGGGGATATTTTGGCCGAACGGATCACAGCCGCCGGACATGAGCTGGCCGCGAGATCCATCGAGCGCGACGAGAAGGCGGCCATCGTCGCGCGCCTGCACGCATGGATCGAGGATGCGGAGGTCGATTGCATCATCACCACGGGCGGTACCGGTGTCACCGGGCGCGATGTGACTCCCGAAGCGCTGGCGCAAGTGCAGGACAAGGAAATACCGGGCTTCGGCGAGCTGTTTCGCTGGCTCAGCTATCAGACGATCGGGACATCGACCATCCAGTCGCGCGCCACCGCCTGTGTTGCGCGGGGCACCTATATATTCGCGCTGCCGGGCTCGACCGGGGCAGTGAAGGATGCCTGGGACGGCATCTTGTCGAGCCAGCTGGACAGCCGGTTCCGGCCGTGCAACTTCGTCGAGCTGATGCCGCGCCTCAACGAACGCTGAACCTTATTTGGCCGGGGCAGGCGGTCCGTTTTCCTTGAAAAACTTGCCCAGTTCCCCGAGCATCGTGGCCCACCATTCGATCACGTCGGCGAAATTCTTCGCGGGCAGGCCGCCCATGGTCGTGACGTCGTAGCTCATGGAGAGCGACTTGGCGTCTGACACCGCCATCTGGCCGAAGCGGCGCTTGTTGTTCCATTTATTGGCCAGTTCCGGGGTGTTGGTGCCATCGTCGGCGAAGCTGATCCAGAATTGAAGCGAATCGCATAGCTCGGCCTTCTGGCAGCCGTAGAAGAATATGCTAAACTTGTAGCCCTCCGCCGAGCTCTCGACCTTCGGATCGCCGTCCTCGCCCTTGGACAGGGTCGCCCGGAAACCTGCAGCCTGCAAAGCGTCCACGATGGTGGTGGGCTTGCTGGCGCAGACCATGCCTGCAGCGCATGGATCTTTGTCTGACGCCGCCGCGGGCTGGCTCGCGAACAGCCCCAACATGATCCCGCACAGCGCCATCAGATATCGCATCGCCGCTCTCCCCTCCGTGAATGGTGGCATCGAACAACGCGCGGCTGGACATGTCAATATGTTCATCATATGTTCTTGGCATGATCGAGAAGGGACGAGGCGCTACACTCAACAGCGAAAGTCGGCGGTTCAGCCTGCCCGAAAGGCAGGCGGACGGCGACTGGCTCGATGCGGCGAAGGACATAGACGGCCCTGTTCCCAGGCGACGCACCGAAGTCATGGTGGAACGCGCGCGTACGATCCTGACCACGAACACGTCGCCCGACGTCAAGTTCGACCAGTCGATCAATGCCTATCGCGGCTGCGAGCATGGGTGCATCTATTGCTTCGCGCGGCCTACCCATGCCTTTCACGACTTGTCGCCGGGGCTGGATTTCGAAACCAAGCTGTTTGCGAAGCCTGACGCGGCTGCGCTCCTGCGGGTCGAACTGGCGCGGCGCAATTATATCGTCAAGCCGATTGCCATGGGGACCAATACGGACCCCTATCAGCCGATCGAGAAAGACTGGGGGATCACCCGGTCGCTGATGGAGGTGTTGGTGGAATGCCGTCATCCGGCCTTCATCACCACCAAGTCGGATCGCATATTGCGCGACATCGACCTGCTGGCCGATCTGGCGCGCGACCGGCTGGTGTCGGTCATGCTCTCCGTAACCTCGCTCGACCCGAAGGTGGCACGGACGCTGGAGCCGCGCGCGCCGCACCCGGAGCGGCGACTGGCGGCGATACGCGCCCTGACAGACGCGGGTGTACCGGTGATCGCGAGCATATCTCCGGTCATTCCCGCAATTACCGACCATGAAATGGAAGCATTGGTCGAATGCGCGGCGCAGGCCGGAGCGCGGGAGGTGAGCTATATTCCCGTTCGCCTGCCCTATGAAGTGGCGCCCCTGTTCCGGGCATGGCTGGACGCCCATTATCCCGATCGCGCAGCCAAGGTGATGGCGATCATCCGCGACATGCGCGGCGGGCGCGACAATGATCCGAATTTCGGCACGCGGATGCGGGGCCAGGGCATATGGGCCGATCTGATCCGATCCCGTTTCCTCAAAGCCCGGAAGCGGGCGGGCTTCACCGGAGAGCGGCTGACCCTGCGGACCGACCTGTTCCGTCCGCCCGAAGGGGCGCAGATGCGGCTGTTCTAGGCGAGTGCCGACGCTATAAGCGCGTCGTATGAACGTGCTGCTCACCGGATCTTCGGGCTGGCTCGGTCGATTCCTTGGGCCGATGCTGCTTCAGGCCGGGCATCGGGTGATCGGCCTGGACGTCGCGCCCGGCCCAGGTACCGATATCGTCGGATCGGTCGCGGACAAGGCCGCGATCGACCGCGCATTTGCCCTGGGCGTGGAGGCGGTGATCCATGCAGGCGCGCTGCACAAGCCCGACATCGCGCGCTATCCGGCGCAGGCCTTTATCGACGCGAATGTCACGGGAACGCTCAACCTGCTGGAGGCCGCGCGGCTGGCCGGGCATGACCGCTTCGTATTCACCTCCACCACCTCGCTGATGATCAGCCAATCGATCCGGGACGAGGCTGGGAACGCTGCGGCGTGGCTGAACGAGACCAGCGGACCGATCGAGCCGCGCAACATCTATGGCGTGACCAAGCATAGTGCCGAAGGACTTTGCCGCCTTTACGCGCGCGATCATGGGCTGGCGACGATCATATTGCGGACGGGACGCTTTTTCCCCGAGGATGACGATACGATCGACACACTGCAGGGCGAGAACGGGAAGGCGGTCGAATTCCTGCATCGCCGGCTGACGGTCGAAGATGCCGCCGCTGCGCATGTCCGCGCGCTGGAGCAGGCCCCGCAAATCGGCTTCGGAACCTTCATCCTGTCGGCGACACCGCCCTTCATCCGCGCGGATGCGCCCGCGCTCAAGGTCGATGCGGCGCGGGTCATTGCGCGCCATTTCCCTGACGCACCGGCCCTGTTCTCAGCGCGGGGCTGGGTCCTGCCATCGAGCATCGGCCGGATCTATGACCCTTCGCTGGCGGCCGAACGACTGGGTTTCCGGTGCCGCACCGGCTTTGCCGACATAATGCAGGCATTGCGCGACGGGGCGCCCATGCCCTTCGCGCATGATCCCTTCTATGTTCCGCCCGAGGAAATCGGCCGGAGTTGAACGGCCTAGCCTACCAGTCGCATTCCCGACCGGCGGCTGCGGGCGCGGTAGCCATCGGCCTTTGCGTCCATCTTTTCGAACTGCCGGATCGACAGGCCGGGAATGACGGCGATCGCATCGACCTGATCGACGCCGATCAGGTAATTGTCCCCCAGGAAAAGCCTGACCGCCTGTTCGTGGGGGACGGGCACACGCAGGAACACTTCGCTGCGGCCGCCGCGCGACGGCGCAAGCAGGCACGCAAGCGCATCGCAGGCTTCGGCGTCGACCGCGTCGACCACCAGTTGCATACGCGCGGCGCTGGCGGCCAGATGGAACGGCTCTATCCCCCGAACGGTGACACGGGGCGCCTCCTCGCCGGGCAGGCTGTCCAGCTCGACCATCAACAGCGCGCAATCGCCAGTCTGCGCCAGTTCCTCCAGCGCCTTGCAGGCGTCCTCGTCGAAGCAGCTGGCCTGGAACTGGCCACTCTGGTCCGAAAATGTGGCGGCGGCATAACGCGCGCCCCTCTTGGTGTCGCGCCAGCGCAGCGATTCGACCATCGCGGCCATCACGGCGGTTGCACGGCCCTCTACCGAAGCGGGTGGATTGGCGCAGATCGCGCCGTAGCTGCGCGCCCCGCGCACATCGGCGAGATGGCGATAGCGGTCGACCGGATGGGCCGAGAAATAGAAGCCGAACGCCTCCTTTTCCTGCGCCATGCGATCCGCGACCGACCAGGTTTGATGGGGCGGTATGCGGACATCGGCATGGGATGCGCCGACGTCGCCGAATAGCCCTCCCTGCCCGCTTTCGCGCGCTTCGGCGGCGCTGGACGCAACCGCGAGGATCGTTTCCGCAGCGGCATGGACGCCCGCCCGATCGGCATGAATGCCGTCGAACGCGCCCGCCGCTGCCAGGCTTTCCATTTGCCGGCGGTTGAGCATTCGCGGTTCGATGCGATCGGCAAAGTCGTCGAGGCTGGTGAAGCGCCCGCCCCGGTCGCGTTCCGCCACGAGCAGCTCCATGGCCCTTTCGCCAACGCCCTTCAGTCCGCCCAGGGCGTAGCGCACGGCAAAGCCCAGGCGCGGGTCCCCGCCCTCATGGTCGATGGGCTCGACCGTGAAATCAGCGAGGCTGGCATTGATGTCCGGCGCCAGGCAGGTCAGCCCCATTCGGCGCATGTCGTCCACGAAGACCGTCAGCTTGTCGGTCAGATGGATGTCGAAAGCCATCGACGCGGCGTAGAACTCTGCGGGATAGTGCGCCTTCAACCAGGCGGTCTGATAGGCAAGCAGCGCATAGGCCGCGGCGTGGCTCTTGTTGAACCCGTAGCCGGCGAACTTGTCGATCAAGTCGAACAGCTCATTGGCCTTGGCAGCCGGGATGTCGCTGTTCGCCGCGCAGCCGTCCACGAAGCGCGAGCGCTGCGCGTCCATTTCCGCCTTGACCTTCTTGCCCATCGCACGGCGCAAAAGGTCCGCATCGCCGAGCGAATAGCCGGCCAGGATCTGCGCGGCCTGCATCACCTGTTCCTGATAGACGAAGATACCATAGGTTTCTTCGAGGATGGGCTTGAGCAATATGTGAGGATATTCAATGCTCTCCTGCCCGTTCTTGCGGCGACCGAACATCGGGATGTTGTCCATTGGTCCTGGGCGGTAGAGCGAGACCAGCGCGATGATGTCGCCGAAGCCCGTCGGGCGCACGGCGGCGAGCGTCTTGCGCATCCCCTCCGATTCCAGCTGGAACACGCCGACTGTGTCACCGCGCTGGAGCAGCTCATAGACTGCCGGATCGTCCCAGCTCAGCGTATCCAGCTCCACGCCGATGCCACGCTCGGCGAGCAGCTGCACGGCTTTCTGCAGGACCGACAGGGTCTTGAGGCCGAGAAAGTCGAACTTCACGAGACCCGCCCCTTCGACATATTTCATGTCGAACTGGGTGACCGGCATGTCCGATCGCGGGTCTCGGTAGAGCGGCACCAGCTGTTGAAGCGGTCGGTCGCCGATCACCACGCCGGCCGCGTGCGTGGAGCTGTGACGCGGAAACCCTTCAAGCTTCATCGCATAGTCGATCAGGCGGCGGACCTGGGGATCATTCTCATATTCGTAGCGGAATTCGGCGATGCCGCCCTTCTGCAGCGTCCGCTCGAGCGTCCAGGGATCGGTCGGGTGATTGGGAACGAGCTTCGCCAGGCGGTCGACCTGGCCATAGCTCATCTGCAGCACGCGCCCCGTATCCTTGAGCACCGCGCGGGCCTTCAGCTTTCCGAAGGTGATGATCTGCGCCACATGATCGGTGCCGTATTTCTGCTGGACGTAGCGGATCACCTCGCCACGCCGGGTTTCACAGAAGTCGATGTCGAAGTCGGGCATCGAAACGCGCTCTGGATTGAGGAAGCGTTCGAACAGCAGGCCGAGCTGGAGCGGGTCGAGATCGGTGATGGTGAGAGCCCAGGCGACCACCGAACCCGCGCCCGAGCCCCGCCCCGGCCCCACCGGAATGCCCTGCTCCTTCGCCCATCGGATGAAGTCGGCAACGATAAGGAAATAGCCGGGAAAGCCCATCTGGATGATGACGTCGGTCTCGAATGCCAAACGCTCATGATAGGGCCGCCGGGCGTCGGCGCCCACGATGCCGGCCCGGTCGAGCCTCGCTTCCAGTCCTGCGGCCGCCTGCTCACGGAGCATCCGCGCCTCGCCAGCAATATCGCCCGCCAGGCTGGGGAGGATGGGCTTGCGCCGGGGAGCGGCGACCGCGCAGCGCTGCGCGACGACCAGCGTATTAGCCAAGGCTTCAGGCAAATCGTCGAACAGGCGACGCATTTCGGCCGCCGGCTTGATCCAGGCGTCGGGCGAACTGGTGCGGCGGTCGGCGGTCTCGACATAGGCGCCTTCGGCAATGCAAAGCATCACGTCATGCGCTTCGTGGAAATGCGGCTCGGCAAAGCAGGCCGGGTTCGTCGCCACCAGCGGCAGGTTGCGGTCATAGGCAAGGTCGAGCAGCCTGCCCTCTGCCCTGCCCTCGCCCGGATCGAGCCGGCGGCTGATCTCGACATAGAGGCGATCGGGGAACAGGGCCTGCAACCTGTCGGCATAGGCGAGTGCCGCCTCCACCTGATCGTCGGCGAGCAGGCGCACAAGCGCGCCCTCGCCCGCCGCCGTCAGCGCGATCAGCCCCTCGGTACGCCCGGCCAGTGCCTCCAGCGTGACGTGTGGCACGTCCTCCACCGGACGATCGAGATGCGCAGACGATACGAGCGCGCACAGATTGTCGTAGCCAGTCTCGTCCTGCGCGTAGAGTGCGAGCCAGTCGTGCATCGATCCGGCGCCGGACGGGGTGCCCGGTCGCAATATCCCCAGCATCGTGCCGATAATCGGCTGCACGCCCTGTTCCCGGCAGGCATCCGAAAAGGCCATGGCGCCATACAAACCGTTGCGATCGGTGATGGCGGCTGCCGGAAAGCCCAGAGACCGGGCCTGCTTGGCGATCTTCTTGGGATCGATCGCGCCTTCCAGCATCGTATAGGATGAAAAGATGCGTAGCGGCACGAAAGAAGCATGGGGCATCGGCGCAGTCTAAGCCGCCATCCGATTCGCGCCTAGCCCAAACCCGCGTGCCGGCCCGCCTGCTGGCCTGATCCTCCGCCTGGGCGGGGTGGTTAAGGAGTCGCCAACCTGACGCCGCTAGGGTAGCTCCCATGCGCTTATCAACGATCACCAATTGGGCCTACGGCGCGACCGTAGCGCTCACCCTTGCATCCGGAACCACCATGTTGCTGGCGTCGAACGCGGAGCAGCGCGAGCGGGCCGCGGTAGCCCAGCGCGCGACCTTCGATCAGCTGACCGCCACGCTGGAAGAGGATGTGTATCGCCAGACCGAACAGGCGCGCGATTTCGTAATTACCGGCGATCCGGCTCACCTGATCGTCCATGATCGGGAAAAGAGCGTCCTGCAGGCTCTCGAGGGGCGACTCAAACGGCTGCGCGATGTTGGCGCGACGGACAGCGAATTGATCGCGTTGCGCGAGGCACTGCACTGGACCGACGCGCTGGAGGATGAGCAGGCAGCCGCGATCGCAGCAGCGCGCGCCGGCGACGAGCGGACCGCGCGGACGATATTGTTCGGCGACGAATATGGCCGGGAACTGGATCGTGTCGCCGCCCAGATCGGCAAATTCCAATATATGCTCGACCAGCGCACGGCGCAGACGGTCGCGCGCGCGACCGAGACCGCGCGCATGTGGCGCGGCATGTCGGAAATGATGCTCGGTGCCACCGCGCTGCTGTTCCTGGGCGTCCTGTTTTTCATCCTCAGGCAGCGCATCCTGCGACCCGTGGTACGGCTGAGCGATGTCGTCACCCGGCTGGCGGCGCAGGATTATGCAGCTATCCCGCCCGATTTCCGTCAGGTAGACGAAATCGGCGACATGGCGCAGGCGATCCGGATATTCCGCGAGAATGGACTGGAGCGGCAGCGGCTTGAAAAGGAGCGCGACGCCGACCGGGCGATGCGGGACCTGCTGTCGCGCATGACGCAGCGCCTGCAGGGCTGCGACAGCACACGCGACCTGATCGAAGTCGTGGGTCGGTTCGCGCCCGAGATCGCGCCCGCCTTTCCCGGTAGGCTCTACATCCACGACAGCCGGCGCAACGCGATCGAGCAAGCCTGCACCTGGCTTGACCCGGTGCAGTCGCGCATCGAATTTGCGCCGTCCGCCTGCTGGGCGCTGCGGCGTGGGCAAGTGCACAGGCCGGCCGCCGAAATGATCGACATCCCGTGCGAACATCTGGACGGCGCATCGGGTGTTGCCAGCATCTGCATCCCGCTGACGGCGCAGGGCGAAAGCATCGGCCTGCTCTATTTCGAACAGCCGGCCGGGCTGGCCCCCGAGCAGAGCGCGCGCACGGAAACCTATCTGGAGATGCTGGCGGAGAATATCAGCCTGGCGCTGGCCAATCTGCGCCTGCGCGATGCGCTGCGCGACATGGCGATGGCCGATGCGTTGACGGGCCTGGCCAACCGACGCCGCTTCGACGCGGTATTCGCCGAGCAGGCGTCCGAAGCGCAGCACGGCGGTCAGCCGCTCGCCTGCCTGGCCGTGGACGTCGATCATTTCAAGCGGTTCAACGACAGTTTCGGTCATGACGCGGGCGACGCGGTGTTGCGGGCGGTGGGCAGCGTATTGCGGGAGTCGCTTCGCGAAGACGGCTTTGCCTTCCGCATGGGCGGCGAGGAGTTCGTGCTACTTCTGCCAGGCTTCGACCTCGACCGGGCGCTCGCTCGCGCGGAGCAGGTCCGCCAACGAATCGCCGATCTGAGGGTGGAACATCGCGGCAAGGAGCTTGGGCCGGTAACCGCCTCTTTCGGCCTGGCAGCCTGTCCAGACCACGGCCGCGCCGAGATGCTCGCGCGTACCGCCGACGCGGCATTGCTTCGAGCCAAGGCCGAGGGACGCGACCGGGTCGTGGTGGCCACGCGCCGCGAAGTCGATTCGGCCGCCGCCTAGAGGCTTTCCAGCCTTCCTTCGTGCAGGCGGATAACGCGGTCCATCTTTCGCGCCAGCCGCTCATTGTGCGTCGCGACCAGCGCGGCAGACCCTTCGCCCCGCACAAGCCGCAGGAATTCGGCGAGCACCGTGTCGGCCGTGCGCTCGTCCAGATTGCCGGTGGGTTCGTCCGCCAGCACAAGGGCTGGCTGGTTGGCCAGCGCCCGCGCCACCGCCACCCGCTGCTGCTCCCCGCCTGACAGCTGGCTCGGCCGATGCTCTAGCCGGTGGCCCAGTCCCAGCGACGTCAGCAGCGATTCGGCGCGCGCGCGGGCTGGCGCCATCTCCACATCGCGGATGACCTGCGGCAGGATGACATTTTCGACCGCGTTGAAATCTGGCAGCAGATGGTGGAACTGGTAGACGAAGCCCAGCGCGTCGCGCCGCAGCCGCGTCCTGCCGTCATTGTCCAGCTGCGCCGCCTCCTCGCCGCCGATACGGATCGATCCTTCGAAGCCGCCCTCCAGCAGGCCGACAGCCTGGAGCAGCGTCGACTTCCCCGATCCCGAAGGCCCGAGCAACGCGACGATCTCCCCCGGCGCCACCGCCAGGTCGACACCGTTCAGCACATCGATCGTGACGTCACCCTGGGTGAAGCTGCGCTTGAGGCCCGCGACGGCCAGGATGTCACTCATAGCGCAGCACCTGCACGGGATCGGTATTGGCGGCCTTGAACGCCGGATAGAGCGTGGCGAGGAAGCTGAACACCAGCGCCATGACCCCGATGGTGGTGATTTCCACCGGGTCGGCCTTGGCCGGCAACTCGGTCAGGAAGCGGATCGAGGGGTCCCAGAGATTTTGTCCGGTGATGAACTGGATGCCGTTCACCACGCTCTGGCGGAAGAAAAGGAACACGAAGCCAAGGATCATGCCCGCCCCCATGCCGAGAGCGCCGATCGTCACGCCCACGGTCATGAAGATGCGCACAAGGCCGGCGCGCGATGCGCCCATGGTGCGCAGGATCGCAATATCCCGCGTCTTGGCGCGCACCAGCATGATGAGCGAGGACAGGATGTTGAACACCGCGACCAGCACGATGATGGACAGCACGACGAACATGGCCACCCGTTCGACCGCCAGCGCCTCGAACAGGGATGCGTTCATCTGGCGCCAGTCGGTGACGACCGCGCGGCCTGCCACCTTGGCTGCCAGCGGCTGGAGGATCTGGCCGACCCGATCGGCATCGGTCGTCTCGACCTCGATCATGCCGACCACATCGCCCAGCAGCAGCAGGGTTTGTGCGTCCTCCATCGGCATCACGATGAAGGCCTTGTCGTAATCGTAGATGCCGATCTCGAAGATGGCGGCGACCTGATAGGCGACCTGGCGCGGCACGGTGCCGAACGGCGTCGATCGCCCGGAAGGATTAATGATCGTTATGCTGTCGCCCAGCTGGATGCCCATATTCTCGGCAAGGCGCGATCCGATCGCCACCTTGCCCGAACCGGGCGTCAGCGCGTTGAGGTTGCCGGCCAGCACCTTGGCCTTCAGCGTCGCATTGTCGCGGATATCGGGCACGGTCATGCCGCGCACGAGCACCGCCTCGACCCGCCCCTGGAAAGTGGAGAGCAGGGGCTGTTCGATCAGCGGGGTGGCGCTGGTGACGCCGGGCGTCGCGCGCGCCTCCTTCAGCACGGACTGCCAGTCCGGCAGGCGCCCGCCGTAGCCCTGCACCACGGCATGGCCGTTCAGCCCCACGATCTTGTCGAACAGTTCCGCGCGAAAGCCGTTCATCACGCTCATGACGATGATGAGCGCCGCCACGCCCAGCATGACGGCGACGAGGCTGATCCCGGCGACAAGGAAAATGAACCCCTCACCCTTGCCGGGCAGCAGGTAACGCTTGGCGATCATGCGTTCGTAACGGGAAAGGATCATGACGGCGCGAATGGCCTCCGCTGGCAATCCTGCCCCTCTAGCAGGCTGTCGCCGCACGGCAAGCGCGCTCAGATTGTTGCTTATGCGCCACAGCGTCGGACATAAAATCACAGTCGGCCGACTTTAGCTCGTGACAGCGGGCGGCATGGCCCCTAGCCAGATCATCGAAGCACAGGTTACAGGCCGTGGTTCAGGGACACTGGATCCCGCTTCGAGCTTAGGGGGCTGAGTAGCGGTAGAGACAGTACCAAGGGGGAGACGAGCAATCGTCCGCGAATGCCCGGATCGTAAAAGCGGTCCGGGCATTTTCGTGCCTGGGGATGGTGTGATACAGCCTCTGACGTCGATTGATTCACGGGGGGAATGGTCAATGCGTCCG
>JBEVME010000062.1:0-114115 GCA_040508785.1 Sphingobium sp.
GACAGTGGCGAGCGGGCGCGGGCCCTCGCCGCGCCCGCAACCGCGCGAATGCTCGTCGAGGCTGGCCCCGGAACAGGCAAGACGGAGATTGCGGCGCTTCGGCTGGCTGAATTGGTGCGAAACCAACTCTCGCCCGCACAAGTCCTCGTCCTCAGTTTCTCGCGCGGAGCTGTCCGGACGCTGACAAGGAGGATGACCGCCGTCGCCAAGACGGACGAGCACATCGTTGAGGAACTCAAGCACGTCTCCGTGCGGACGTTCGACTCCTGGGCGTTCAGGATCCTTAGGCTGATGGGCGGCACACCGGAGGACTTGCTGCGCCGGACGCATGACGCGAACATCGCCGCCCTCACCGATTTTATCACCGGCCAGGGGCGGGACGCGGTTCTCGAGGCCATCGGCAACCGCCGCCACCTGATCGTGGATGAATTCCAGGATTTGCCGGGAGTGAGAGGTGAGCTCGTCCTGGCACTGCTGAATCTCCTCGCTCCGCCAGATCGCACGGACTTCGGGTTCACCGTGCTAGGCGATCCGGCGCAAGCGATCTACAGCTTTTCGGCGAAGAAACCCGATGGCAGCTATTACCCGGGACCAGCTGAATACTGGCGTCGCATCGTGGACACCTACGGGCGGCAGCTTGATATCGTCCGGCTCACCCGCAACCATCGTTCCACGCCACCGATAGCGGAGATGTCCGCCCGGCTCCGCACCGTACTGCTCGGCGACATGCCAGAGGCGGAGAAGCTCGAAGCCGTGAAGCGCGCAGTGGCTGAGCTTCCGGAGACCTCGGAGCTGACGATCGATGCCTTCAAGGGCCAGGGTAGCACCGCGATCCTCACCCGGACCAACGGAGAGGCGCTGAGGGTGCTGACCCGACTGATGGGGCGGGATCCCGATGCGCCCGGGGTTCCGATCCGCATGCGCGCGGCCAGCTACGCGACGCTCCCTCCGGCCTGGATCGGCGCGCTGCTGCGCCCAATCCGTTCGAGCTCGGTGACGAGATCACAGTTCGACCGCATTTATCAGCATCTCACCGCCATATGGGATCCGGATGTGCAAGCCCAGGTCGGTCTTCCGGACGCGGCCACGGCTTGGTCGCGGCTCGCCCAGGCCGCGGGAAGCACTTCGGACGCTACCTCCTTCGAACTCGCCTCGCTTCGGACAAGGCTGAGCTGGCCTGACGTCTTCCCAGACGATCAGCCGCTGGTCGACGACGGACTCATCGTGACGACCGTGCATCAGTCGAAGGGCAGCGAGTTCGACGTGGTCACGATCCTCGAGAGCGCATCGGAACCAAGCGGAGACGCCGAAACAAGCACCGGCCCAGACGAGGAGGCGAATGTCTCCTACGTCGCGATGACCAGGGCGGCGAAGGGACTGCGGCGCTCGCCATCCACGGCGATCTACACGCCACCGACGCATCGTACCTTCAGGAACGACCGGACGAGGCTCTGCCACTGGTGGGGCGGCTGGATAAACCTTGAGATGGGGCAGAAGGGCGACGTCGATCCGCTTGGGTTCGTCGATCCCGAACTTCACGGCGAGGGTGGGGTCGAGGAGCTCCAGTCCCTTCTGCTCGCGAACGCCCGCGACCTCGAGGGCCGCAAGGTGATCCTGTGCAAGCGCGCAGTCGAGGGCAACGTCAGCTGGCTCATCCACATGCAGGAGGAAGGCGGCGGGCCCGGCCGGCTGCTCGGCGTTACCAGCAAGGAACTGACATACGACCTGCTGCACATCCTCCATCCCAAGGGATACGGGCTTCCCTGGCGCATCTACAACCTGCGCATCTCGGGCGTGGGCACGATCACATCCGAAGTCGATCGCCGCCTCGATCCTCCCGAGAGCAACAGCCGTCTCTGGCTTGGAGTGAGCGTCTTCGGGACAGGCGATTTCCAACCGAGAAAGTCGACGAAGGGGAGCAAGTGACCACCACGTCCCGTCAGCGCGCCAGCGCCGCCGAGCAGGAGGCCGTGCGAGCAGGCGTGCTCGAGACGACCCGCGCCCTTCTGCTCGGTCCAATCGATCCCGCCGAGACCGTCAACTCCGCGCCCGTCGACACCTACCTGACTGGCATCCTTTGGCCGGAGGGCGAAAGCCTCGCGGCGATCGAGGACGACGAGAGCGACGGCGCGTCGTTCTCGACAGACGGCGAGGAGGATGCCGGCGTTCCGGGATATCGATCCATCAGGCCGTGCTCGATTGGCCTCACCTTCGCCGCCGACGCCAGCGCGACCCTACGCATTTCCCTCGGAACCACGGCCCGCTACCACACCATTGAGGTCCCTCCGGCGGAAGAGGTTGGGCGGGCCCGGCGGGCTTGGTCACGGGTCGAACTCGGCTACTCGTTCTCCATCATTCCAGGCGAACCGGGCGCGTGGGATGTCAGCGGGTTCGAGGACCGCGAGGGCAATGCGGTGGCGGACCCCGAACTGCGCATCCACATTCGGCGACGCTTCCACGGCGAACAGCAGATTATCACGGTCACGATGATCAACGCGGCGCAGGACGCCGACGACCGACACCGCGATGAGCTCTGCCTGTTTCAGACCGAGATCATCGTCAACTCGGTCGCCGAGGCGCGAAGCGTGCTTCCACGCCACATACCGGCACTGGTGAGTGGTGATGACGACGCGAGGTCCGCCGCCCTGCTCTACCGGCACGTGCTCGAGTTCGCCGTCGGCCACGGCGTCTCCGCAGAGTGGGACGGCGTCCAGGACCGGCGCGCCACCACGGTTCGAAGCACATGGCTCCCCCGCACGAACGTTAAGGGGATGAGCGCCGAAGGCCATCCGATGCTGGGGGCTTTCAGGATCAGCCGTCCGCGTGCGCTCGAGGCGGCATGGCTGGCACGCGAGGACGCTCGCGACGAGATCACGGGCGCCCTGGTCGACTTCGTCGCGACATACGAGAGCTGGATCGAGCACTCGCTGCAGGACAGTCTCGATCAATTCGACGGCGAGCTCCGCCGGGCGGCGGACCGCAATCTCGCGCTCTGCCGTTCCGCGTCGTGCCGGATGCTGTTGGGCGCGCAGCTGCTGTCGTCCGATGATCACGCCTGGACGGCGTTCGTACTGGCCAACGCCGCGATGGACCGACAGTCTAACTACGCCGTCAAGCGGGAGAGGCAGGGACCGCTGCGGTGGCGGCCCTTCCAGTTGGCCTATTTCCTCCTCGTCATGCCTGGCCTCGTCAACGGCGACGACGAGGAGGCGCAGCGCGACTGCGTTGACCTCCTCTGGTTCCCGACCGGCGGCGGTAAGACCGAGGCCTACCTCGCCCTCACGGCCTTCGAGATCATGCTACGCAGGCTGACCGACGAGTGCCGCCGCTCGGAAGGGGGGGTCGACGTTCTCATGCGCTACACGCTGCGGCTCCTGACGGTCCAACAGTTCCAACGCGCCGCTTCGCTCATCTGCGCGTGCGAGGCGCTGCGGCGTGAACGCAGCGACCTCGGCGACGCGTCCATCTCGCTCGGGCTATATGTCGGAGACGAAGCCACCCCGAACCGCGGTGAGAAGGCCAGGAACGCAATCGACGAGGAGCGGGACGGCCTCGCTCCCCGCTCGACCCCGCGACAGCTGCTGGAATGCCCCGTCTGCGGTCAGAACCTGCCCGCGTCCTCCTACTCCATGTCGCAGGACGGATCAGCGGTCGATATCCGCTGCGCGAACACGTCGTGCGAGACGTGGGGCCATGCCATACCCGTCGTGACGGTCGACGAGTTCATATACCTTCGCCCCCCGTCGCTGCTCATCGGCACCGTCGACAAGTTCGCGCAGCTGCCGAAGCGCAAGGATATCCGGTCACTGTTCGCGCTCGACGGAGGCCTGCCCCCGGGGCTTATCATCCAGGACGAACTCCACCTCATCTCGGGACCGCTTGGATCGATGGCCGGGCTATACGAGACCGTCATCGATCTGCTGTGCACCCGCGAAAGCCGCCGTCCGAAAGTGATTGGATCGACGGCGACGATCGGCCAAGCTGAACGTCAGGTGCTGGCGCTGTTCGACCGGACGGTGCTCCAGTTTCCTCCGGCCGGCTTCGACGCGGGGGATTCGTTCTTCGCGGTCACTGATGACACCGGTCCGGACCGGCTATACTGCGGCGTAAGTTCCGCCGGGCGAAGCCCCAAGTTCGCCCTCCAGGCCCTCGCGGCGGCGCTGCTCCAGTCGGCGGACGTCCAGCGGCACCGTGGCGCGGCACCGCTCGCGCTCGACCCCTACTGGACCTGTGTGCTCTACTTCAACAGCCTGAGGGAACTCGGCGGCGCCTACGTCCTGATGCAGGACGACGTTCCCAGGCAGATGACTTTCGTCTCCGGCCGGCTCGGAGCTGGGCCTGCCCGGCTCCTCGAGCACGAGCCGGTGGAGCTCAGCAGCCGTGTGCCGTCGCGCGAGCTGCCTGAGAAGCTGGCAAGGCTCGCGGTCGACGCGTGGCAGGTGATCGAGGATCCTTTCGCGCCCACACCGGAGGATACCGTGTTGGCGTCGAACATGATCTCGGTTGGCGTGGACGTGCCGCGGCTAGGGCTGATGGTCGTGAACGGCCAGCCGAAGTCCACCGCCGAATACATCCAGGCGAGCAGCCGCGTCGGTCGCGGGCTGCCCGGTCTCGTCGTAACCCTCTACAACTTCGGGAGGCCGCGCGACGTCTCGCACTTCGAGCACTTCAACGCCTACCATTCGGCACTCTACCGCAACGTCGAGGCGACAAGCGTCACGCCGTGGGCACCTCGGGCGCGCGACAAAGCGTTGCACGCGGTGCTCGCGGCAACGGTGCGGCACCTCGTGGCCGACATGGACGACGATGGCGACGCGCTGGATTTCGACGCGGCCGACCGCGAGGTCCAGCAACTGGTCGCGGCGATCCTACGGCGGGCAGACAGCTCGTCGGCTGGCATCGAAGCCGCCGACACCGCTCTCGAACTCCGAGCTCTGGTGCGCGAATGGGCGCAGCGCAGCAGCGACGCCAGGGCGGCCGGCAGGAAGTTCCTCTACTGGGAGCGGAAAGCCCCATTTGGCGCGACGCTTCCGCACCTGATGACATCTGCCGAGGACGGCGCGCGACCCACCGGTCTCGCCTGGCCAACCCCGAACTCGCTCCGCGAGGTCGAACCGTCCACCGCCTTCAGCCTCAAGACGTTCGGAGCTCGATAGATGGCACGACAGGCCAGAACGAGCACAGGCGCCGTTTCCGATCCGATCGAGCCGGTCGGCACGGTTCGTCGCTCACAGCTGATCTCGACCTACGGGATCGGTGCGATCGTTGACCTCGAGAAGGGGTCGTTTATGCCGATGGGACTTGAGGACTGGGAATACTCCACCCGACTGCCATCGCTGACCATCGGCGAGCCGCGGCTCGAGGCGATGCTCGGCGTCTCGCAGTTCCGCCTCGGGCCAGTGGCAAAGCAGGTACCCAACAGCCGAATGGTGAGCGCGAGGTCGACGGTGCCGACTGTCCGCTTCCCCGAGTGGCACGAATGTCCGAAATGCCACCGGATCGGAAAGGAGAGCGCCCCATTCGAACTGGCGGACGACGGTAGCCGGCTGACCTGTCTCGCCCACTCGGGCGCGAAAGTGCATACGACCCCGGTCCGCTTCGTCGTGGCGTGCGGGCGTGGCCACCTCAGCGACTTCCCGTGGGAGTGGTGGGCGCACCGATCGAGGGAGGCCGGCGTCTGCGAGACACCCAGCCTGTATCTCAGGTCCCACGGGCAGTCGGCGTCGCTCGCCGACCTCTATGTCGTCTGCAACTCGTGCAGGACCGGGGACCGCCAGACGTCGGAATCGCTTGGCAGCGCATTCAGCCGCGACGCCATGCGGGGCTATGACTGCAGCGGGTTCAGACCCTGGCTACGCGATCGCCAGGAAGGTTGTCGCGAGGACGTGCGCGTCCTTCAGCGCGGCGCGTCGAACGTACACTTCCCGGTCGTCTGCTCATCGCTCTCGATACCGCCGGCATCCGAGGCGGCCATGCAGATCATCCAGGAGATCCGGACCACTCTCGACGCCGTCCCACCCTCGACGATCCCGGCCGTCCTCGAAGGTCACGCGCGACAATACGGAATCTCAGTAGAGCCGCTCATCTCGGCATGGCACGCGACACGCGCGCTGGAGACGGGTCACGAGCACCTTACCGAGCGGATCGCCCGTGCCGAGGAGTATGCGGCACTGTGCGAGGATCGCGACGACCCGGTCATCGCGGGTGTCGTTCCCCAGTTCATGAACGAGGTCTGGGGCCCGCCAGCAGCGCTGTCGCAGTGGTTCGACCTAGTGGGCGCGGTGTCGAGGCTTCGCGAGGTTCGGGCGATCGCTGGCTTCTCCCGGATCGAGCCGCACCCGGTCACCGCTGAGAACGTGGCCGAAGCCATCCAGCAGGGAGCGGTATCGCCGCTTTCCCGGAGTCCGAAGAACTGGCTGCCGGCCGCGGAGATCCGCGGCGAAGGGATCTTCTTGCGCTTCTCCGGCGAGGCGCTCGACGACTGGATCCAGCACAATACAGGTGTGCAGGCGCGCGCCGCTCAGCTCGACACGCAGAGCGAGGCGATCGCGAACAGGCGCGGATACACTCGTGACTACCGGATCACTCCCCGGCTCCTACTCGTGCACAGCTTCGCCCACGCGCTCATCCGGCAGATCTCGATCGAGTGCGGCTATTCCTCCTCTGCGCTTCGCGAGCGCCTCTACGTGGCCGAGCAGACGAACGAGGCGCCGGCTATGAATGGGGTGCTCATCTACACCGGCTCCCCGGATTCGGAGGGAAGCCTCGGAGGTTTGGTCCGTCTCGCCAGCCCCGAGCTACTTGAACCGATCGTCATGCGCACCCTCGAGGGCGCGGGATGGTGCGGGAGCGATCCCGTCTGCCTCGAGACCGAGCCCTCGCTGGCCGGCGAGCGTGTGAGCGGTGCGGCGTGTCACAGCTGCCTGCTCCTTCCGGAGACGGCCTGCGAGAAGTTCAACCGCGAACTCGACAGGACGATGCTCGTGGGTGACGCGGCGGGCGAGTTTGAAGGATTTTTCGGCGATCGGGAGCGTGACGCATGGCGATCCTGATCCCGGACGTTCCCAAGAAGTGCCCAAATGGTGAGCGCATAGTCTATGAGAAGCTGGGAAGGGAGCTTCCCGCAGACTGGATCATGCTCCACTCGCTTGGGCTGCCGCATCATGAGTCCAAGATTTGGGGCGAGGCCGACATCGTCGTGCTGTCGAGCCACGGTGTCTTCTCGCTGGAAGTTAAGGGCGGCCATGTCTCCTGCGAGGACGGCGTGTGGCATTTCGGAGGTCCTGACTTCCAGAGCTACACCAAGCGCGAGGATCCCTGGACGCAGTCCAAGTCCGCTCTGATGGCGATCCGGAAATCACTTTGCGACGCAAATCCTGCATTCGAAGACGTAATCTTCGGATACGGCGTCGTCATGCCCTTCACGCGGTTCGACGCCTCCGGCACCGAGTTCCTTCCTGAGGTGCTGCTCGACAAGCGCACCTTCCGTCAGGGCATGGATCAATACATTGGGCGCCTCCACCGCTTCTGGGAAGCGGACTACGCGTCGAGGGAGAGGAAGTCGCGGCGGGGTCTTGCCCCACATCAGATCAAACAGGCGCGCCAGATCCTGCGGCCAGACCTGGAAACGGCGCTCAGCATCGGCGGATATCTGACGGGCGTCGAATCCCAGATTCTGCAGCTCACGAACGAACAGATCCGCATCTCACGCCGCCTCGCTGCCAATCCACGGTCGGTGGTCCGCGGACCTGCAGGCACTGGCAAATCCGTGCTCGCGATCGATCGTGCGAAGCAGTTGGCGCAGTCCGGCCGACGAGTGCTTTTCGTTTGCTTCAATCGCCTTCTCGCCGGTCACGTCCGACGGTCGATCGTAAACGAGGGCGTGGCTGGACTGGACGTCTGGCACGCCCACGGCCTCTACCGCGACATCATCCGGCGCGGTGGCAAAGAAGCGGAGCTCACCAAGCTCGACGAGACCGATCCGACCTTCTTCGCCCGGTGGTTCCCCGAACTCGCGGCAGATGCGCTCCTAGAGAACGGTGGCGAGAGGTGGGATGTCGTGGTCGTCGACGAGGCGCAGGACCTACTCACCACCTCCCACCTGGACGTCTTGGACCTTCTCGTCGACGGTGGACTCGACCACGGCAGATGGCACATCTTCCTCGACCCGCTCCAGAATATCTACGGCTCGGACGCAGAGCAGGCCGTCGAAGCGCGCCTCTCCTCTGCTTATCCAGTGCACGACGAGCTTGAGGATAACTGCCGCAACACCCGGCAGGTCGCGGCGCAGACCTCTATCATCTCCGGCATCGACATGGCGATGAACAACGCTCCCGACGGGCTCGAATGCGAGAACATGACTTACGCAGGCCGCGCCGACGCGCGCCAGAAGCTCGAGGAACTCGTAGCGAATTTGCTCGGATCCGACGTTCGCCCGCGCGATCTCGTAATCCTGTCCACCCGGCAGCGCGCGAACTCGCTGATCGCGGAAGTCCACGAGCTGGCCGGACGGCCGATTCGTGACCTGACCGACGAAGGCGAGGAGGACGAGGGAGCGATAGCGTTCGCGACGATGCACGCTTTCAAGGGACTCGAGCGAATGGCGGTGATCGCCATCGATATGCAGGACATCGGCGCCCCGCAGTGGTCGATGCTTCACTATGCAGGACTCTCACGGGCGCGATGCCTGCTGCACGCTTTCGTGCCCGACAGTTCGACGGAACGATACCGGCGGCAGGCAGTCGCGTATGGCGAGCGGCCCCGGAACAGACGAAAGTGACGCGGTGGTCACCAGTGCGGCGTTCAAGCACAGTGCATAAGAGTGGTGCATCGTGATGCAAATGGGTGTAAACTATTGGACGGAGATACGCATGCCCACGTCCGCCAAGTCAGTCCGCACAACAGTCATGCTGCCGGAACGCGTGCACCGGCAGGTGCAGGCGCTTGCCGCGGCGAACGACGTCTCGGCCGCCTGGGTCATTCGTCAGGCCGTGCTGCAGTACCTGTCCGAGAGAAACGGACAGGTGGAGCTGCCCCTCGGGTCAGGCCGCCCGTGAGCGACTCCCGCATCTTCAGGCAAAAGCTGCAGAGGCTGCGCGCCGGCGGAAGGCCGCGCGTGCTCGACCTGTTCTCGGGCTGCGGCGGCCTGTCCCTGGGTTTCAAGGCGGCAGGATACGAGATCGCTGGCGCCGTCGAATTCGACACCGACGCGGCGCGTTCGCACGGCATCAACTTCCATGGCGGCGACGAGAAGCATAGCAAGTCGCGCGACATCACGCAGACTTCGCCGTCAGACCTGACCGCAGCACTGGGGCTTGGCGACGCGTCGGCTGCCTTCGACATCCTAGTCGGCGGCCCCCCCTGCCAAGCCTTCGCCAGGGTCGGGCGCTCCAAGTTGCGCGAGGTCGCCGAGCACCCGGAGGCATTCCGACACGACCCGCGCGCGCGCCTTTACATCGAATATTTGAATTACGTCGAAGCGTGCGCGCCGCTAGCCGTCGTCATCGAGAACGTGCCAGACATGCTGAACCACGGCGGACACAACCTTGCCGAGGAGATCGTCGAGATCCTCGCTGCAAAGGGCTATGTGGCGCGCTACACTCTGCTCAATGCCGCGTTCTACGGTGTCCCCCAGATGCGCGAGCGAATGATCCTGGTCGCTATCCGCACGGAGGTCGCCAACGATATCGAGTTCCCGGAACCTTCGCACTGGATCGACCTCCCCTCGGGATACACCGGCTCGCGCGCGGTTGCCTTGAAGCTCGCGCTCGCGCCGGACGGTGCCGCTTCGGGCTACAGAGCAGCCCCGGACGCGGGTGACGACCTTCCCGAGGCTGTGACCACGGAACAGGCGATCGGCGACCTGCCGGAAATATGCGCGCGCGAGCTCCTCGCCTCGGGCGAGCTGCGCCGCGGCGCCCGCAAGCTAAATGTCCCGATCCCCTATACCGGGCACGATCGGCAGAATGACTATGTCCGCTCGATGCGGAACTGGCCGGGCTATGAAGGTACCGCCACCGTTCGCGACCAAGTCATCCGCTACCTACCCCGCGATTACCGCATCTTCGCCGGCCTGAAGCCAGGCGACCAGTACCCCGAGGCGAGCCGCTACGCGCACCAGCTGTTCGAGGAGGAGTTGGAGCGCCTCGCGCTGAATGGCGCGCGGCCGGAGGACGGCTCTCCCGAGTGGAAGGAACTCAAGGCGCAGTTCGTGCCGCCGTATGACGACGGCAAGTTCCCGAACAAGTGGCGGAAGATGGAGCCGTCCACGCCAGCGCGCACGCTCCTCGCCCACCTGGGTAAGGACGGCTACAGCCACATCCACTACGACAGTCAGCAGGCGCGGCCGATCTCCGTGCGAGAGGCGGCGCGGCTTCAGTCGTTTCCCGATGGCTTCCGTTTCGCCGGCACGATGAACCCCGCATTCCGGCAGATTGGAAACGCGGTGCCGCCGCTCCTCGCTAAGGCCGTCGCGACCTCACTGCTCCAGCAGCTCCGCGGAGAGGCCGAGATTGACGAAATGCCGCTCTTCGCCTTGAGCTCCGGCCGGTGAGCGCCCGCGGAGAGGTCATCGTCGTCCGCTCGCTCGCCGAGTCCGATCTTGGCATCTTCTCCGCGCACCGCGGCCCAGCGACGAGCAAGCAGCGCGCCATCGCGCTGACAAATCCTGTCGCGCGCATCCTGCTCAGCCCCCGGTTGTATGCCGAGAAGGGCTCCCGGATGGACGTAATCTGTGTCTACGGGCAGCACGGGAACAGGGAACTGCGCCACATCGGCAAGGTCGGCAAGAACTGGCGGCTCGGTGGCCGAAAGATCGAAGAAGGCGCCTGCGCGTTCCTCGATAGCAAGGACTTCGTCCTGATCCGCACGGTCGCGCGCAACGATGGCGGCCTGCCATTGCTGATGACCTTCGTCGGTCGGCAGCGCGAGCGTCTCCTGCACGCCGGGATCGTCGCGAGCCTTGACGGCCACTTCACTGACAGCACGGCGATCCTCGAGCAGGGAACCGACGCGTTTGAGGCGCTGGCCGACGCTTTCCCGCCCGTCCCCTCCAGCTTGGCGGTCGGCCTTCCCGCCGACCTCTTTGAGCCGGACGAAGCGCCGGCGCGGGCCGCCGGCGGCGATGGTTGATAGGCTGACGACTGAACAGCGACGGCTCAACATGAGCCGCGTCCGTTCAAAGGGCACCTCCCCCGAGATGACCGTGAGGCGCCTGTTCCATGCTCTCGGGTTTCGATTCCGGCTGCACCGCCGCGACCTGCCCGGCACACCTGACATCGTGCTTCCGCGGCACCGGCTCGCCGTGTTCGTGAATGGATGCTTTTGGCATGGCCATTACTGTCCGCTGTTCCGGATCCCGGCCACACGGTCGGAATTCTGGACATTGAAGATCGAGAGCAACCGCCGCCGCGACGGTGTCGCGCGGAGAGGCCTGCTAGAGAGTGGCTGGCGAACACTCTGCGTGTGGGAGTGTGCACTTCGCGGCCGGGGTCGCCTGTCGGAGGGGGAACTTTCGCTGGCCGTCAACGGCTTCATGAGCGGCGATCAGCGCGAGGGAAATATCGCCGGAAGGCTAAGTCCCGTTGGAGCGTGCATTGGAGAAGGCGATGCCTGACCTCACGTCCCTCATCTCGCTGACCGAACTAGGTTCGCTGGACGATGTCCAGCTTCTGCGGGCACGGTCGGCGGTCGCGGCCGAGCTCAAGAGGCGGGGCTTGGCCGCCAATGTCGGCCAGATGGCCGAGATCCTTGCGATCGCGCACTACAACCGAACCGCGGGACTACCCAACCTGCAACTCGCTCCAACAGGCACCCAGAACGTCGATGCGCTTTCAAGAAAGGGCGACCGCTACTCAATCAAGGGCATCGTGGACGCGCGGAAGACCGGCACGATTTATCCTGACCGTGACGACCCGGACAAGCAGCTGTTCGAGTATCTCCTGATCGTCACTATGGATTCTGAGTGGCAACTGCTCATGATTTACGAGTTCGATTGGAAGTCATTCTGCGAAGTGCGGAGCTGGGACCGTCGAATGAACGCATGGTATGTTGGACTGTCGATGCGCGCGCTGGAACGTGCGACTAAGTACGTGCAGGCCTGACCCTAATCGGCATCCTGAAAGTCAATGTCCACCGCTGTCTCCGGCCATGCGCTCACACAATGTCCGGACGGGCATCATCACGGTAGGGTTGTTCATCGTTCGACTCCTCATTTGAAGGAGTCGATAGGGTCTGCCTGTGCCGGCCCCCGCTCAAGGCAGGCGCTTCGTCGGCATGGTCAGCGTGATATCAGATCCGGGTACCCCTCCCGCGGACCGGGTTCGCACAAGTCCCAAGATCTGCACATGCCAACAAAGTGCCAGCTGTTATCGAGGGGCCAGACCGCAACAGTCGATTGCATAGTATGAGGCGTTCACGGCCACTCTGTCATCTCTATCCCCGACTCCGGTGCCGAGGACGGGCTGAGACAAGTGGCAGACTTCATGAAAATTGACGCAAACTCGACGCCGTGTTTTTCCGTGATTTTATACGGGAAGCCAAGATGTTTGAAACCTATCGATTGCTCAGCGAAGCCGCCACCGTCTTGGTGACAGCATCCGACGCCTGCCGCGAATGGGAAATGGGCGGCGACAGCGAAGCCGTGGGAGATTCAGCGGTATCCGCCTATGAAGCCAGTCTGACGGCGGTGCGCCAGTTGGTGATAGAGGGAGCGCTTCCCGCAACTGTCGATGTCGGCGCATCGCGCCGGGCACGGCTGGCCAGCGCGGGGCACATGCTCTGTCTGGCAGGTATTGATGAAGGCGGGACAAGCGAAGATTTGGAACTGGCGGCCAGCCTGTTCCGATCAGCGGCGGAAGCTTAATCGAATTCATCTTCCGCGCCGGGCTGCGCTCTTTCATCGCTCCTAGAATCTTGCGCTGACGACCGCAGCGTGCTCAAAACGCCGTGGAACCACCACGCACGGTTCCCGGGGCGTAGTAACCCCGAACGTAGACGGGTGGGCTGCCCGATGCAGTCCGCACATCCTTGACCCTTATGGTCGGGGAGCCTGTGACGCATGTCCAGGGCTCTCCAGCCTAAAGGTCGCAGGGACCGATCTACGTCGGTTTACTAACTCCCCGATCACCAGGGATCATGGTGTGAAGTCGAAATAGCGGGGGCGTACCGCGATCGACTTCCGGGGGAATATCAGTGGGCAAAACCGTTTTGTGGATAGTCGCCGTGCTCATTTTGGGCGGCGTGATCAGTGCCGTAATCCCCAAAGCGCCTCCAAGTGTGGAGACGGCTACCGATGAGCATCAAGAAATTCCGTCGGCCTCGGCCATTGAGGCTGCCAAATCAGCGATCAAAGCCGAACCAAAGGTCAAGGATTTCATCTATCAGCCTGGACAAGCGGTGGAGTGGCAGATCGGCGTGCTGGACGACGGCACAAGCCGTGTGGGCTATGCGAATTATATCTGCGAGTTGCTCGCAGAACACGGCGTATCTGAGGACAGGACCCAGGTCAGGGTAGTGGATATAGCGAAAGTGGCGGCCGGAACGAATTTCAGGTCGGCGTCGCTTGGCCATGTTGCATGTGCTGATAGGCGGGTGATTATTCCTTGATGTCGATCATACCATCACCGACTTAGCCCGGATGTCGCTCATGGCCCCTGGCGTCATGATCGTGTCCCGGATTTCAAGAGAAAAGATGGATCCGTTAGCGCGCTCCCATGCGCCCAAGATAACGGCCGCAAACATCGCCTGATCTTGGGACGAACGATAATCGACGCGCAGGCCACCATCGTAGCTGTGCATCGCTGTGATCGCGCCCAACCACAACTGGCCTACGTCGTAGGACAAGCGTTCAACGGTAGAACAACAGTCCTCCCATGCGGCTTTAAGAAGGTCGATAGGACAATCGCAATGGGCGCTAAACTCAGTAGAGAATTTCGGAGGGGCTTTTCTCAATTCGCGAGCTAGGAAGCTAATGATCGTGGGGCTAATCTGCATTTCGGCTACTCCGTTTTGCTATGAAGAGAATAGCACAAATATGAGATAAATCAATCATATCAGTGTGTTACTTGGTGTATATGAAAGTGTGCGAGTGTATATTATCAACTGAAAGGGCTGAAAAGATTTTTTGCCAAAAATGATTGTTGCGATGGATTTTTTCAGCCTGCTTGAACATTTCCGAATCGGGGCGGATGAGCGGTATCTTCGTCCATTTGTCCTATTGCGGCCAAATACACATCGAGCCGCTAAACCGCCCTTGGTTTCCAGCGATATGAATTAGAATTCAGCGGCTTTGTTTACATGTCGTAACGGGCCTGAAGGCGAGATAGGCGACGCGGGCGTCCTCTTGTGCCATTTTGCTGACGCCTCCTGACATCACGTCATCGCTCAGCCGTCAGGACCAGAAAATATCCGGTGTATTGCTACGATAGCTCCTGCAGGGGCGCTCCGCCTTCTAACCAGATACCCTGACACCATGGTGGAGTGTTTATCTGGTAGAGGGCAGGAGGAGAGTTTTCCTCCCCCCCGTTACGACATCGGAGACGATCCGACGCGGAGTCATATCAGGGGTGTCAGGATCGTCAGGACGCGCGCCATTATCTGCCCTACTGGCCGCAGCGCCTCCAATTGCCCCAAACACACCGCCTGTGATAAAAGTGTTGTTTTTCATTTTGTTATCGCAGGGCATATGGATCATTTCACTTCGTTGCTGCAGCGTGCCGCATCTGCAACCTCTGCCGCCGCCGATGCTTGCAAGGATTGGGAAAACGGCGGCGATCCCGATCCAGTCGCCGATACGGCCTGGGAGGCCGACGAAGCTACTCGGGAAACCCTCGAGGCCGTGGCCGATATCGACGCCGCCCTCATACTTAACACCTATCCGGATTCCCGTCTCGGCCGCCTCGTGATGGCGGCCTACCTGCTGGTGCTCGCGGGCACGGACGAAGGCGGGTGCAGCGCCGATCTGGAAATGGCTGCAAAGCTGCTGCCACTGGCCGAACGCACATGAGAGGGCAGCGCTTCCGCTGCCCTCTCAATATGGTCGACTGCTCCGTAAGCAGAGGGTCGAACCCCGGAAGGCACGCAGTTTGGCCATTGATCTGTGAAAGATGCATCCGTGTATCCCGTCGTGTATCCAGATAGATGCCAATGCGGATGATTTACGCAGATAGGTAGCCGACATGAAGGCGACGGTCACTCAAATCACCAGGAAATTGTTTAGATCGACTGATCAAGCGAAATCACCCGCCGAAATGTTCGCGAATATAGGCTGCGGTCTGGCTTGGGCTTAGTTCCTGTGTCGAGTTGCCCGAGCGTACGAAGAACCGTTCGGCCGGCGTGTCGCGTGCGTCCTTGGTCGTCACGAAAACAGGTGATGGCGAGCGATCTATATCGATCCGGCATACCTCCGTGCCTTCATGCTCGGGAAAGCCAATGCGTATTCGCGCAGCGCGATAGGCCTGCCCGAAATGGTTGGTCACCAGATTGGTCAGGTGCAACTGCATTCGATCGCGGTTGCCGCCGAGGCAGGTATAATCTCGCTCCAGCCCGCGGATCGTGCCGTCGTCTGCGACACCGATCAGCAGTGTGCCGCCAACGCGATTGGCAAAACCGGCGAGCGTCTTGATTACGACCTCTTCTAGCTTCTTATTCTGGACAGCGCCCGCCACATCCCAGCGCAGCGTCTCCTTGAATTCCAGCCGTTCATGCTCCCCCTCAGCGATCAGCGCGACGAGCGGCGACGGTGTATTGACGGGCACCGCCGCGACCGGTGCCTCTGCACCTGTCACCAGCACACCGTTCTTGCGGTCGAGCCAGCCCTTGGCAATCGCCGCGGCGACGACATCGCCGATCAGCGTGCGCAGCTGACTGCTAGTGGATTTGAAGCCGATCGCGCGCGAAACAGCGAGGGCGATCTGGTCGTCGGTCGCGCCAAAATGCGTGCGGACGATATCCAGGACGGCGCGTTCGAGTTCGGCTGGCGGCAGCGCCTCGCAGCGGCGCAACGTGGTCGAGATCACCGCGCTGCGGTCCCGAACCTTGGCTTGCCGCCCCGGTATCGATAGGAAATCGCCATCGCGCGCTAGGCGTCCGGTTCGCGCGGAGACGTCCACGGCTTGCTCGATCACTGTCTGGATGCGTCCACCAGCTCGCTTGAGCCCCCAAGCAGCACGGATTCTCGCGACGATCTCGTCGAGATGGACTGGACCTTCGACCTCTACGACCTGCTCGGCCAGCCCGGACAAGATACCGCGAGGCGCATCATGGAGTTCGCTGACGATATGCGAAGGGCGCGAAATCGTCGCCTCCACATAGGCAAGCACGGCGTCCGTGGTATCATCGATTGCCGCAATACCAATCTCGGTTACGTCCTCGCGTTCGATCGTGACGATCTCGAACGGCACCGCGCGCTTCGCCGCAATTCCCGTTGCCTGTGCGTCATGCTCGGCCTTGGCCGCTTCCACCCGCGCGATGATCAGATCGAGTTGTTCGGCCGGCCGCTGGAACCAGTCGGTGCTCCACACGCGGTGGATTGACCAACCATGACTTTCGAGCACCGATTGACGCAACCGATCCCGATCGCGCGCGGACCGCGCACCATGATAGGATGCTCCGTCGCATTCGATGCCGAGCAGATAGCGTCCCGGCCGATCGGGATCGGCCACCGCCAGATCGATATAGAAGCCCGCAAGCCCAACTTGGCGGTGGACCTGAAGCCCACGCGCCTGCAGTGCCTTGGAAACCTGTTCCTCGAACACGCTATCGTGATCCCGCCCGGTGCTTTCGGAGAGGGTCATCCGACCGGTTCGCGCGAAATGCAGGAACAGGCGGAAGGCGAATACCCCCTTGCGCGTGCTGGCGAAGTCCGGATCGATATCTTCATCGGTCATCGACGCGAAAACCTCGCATCGTTGCTTCGCTCGACTGATGAGCACGTTCAGTCGCCGTTCGCCGCCATCGGTTCCGAGAGGCCCGAACCGCATCGGCACGCGTCCGCCAGGCACCGTTGGGCCGTAGCCGACCGAAATGAAGATGACGTCGCGCTCGTCGCCCTGCACGTTCTCAAGGTTCTTTACGAAGAACGGCTCGGCATGATGCGCCTGGAAGAATGCCTCAACCTGGGGTGGCAGCGCGCGCCGCAGCAACTCAAGCTGATCGACGATCGCGCGGCGCTGCGCCGAGGAGAATGCGGCGACACCTAACGACAGATCAGGATGGTCGCGCGCATGGGCAATGATCGCCTGTGCCACGATCTTCGCCTCGATGATGTTGGTGCGTGTCGTTCCCGTGTCGAAGATGCCGTCGGCGATGTGGTGAAAGCGCAAGCCCATGCCGGCCTCGGCCGTATAAGGGCTGGGAACGATGAACAGCTTGTTCTCGTAGAACTGTCGGTTGCTGACCGCGATCAGCGACTGGTGCTTGCTGCGGTAATGCCAGCGCAGCATTCGCATAGGCAGGCCGCGCGCGGTGAACAGGCCAAGGATGCTTTCAATATCGGCGACGCGGCCGACCGCATCCTCGCCGTCATCATCATTGTCGCCGCCGCTGGTCATCTTGGAGAAGAACGCGGTCGGCGGTAGCTGCTTGGGATCACCGACGACGACGACCTGCTTGGCCCTCGCGACCGCACCGAGCGCGTCGACCGGCTGGATCTGGCTGGCTTCGTCCATCACCAGCAGGTCGAATTCCAGAACGCCGGGTGCCAGGAACTGAGCGACCGACAGCGGACTCATCATGAATACTGGTTTCAGCGCCTGTATCGCAGGGCCGGCCTGTTCCATCAGCTTGCGGATCGGCATGTGGCCACGTTTTCGGGCGATTTCAGCGCGCAACACGCCGAGTGGGCCGACCGCGCCGCCGTCCCTTGCAGGGACGCGCGCGTGATGAGCGCGGACGACCTCAAGGCTTGCTGATGCGATGCGCTGGCGGTCCATTTCCGCGAAGTCACGCGCTAGGCGACCGTGCAGCGTGCCGTCGAAAATGCCCAATGGCGGGTCGGCGGCGACCTGATCAGCATAGACGGCTTCGTAATACGCCATTTCAAACGCAGCGAGCGCGTTCTCGGGCGTAAGGCGCCCATCGGCGAGCCGCCGAACGATATCCTCGCAGCCGAGCGACGCCGCGCGTCCGGCGCGGTCGCGATAAGCGACCCATTGGAACAGCTGTTCACCGTTCGTCGTCCATTCGGCGAGCCGCGATCGGAGCGAGGCGAGCGGGATCTTGGCTGAGTTTGTGGCGCCGAGCGCATATTCCCGATCGAGCCGAAGATAATCGAACAGGGCCGCGAGATCGTGCTCCAATGCCGTTCGCATCGTCGTAGCGGCATCGGCAAGCTGCTGAGGCTCGGTGTGATCGGCAATGCCGCTGACGAGCAACCTGATATCTGTGTTCTTGGTAATCCAGTCGGCTGCGTCGCGTAGCATTGCCCAATCGCTTTGCGCAGACTGCCAAGCCGCTCCGAACACCTCGCCGCCGAGCGATTCCGCCGCCGTTATAGCCGCTGCTGCTCGTTGACCCTCGGCGAGGGTGGCCAAGCGCGACCGGCGGAGGTCGAGGTCAAGTTGACCGTCACCCATCCATCTGGCCGAGGTGCGGTCCGCGAGATGCAGACGGGTTACCGCCGCCGATGCCGCCACGAGATCCGCCTCGATCGCGTCGTCGGCATCGGCGAACACTACCGTACCTGCTTTCCAGAGGTCGCTATAGACGGCAGACAAGACGGCCGTTGCTGCTTCGACGGAAGCCGTTGCGCGATGCATCGCAACCCCGATCGCGTCGCGATCCGGCAGGCGCGCCGCGATCTGCCGTGGGGCAGAGCCGGTAATTTTGAGCGTCCGCATCCAGTCGACCAGGCGGATCAACGGCTCTGATGTCGATCGCTCGCCCCGCCAGTCCCGGCCGAAGGCTATCCGCGCGAAGGCATCCTCGTCCTTCACCACCGCAAGTGCAGTGCGTCCGCGCGCGAGCGCGTCAAGGATGGCGAGCGTTGCTTCAAGCGGGGCATCCGGTCGGGTCAGCACCGAACGCGCAAGGCGGTTGGCCTGACGCCATTCGCCACTGAAAATCTTGAAGAAACCCGATCCATGCGCGGCCAGCGTCGCCCGTGTCGCAGACATATCCATGGTCCACGCGGCTTCGGTGAGGCCGCCATCGATAGCGTCGCGAGCAGCTTCGAGAGCTGCCACCGCTGCTGCAACGTCAGCAGCACGCTCGGTTTCGTTTTCCCAGCAGACTGCGGTCAGCGCAACAGGATCAGCGTCTGGCACCGCAGCAACACGCTCGCCGATCTGCAACTGCCGCTTTGCTTCCGCAAGCGTAGTAGGCGTATCAAAACCAAGCAATCGAGCCAGCGTGCCGCTTTCTTCGATCACCCGCGGAACGAGGGTATGGGCTTCGGCGAGCCTTTCCAGCGCGTCGCGGGAGAAACCCGCCGGAAGGGAGGTAAGGGCTGCAGAAGGCTCAACGAGGTCAGCGGACCAAGCGTCCTCGGTTACCGCCCCCTTTAGGGTTGCACGGATTGTCGCATGACGAGTGCCGATGTCGATCAGCGCATCGATTTCGGCACGCCGTGCTTCCCAATGGGGATGGCCTATCGCCGCGTTCGACAAGGCGGGTGCAGTGGCGATCCGCTGTGCAAGCGTTGCCATCGGATCAAGGCCATCCAAATCCACGGGTGGCGTCTGCCCAAGGAGTTGGGCGAGCGTGGCCAGATCGGCGATGCCGCCATCGATCCGCACTACCAGGGCCTCGATCCGGTCCCGCAATCGGTCGCCATCCGTCGGCAGGATCGACGACAATCCGACACCGCGCCAGACATGCTCGTCAGCCCGCCCGATCGCGACGATTCGTTCGATCAGTTCACCGATCACGCCATGGCGTTGGGCGAAGTCGTCATCCGACCAGGTTTCCGGGCCGTCGAGCGCAATATCGCTCGGCTTCCGGCCATCCTGACGGAGCCGCGTCAGCTGTCCGACCACCTGATAGGGCGTCAGCGCGGAAGCCTGATGCGCTTTATGCATGCGCTCGGCATGGGCGTTCAGCGTATCGCGCGCCTCCTGCAGCCGCACGTGCAGTGTCCCAGGATCGCGGCCTTTCGGCGCACCCAGTTCCCAGCTGCGCCGCAATTCCTCCAACAGAGCCTTCTTGTTGGCCTTGTTGCTGTGCAGTTCGAGGCAGGCATCGCCTACGCCGGTTGCGTCCAGGCGCCGTTTAACGACCTCGAGCGCAGCCATCTTTTCGGCAACGAACAGCACGCGCTTTCCGTCCGCGACGGCGGACGCAATGATATTGGCGATTGTCTGGCTCTTGCCCGTTCCCGGCGGACCTTGGATGACCATATCGCAGCCCCGACGGACCTCGTGCACGGTCAGCGCCTGCGAGCTATCACTGTCGAGGATGTGCAGCATTTCCGCGGGCGAGATATGCGGATCGATGTTGCTGTCTTCCGGAATCATCTCCGCATCCGGCTCGAAGCCGTCAGACAGCAGGCCGCGGATCAGGGCGCGCTCGGTAATCTTGCCGGTCGCCGGCCAGTTTTCCGGATCGAGATCGCGATACATCAGAAACTTCGCGAACGAAAAAAAGCCGAGCACCATCTGGTCTGCGATTACTTCCCATCCCGGTTTGGCGGACACTGCCTCCGCCACCTCAGCAAGATAGGCGGTCGGGTCGAACGCGTCGCCCGCCTCAAACATCGGCAGACGAATGCCATGCAGGCGATCGAGAAATATCTCCAGCGAAAGGTTGGAGGCATAATCGTCCGGCCGCACGCGCAGCTTGAATTTCTCGCCAGCATTGCCTCGTTCGAGGCTGACTGGCACCAGGATTAGCGGCGCATGACGGACATTGGCGGCGTTCTGCGGATCGATCCATTTCAGGGCGCCGAGCGCCAGGAACAGGATATTGACGCCCTGTTCCTCTTCCAAGGTGCGCGCATCATGATAAAGTTCGAGCAGCCGCTTCTGCAGTCCCTTGGGTGTGAAGCGCGTCTGAAGGCGCGTATCGCTGTGCCGTGCGCTGACCCCGCGGTCGTCGGTCTCGTCATCCTCGGGTTGGGCAAGCTCTTCGATCTCGTCTATCTCGTCCGCAGGTTCGGTCTCATCGCCAGTGCGGGCCGCCTTTCCGGCGACGAAGGTGAAGGGTCGACTGTCCCGTACCAGCAGGCGAAAAATTTCCGCCGTTTTCTCGTCGATGATCTCTACAGCGCGCCCGCCCTTGGCCGAACGTGGCATGTTCAGCAACCGATTGCGAGCCGACAGGTCGAGTAACTCAGTTCTGGCGCGGTCCAATTTCTCATGCAGCGGCAGGCTGCTCTGGAAAAGCGAGGTCTGCTCGCCAGCAACGTCTTGCTCTGGATTCGTTGCCATTCTGTCCCGCCCCTGATTCGTTGCGGTCATTAAGGCTGCGAGGGACACTCAAGTCCATACAAGTTTGAATGAATAGAGTGGTCATCTCAATCGGGAAGTGACAAACCAAGGGCGATTGGCTGCCAAAGCTTTCCTGAAGTCGTGATTTTGGTGACCCGTCGCGATCCGGGCCAGGCCGCTGCCTTCGGAGGGCAGCGCTTTAGGCCCGTAAAATACCGGCTACCGTCGTAGTCCGTGCACTTCAGACCCGACATTCCGCGGACGCCGGACTGGCCGTTGCTTGGCCAACCTTCGCCTCCAAGCGAACGTCAGTTTATTCGAAGCCGGATGCCCTCAATCGCGAAAGCGAACAACGGTTGTCCTAAGATCACTCGTTTGTAACTGGGAATCATAAATGAATGAAACGGCGGGTTTCGGAACCGCGAAATTACGCCTGATCGACGAAAAATGGCGCCAGCCTTTGACCTACGACATTAAATTCTCTGCAAGTAGAGGGCCGTGAGCCAATACCAAAAAAAGGATGGTTGATTTCGCAAAAAATTTCGACTGGCAGGAATTTCCGTGCCGCCGCGCTGGGGCATGTCGCCTGCGCAGATCGGCGAATGATTACTCCTTGAAGTCGATCATATCATTATCGGCGTGGGCGAGGGTCTCATGCGGGCTGCCCTGTCCTGGCCATGATGCCATCTGCCCCCGAGGAAACCCAGCAAGGTATTTTCTAGGGTCTATAGGTCGTCGTCGGTCTGGCAGGGCCACCACCGCCTGCCGCGGCGCAGTGTGTCTCCCGTCGACGCCCCTCAATCTGGACAGACCATCGGACGAGATCGTTTCGGATGGCCGTTGGCACGGCCTTATATAGTGCCCGACATTAGGCGTGGGATAAAATGGGCGCTCGGTGGGAACGAACCGAACGAAACCGCGAAGAGAAATTTTTATGAAAAAAGCTATAAGAGCCATCGTAATTTGGCGGCGCCTGCTGCAATCCAGCCGATATCAGTGGGACTGGGCTGATCCCGCAGCGTGCGATAGCGTGTCGACTAGGGGTGCAGGGTGGATCGCCCGGATTTGGAAACCGGCCATCGCTGACGGTTTGGAAAATCTCTCGGCGGTCACCCCCGAACAATTTCTTGACGGGTGCCTCCGTGAACGGCTTCCTCACTCTCTCGAAATACTGTTCGACGGTATCGGTGTCGTACTGTCGCTTCGATGCAAAGGCGGCGAGCCTCAAATAGTCGAGATGATGCAGGGCGAATGGGAAGCGCAGATTTTCAATCTACCGACTTATCGATCGAAGCATGCGGATCGCACATCCCCACTACAATCGAAGCGGCTGGGCATCGCGTTGCCCGCATAACGTTGCCCAAGTCAGTTCGAAAAAGGCCCGACGATCGGGTTTCATGCTGCAAAAGCAGAGGGTCTGGCCCTCCAAAGCCCAATTTTTCGCCATTTCCTGTGCAAGTAGGCTGCTGTGTATCCAGCTGTGTATACAAAGATATGAAAATTGATGCGTCGTGAGGTTGTGCCGCCTCATTGGATCTCATCTGTTGGCATGACGTCCTGACGGTCCTGACAGCCCTGCCGACCGCGTAAAAACGGGGCACATAAGTACCAATAATATATCTGCGACACTCTCTTAACCTTTTCCATTTCATCGATCTCGTCTTCGTCAGAGACGTCAATATATTTGGAACAAGGGAAAAGATATATCCTTTGTCTATCGCGGTATTACGTTGGCACACACCAGATATCTGACATCCGTTGCCGATCAACCGTCATGTTCCGTCATGACCGCGTTCGGTTACGTGCCGCCGATAGGGTGTTGGGTCGGGAGTATATGGCACCCCACATAAAAGGTGTGCTTATAGGAATCCGCTCGATAGGCGGTGTATATCAAAACGCTGAGATGTAACGATATTCTCAGCTGCATCTCCTGTGGGCTTACTCAAAGGAGATGTGATTGTGTCTATGGAAGTATCGAAACAGACCGTTGGGCCCGGCAGTACCCAGCCAGTGCGTTATATTCGCCAGCCAGAAGTTCTCGACCGCACCGGTGTCTCGTGGATCACTCTCCTACGCTGGGAGAAGCAGGGGCATTTCCCGAGGCGCCGCAAGATTGGCCTTCGCACTGTCGCGTGGATTGAGGCTGAGATCGATGATTGGTGCGCGGCCAAGGCTGCTACTGTTGAGCAAAAGGAGATCGTGTGATGCATGACATGATTTCTTACGCGCTCACACTCTACGGTAATGGCTACGTTCCGTTAAGGGCCGAACCGAATGAAAAGGCCACGCGCTATAATGGGTGGCAGGCTGAAATGCCAAGCGAAGAGTCCATAAGGCGGCGATTTGCGAGGCCCTCCAATATCGGGATACGGTGCGGCGACCTCCAGCCGGACGGTACCTGTCTCGTAGCGATAGACGTCGACCTAGAAGAAGCTGAGTTGGTCCGCTGCGTCGAGAAAGCAATAGGGATAAAAGTACCGATCAAGCGCGGACGTAAAGGATGGACTTATTTCATCCGAATCGACGAAGAGACCAAATCTTCCAAGGTGAAATGGGTCCGCGATGGGAAAGGTAAATCAGCAATCGATATCATCGCCCGGGGAGGTCAGACCATCGTTCCGCCGTCTATCCACCCGGATACGGGATCGGAATATCAATGGATTGGCGAGCAGACCTTGCTGAACACTGACTATCGCGCCCTCCCGGTATTTGGGCCGTCAGTCATCGACGAGATACGGGGTTTCTGCCGTAACGCAGCAGATCCAATATACGCCCTCAACGACATGGAGTGGTGCGGTGTCGGCGGTGGCGGGAATACCCACGACACCGGCCTTTCAGCAGTGGCGTCGATGGTCGCTCGCCAATGGAGCGAGGAGGAAATCCATGAGCGTATCCATCGCGCGAAAAGAGAGGCCTCTGAACGAGCCGGTATGCCCTATAACTGGCCTGAAGGGCAGAAGGTGATCCAGGGATGGATCGACTCTGCGCGGGACAAGAAATTCGATCAATCAGGGCGAAAGTCGAAGCGCCTCAGTCATGGTGTGGTCGCCGATAATTTTCTGCCTCACGCACGTGATCATTACCGTTATGATCGAGATCTCAACGACTGGTATTTTTTCGATGGCTCATATTGGCGAGGTAAGAGCGGATATCGGTTGCGGAACGCAATAGATCTTCATGTGTCAGATGAACTGCGTAATAGTCATTTCATCAGCGGCGTGGAGATTTCGTTACGGAACCGGCCAGAATTTACCACATTGCAGCATGAGTGGGATCCCGACCCCTATCTTCTCAGCACGCCCGGCGGCGTGATCGACCTCAGGACAGGCATTACGCGACCATCGATGGCGTCAGATTTGATTACGCGCTGTACGAGCGTGGCAGCTGAAGATAGCTACGAGGGCTGCCTATGGGTTTCGAAGGTCTCTGAGTGGGTCGGTGACAGCCCTGATGAACTGGCATATTTCCAGAAGCTTGCCGGACTTTTCCTAATCGGCTTAAATCCCGAGGCGTGCTTGCCCATGTGGCTAGGCACTGGGGGTGACGGAAAATCCGTCATTGCCAACACCTATCGGCACATATTGGGTGATTATGCTCGGACATCGACCGACACCGCATTCCTTGATAATCGACAAGGCCAACATCACGAAGAAATTGCGTGGCTGAAGGGCTCTCGTCTGGTACTGGTGAACGAGATCAACGGGAGCCTGCCGTGGAATGATGCCCGGATCAAGGCCGTGACCGGTGGCGAAAGCCAATCGGCGTCGTTCAAGGGTGGCCATCTCTTCGAATATAGGCCCGAGTATAAATTGCTCATCACCGGCAATGAGGCGCCTAACCTCCGTTCGGTAGGGCCTGAATTTCGCCGACGGTTTCACGTCCTCAAGTTCAACCGGGGCGTCGCCAATCCCGACCGATATCTGTCGGAGAAGTTCAAAGCGGAGGCTGGAGCTATCTTACGATGGATGATTGATGGGGCGGTGCGCTACTGCAGGGAAGGGCTGGAACCATCTCCATTGGTGAAGGCCGCCACTGCGGAATATTTTGAAGATCACGACACGATCCAGCAGTGGCGTAATGACCGCACCGAAGACTTGGCGGATCATCGGGAAAAGGCCGATGATATTTATCGGGACTATCGAGACTGGGCCACGGACCAGGGGTTTCTTTATCCGCTCACCCGTCCCAAATTTACCGCAAAACTCCGAACTGTGGGAGTAATCTGCAAGCCCGCGTCGCTGCCCGGCGAGCGAAATTCAGTTCGGTGTTATTTCGGGTTAAGGCTCATCCGAGCCTTGCCCGGCTACTGATAAATAAGGCGCCTGGGATCTCCCGGGCGCCTATTTTGCAGTCTGAAGCCTATTTTTAAACGGGGGCTCTGGCCTCACCAATCGACCCTTTTTTAGATCGTCAGAAATTTGAGTGTGATCACGATCCTTACCGTGTTTTTTGGGATCCTTCTCGAGACCCCGTGCAATCTTCCGTGCACTTGCCTTTGGATCGTCGATTAGGGCCCTCTGGGCTGCTGCGCGAATTTTAGCTGCTCGGGGCTTATGTAGTCCAAGTATGGACTGCAAATCAGCGATCATGGCTGAGGGCGCGTTGGTGATCGTCATAAGGCTGGTTAAAGCATTCGCCAGATAATAAGCGCGGGACTGTACCCGAGGGCTTGTGCTAAGCTTCACTTGTTCTCCTGACAGCGTTGCCTGCGGATATTCCTCCACATATTGTAACCACTCGTATAAATTCTGAGCGTTTTCTACCAGCGTGGCTTGGAGAAGCAAATATAAATAGGCTTGGTCGTCCTCTGAGGGGTCTAAAGATTTCCCGTCTTTTCCCTTGCGTTGCACATAGGGAAAGGTTTTTCTGAATGTTGCGTAGGCAATAGCCAATTTTGGCTCGTCAAATGCTATGCGACCGGCCGTATTCCTAGCGTCAGAATTCCACTCCTCGGCATCAATGGAGGAGTTTTCAGGAATCTCGGTTGGTTTGGGCTGACCATTATCGTCGTTCATTTCCGATAACTACCTGCAGAACGTGTGCGCTCCAAGTCTCAAGGGCCTGCTTCTTCTCATCGATATACTCGTGATGCAGATAGTGCGCTCCCGCGCCGGACCGCGTGCTGCCGACATGACCGATCACCTGATCTGCGATATCGGGCCGGAAACCAAGCCGCTGAAGCCCGGTGGCGATCGTCCGGCGGAAATCGTGGACGCACCAGTTGTCGGGTTCCTTCATACCCAGCTTGGCGAAGGCCTCTCGCATTCGCTTATCGATCCGCCCTTTGACCTTTTGGTCGCCTGACATCGGGCGACTGACGTTGCCCGACGCTGGAAACAGCAAATCGGCATTGGAGAACCGCGGTACGGCATTCAGGACGGCCAAAATGGCATCGGTCAAATAGACGGTATGGGCGTAGCCATTTTTGTATCGTTCGGCTGGGATAGTCCACACCCGGGCATCGAGATCGAACTCCGACCAGCGTGCGCCCCTTACTTCCATGTTCCGGCCACCGGTCAGTATGAGGAGCTTGATCCAATAGCTCCAATGACCCTCCGCTTCGCTCGTGCGCCAAATCGCTGCGACCTCATTGTCCGACAGCACCCGTTTGCGGATCACCTTGGCATTACGGATTTTCCGGATGCGGGCAAAGACGTTGCGCTCGACATGGTCCCGCTCGATCAGCCACTGAAAAAATGCAGCGCCTTCCTGGCGGACCTTGTCTGCCATAGCCCGCTTATCCTTATAGACCAGCGCATCCAGCGCCGCGAGGGCGTGGTTCTTGGTAATTTCCGTCACACACAGACCGTTGACGTGAGGGAGAATGTATTTCCGGAAAACCCGGTCCTTCTCGCCGCGGGTTCTCAGTTGGCTTGCTACCTGCTGCATGTAGGTTTCCCACAAGCGCTCGACATCCTGCCGCTCTTTGTCGATCTCAGCCTGCCTGAGCTTTGCCGCTGATTGACGCTGCTGCAATTTATCACCGTGCGGATCGCCTCCAGCTTCGATCTCATTGCGAAATCTGGCGGCGAGCTTGCGCGCATCGCCGAGCGTCAGACGCTTGGTGCTACCCAAGGTGAGTTTCTTGCGCTTGCCATCTGCCCGATAGATCAGCCCATAGCCGGTATATCCCGCCGGCGTGTGGACCAGCGCGAAGCCCGGCACACCGCCTAGATACCGATGCTTGATACAGGGCGGCGGAACCGCCGTGAGCTTCTCAATCTCCTTAACGGTGAGCGGCTTCAGTCATGACCCAGCCATATATAGCCTCTTCATAATGCCATGAAAAAGCTATAAATTTACCACGGACGTGACCTTCTCAAAAGTATTTGCGGAGAAATTGAGGTTGCCGGCGAATTGCTGCCCGGCGTCAGGCGGGCAGAGATGGAAGCGACGCCCACACCGCTGGTCCGCGGCCGGGCCAACGCCATCGCATCGCAACTTCCGATGCAATCTGTAATGAACTCGCGTCAGCGATCATCACTGGGCAAGGTCGCCGGCGGCGGAACCAGAGCATTTGGAGAAGCAGCTAAATTCCTGCCTCCGATCTTAGTCGGTCACTCGCAGGCCGATTTCTGCAACCCAGCTGCAGAACGTCCGCTATTCCGGCAACTCCCGACCAACTCCGGCCGTTTACATGAGGCGGTCCAGATATCTGACATTTACAAAAGCTGCCGATAGTGATCCAAGTTTGGCTCCTTCAGGCCGCGCTTTGCGCGCGCCGTGCCGCGGTATGACGGTTTTCCGGCTCAGGTAGGCCCAGGTGCGCGCGGAAAGTCGTTCCATCATACTCCTCGCGGAACAGTCCGCGCGCCTGCAGGATCGGGACGACCTTGTTGACGAACAATTCAAGCTGCCCCGGCAGCGGTTCGAAGATCACGAATCCGTCCGCCGCGCCTTCCTCGAACCATTGCTGCAGCTGGTCCGCCACCCTCTCCGGCGATCCTACGAACGCGCCGCGCGGCGTCGCAAGCCGCTCCGCCACCTGCCGCAGGGTCAGATTTTCCGCCCGCACCTCTGCCAGGATGCGCAGCATCCCGCTCTGCTGGCTGTCGAGCCCAATGTGAGCCACGTCGGGGAAGGGCGCGTCGAGATCATATTGGCGGAAATCATGGTCGTTGAAGGTGCGCGACAGGAAGCCTAGCCCGGTGTCGATCGACTCCAGCGCCGCCAGTTCGCGGTAGCGCGCCTCCGCGTCCTCGTCCGTATCGCCGATGATGGGCGCGATGCCCGGCAGCACGAACAGCAGATCGGGATCGCGGCCGAAGCCCCTTGCCCGCGCCTTCACGTCGGCGACATAGGCTTGGCCGTCCTCTTTGGTCGGCGCATGGGTGAAGATCACCTCGGCATGGCGCGCGGCGAAGCTGCGCCCGTCGTCCGATGCGCCGGCCTGAAAGATGACCGGCTGGCCCTGCGGCGTGCGCTTGATGTTGAACGGGCCGCGCACCTGGAAATGCTCGCCCTTATGGTCCAGCCGATGGAGCCGCTCGGGATCGACGAACTGGCCGCTTTCCTTGTCCGCGACATGCGCGCCTTCCTCCCAGCTGTCCCACAGCCCCTTCACCACCTCGAGATATTCGGCGGCGATCCTGTAGCGGGTCGCGTGGGCGGGGTGCTCGCTCCTGCTGAAATTGGCCGCCGTGTCCCCCAGCCAGGAGGTCACGACATTCCAGCCCGCGCGTCCGCCGCTCAAATGATCGAGCGAGGCGAACAGGCGCGCGACGTTGAACGGTTCGGAGTAGCTGACCGTCAACGTGCCTACCAGGCCGATGCGTGATGTCGTCGCGGCCAGCGCGGACAAGATGGTGATCGGCTCGAAGCGGTTGAGATAATGCGGACTCGACTTTTCAGTGATCGACAGGCTGTCGGCCACAAACAGGAAATCGAACTTGCCGCGCTCGGCCGTCGCCGCCTGGCGCTGATAGTGGGTGAGGCTGGTGCTAGCGTTGACGTCCCGGTCGGGATGACGCCAGTCGTTCCAGGTGCGGCCGACGCCGTGCAAGATGAAGCCGAGCTTGATGTGCGGGTATTTCGCCATGGGAGCAGCCTTTCGCTAAGCGGATATCGCACGGACAATAAAGGGCGGCCACGGCGCGCAACCAACGCGAAGTCTTGCCGTCTTTATGACTTGGGCAAATAGGTTGCCGCCTTTACAGCCCCGCCGCCTCCACCCAATGGGCATGGCTGATCTCGCGCGCCAGCGTCCAGACCTGCCGGCGGATGTCGGGCACGGCGACGATCTCCCAATGCGCGCCGCGCGTCATCGGGCCGACGATCCGCAGCCGGCCCTGCGCGCCGCCGTCCGCGCCGATCGCGCGGCATTGGCGATCGACATCGATGCCAATCGCCAGCGGATCGGGCCGGACCGCGCCCTTGTCGGCCAGCGCGCGCAGCAATGGGTCGCGCGCGGCTGAGGTCGCCCAGCAGCCCGGTGCAGTTGATGACGCGCGCAAACCGCCGCCACGTCGCCCCCGCGCGGACGCAGCGCGACGGCGATCGACCCGCCCTCGGGTCGCGCGCCCGCGATCTTCGCCGCGCTGATCTCCACCCTGCTAGCGCGCATCGCCGCCACCGGGTCGGCCACCGCCGGCGCGATGCGGTGGCGGTGCACATCCCAATAGGGCCGCAGGTGACGCAGGAAAGCGCGCCCGGTCGGCGGCGTCAGCGGCGCGCAACATATCCTGGGTATAGGGCCGAAGCTCGTCCACCGCCGCGCGCAAGCCGATCGCATCGGCGCCCGCCCGCACCTGCCGCACCAGCGCCAATGCCCGCCAGCCGGCCGCTCGCCGGGCTCGCCACCGCCGGGCCCGGCGCTTGGGCGTGGGGCAGCAGCCCCCGCCGCGACACCGCGACGATTCGCCCGGCAAAGCCCGCCGTGTCGAGGCTGAGCGCACAGTCCACCGCCGTCAGCCCGCAGCCGAGGAGCAACACTTCATCGTCCCGCTCCAGCCCATCCGCCAGCCCAGCTGCCCAGGGATCGTCGGCGTAGGCGGCGGCATGGGCGATGCCGGCAAAGGCGGGCGGGGCGTGCGGCGGCAGATTGCCCAGCGCAACCACCGCAATGTCCGCATCAACCGCCGGCCCGTTCGCGAGACTGACCATCGCCCCGTCGTCCGACAGCCGAATGTCGACCGCCTCGGCCTCGACCAGCGCCAGCCGCGCCCCGGGTTTGCCGCCGCCGCCTCCTCCAGCAGGTCGCACAGATAGAGGCCGTAGGTCCGCCGCGTGGCGAAGCTCCCGTCCTGTCCTTCGGCCCGCGCCTTCAGCCAGTCTGCGAAATGGCCGGGCGCGTCGGGCAGCGCGCTCATTTTCGCCGCGCGAACGTTGAGTATATGGTCGTCCCCGCCGCGCCATAAGCGAGCCCGCGCCCCAGCCGGTCGCCTCGCCGCTCGATCAGCGTCACCCGCGCCTCGCCGTGGCGCAGCAGGTTGATCGCCAGCAGCGTGCCGGAAAAGCCGCCGCCCACGATGGCGACATGATCGGCGCTCAGCATAGATCAAGCATTTCTAATGGGTGGGTCAGCATTGCTTGTGGGACATATCTCTACTTATCGAATAGATAAATAGCCCGCATAGGATTTTTCTGGAGCGCCACTGTCATGACCTCTCTGCAAGCCCTGCTGGCCCGATGGCGGCGCTGGAAAGCGGCGGGCGCGCGCGAATTGCTGCGCGATCCCGCCATCATCCTGTTCGAGCGCGCGCCCGAACCCGGCCCGGCCCGGGAAGGCGCCCGTGGCGGCTGATGGTCTTTCTCGCCGGTTGCTGCTGGGCGGTGGCGCGGCCTCCTGCCTGCTGGTTGCGGCCTGCGGGTCGGGCAAGTCGGGCCGGCCCACGCTGCGCGTGTCGATCACCGGGAAGGGCGACGGCGATTCGCGGCTGCTCTTCAAATCCGCCGGGATCAGGCCCGAAGGCTTCGATGTCGCCTATAGCGAGTTCCAGTCGGGCCATCTGGTGGTCGAGGCGCTGAACGGCGGATCGCTCGACTATGGCGGCATGAGCGAGATTCCGCCCATCTTCGCTGCTGCCTCCACCATCCAGAGCTTCCGTCAGATCGCTGTCGCGCATGGCGACGTCAACAATCAGGTCGTGCTGGTGCCACAGGGATCAACCGCGAAGAGCATCGCCGACCTCAAGGGCAAGCGCGTTGGCTATGTCCGCGCGACGACCTCGCAATATTTCCTCATCCGTATGCTGGAGGAAGTCGGCCTGGGATGGGAAGACATCAAGCCGGTGGCGATGGGCGTCAGCGACGGCGCGGCTGCCTTTTCGCAAGGCGCGCTCGATGCCTGGGCGATCTACGGCTTCCCGATCCAGCGCGCGATCGCGACCGAAGGCGCGCGCATCCTGCGCACCGCTTACGGCATCCTTTCGGGCAATTATCTGGTCGCGGCGCATGTCGACGCGCTGGCCGATCCCGACAAGGCGAAAATCATCGCGGAATATCTGGGCTTCGCCCGACAAGCCTATGACTGGGCCGCCGCGCATCAGGACGAGTGGGCGGCCATCGTGTCGCGGGATATCGGTGTGCCGCTCGCCTATGTGCAGGACCAGTTCAAACGCAAGAGCGACGTGTACGAACTGCGCCCGGTGACGGCGGACGCCATCGCGTCGCAGCAGAAGGTCGCCGACCTCTTCTACGCCCAGAAGCTCCTGCCCAAGGCGGTCGACGTCCGCCCGCTGTGGGACGACCGCTTCCATTCCGCCATCCTGAAAAGAGGCTGACCACCATGGCAACCCGTCTCGCCGAGACCGACCCAGCGCCGCCCGCCGTCACCACCGACTATCTCGACTGGCTGACGCGCAATCTCGCGTCGCACGCCGAAACCTATGACCGCAGCGGCGAATTTCCGCGCGCACCGTTCGACCTTCTGGCGCGCGAGGGGCTGATCGGCCTCACCGTCCGGCCCGAACTGGGGGGGCGCGGCGCGAACCTTTCGGAAGCGCTGCGCGTGCTCGCCGCCGTGGCGAAGGGCGAGCCCTCGACCGCGCTCATCCTCTTCATGACCTATCATTATCACTCCAACCCCCACCGCGCGCAGGGCTGGCCCGCCGCCATCTACGAGCGGCTGGCGGCGGACGCGGTGGCGGGTCGGGGGCTGATCGGCGGGCTTCGGGTCGAGCCGGAACTCGGCACCCCGGTGCGCGGCGGCCTGCCCGCCACGATCGCGCGGAGGACTGCCGACGGCTGGGCGATCAGCGGCACGAAAATCTATTCGACCGGGTCGACCGGGCTCGACTGGTATTCGGTCTGGGCCAGGACCGACGAGGAAAATCCGCGCGTCGGCAATTTCCTGGTGAAGGCTGGCAGCCCCGGCATCACGATCGAACCTGCCTGGGATCATCTGGGGATGCGCGCCACCGTCAGTCACGCCGTCCATTTCGCCGATACGCCGACCCCGCTCGACCACGCCGTCGATGTGCGCCTGCCGCAGCAATGGGCGGCCGCCGCGGGCGACCCCGGCCTCGCCATTTGGAATGCGCTCGCCATCTCGACCATTTATGACGGCGTGGCCCGCGCCGCGCGCGACTGGCTCGCGGCCTATCTCAACGATCGCGTGCCATCCAACCTCGGCGCGTCGCTAGCCACCCTGCCGCGCGTGCAGGAGAAATTCGGCGAGATCGAGGCGCTGCTCCAGGTCAACGCGACGCTGATCCGCGACGCCGGCGCACGCTACGATGCTGGCGATCCCCCGGGCGCGGTCGCGGTCAACAGCATCAAATATGTCGCGACCGCCAACGCGATCCGCGCGGTGGAGATCGGCCTGGAACTCACCGGCAATCCCGGCCTCAGCCGCCATAACCCGCTCGAACGTCATTATCGCGACGTGCTGTGCAGCCGCATCCATTCGCCCCAGACCGACACGATCCTTGTTGCCGCCGGCTGCGCGGCTTTGGGACAATAGCCATGTTGTTCGTCATCGCCAGCCAGCTCGACGCCGATTTCAATAAGGGGCTTGGCCAGCATCCGATCGGGCCGGTCGTGATCGACGTCGCGGAGGATGAGCCCTGGACCGCCGCCGCCGAAGCCGACCTGCTGCTCGTCCGCCCGTCGCCTGCCTGGCGGCAGCCCCCGGTAGCGCGCCCCTCGCTCTGGCCGGGCCGCTTGAAATGGGTCTATAGCGCGTCCGCCGGCGTCGATTTCTATCCGGAATGGCTGCTCGACGCGCCGCTCGTCACCTGCGGCCGCGGTGTCGCATCCGACGAGATCGCCGATTATGTCATCGCCGCCATCTATGCCCATGCCAAGAATCTGGAAGCGGCGACGGTGCGATCCCGCGCCGACTGGAAACAGGCGCCGCTCGGCCGTGTGTCGGGCACAACCGTGGGCATCGTCGGGCTGGGTGCGATCGGGCGAGCGGTGGCACGGCGCGTGCTGGCGCTCGGCGCGCAGGTGGTGGCGCTGCGCCGCTCGGGCGCGCAGGCGGGGATCAGCGGCGTCGAGCTGCTGACCGACCTGCCCGCTCTGGTCGCCCGCGCCGACCATATCGTCCTAGCGGTGCCAGCCACGCCCCAGACCCGGCATCTGTTCGACGACTGTTTGCTGGCGCAGGTGAAGCCCGGCGCGCACATCATCAATGTCGCGCGAGGATCGGTGCTGGATCAGGACGCGCTGATCCGCGCCTTCCATCGCGCCGATGGCCCCGGCTTCGCCACGCTCGACGTCACCGATCCCGAGCCGCTGCCCGAAGGCCACCCGCTCTACACCCACCCCAAGGTCCGGCTGACCCCGCATATCTCCAGCAACTACACGCTGGTGCGGCACCGGCTGCTGGAAAAGGTGCGCGACGACATCAGCCGCTTCATGCGCGGCGAAACCCCGTCCGGCGTGGTCGATCCCGCGCGCGGCTATTGAGCGGGCGGGCGCTTCACAGCGCCTGCACCGTCTCGCGCGCCAGCTCCGCCAGCCGCTGCGCTGCGCTGTCCAGCTTGTCGCCCACGCGCAATACGGCGGCGACGCGCGGCAGCTCGGGCAGCCGTTCATGCGCGAGCGCCGCTTCCTCGCCGATGAAGAGATGGGTTCGGCAGGTGATGCCAAGCCCCGCGCCTACGGCCGCCTTCAGCGTCGCGAGATTGGGCGTCTCGACCGCGATCCGCCATTGCAGCCCCGCGTCCTCCAGCCCCCGTATCGCCGCCTCGCGGAAGCGGCAGGGCTCCTCCAGCACGGCGATCGGAATGACGCTCCGGTCGGCCAGCGCCGCATCGCCATACCAGGCCATCGGCGCGACCGTCACCGCATGGGCGTCGTTGGGCGCGGCAAAGCCCAGCAATATGTCCAGCTCGCGCCGGTCGAGCAGCGCCTGCAACTCCGCCGTTCCCGCCACCCGCGCGTAGATTTGCGCGTCGGGATGGAGTTCCGAAAAGCGCGAGAGCAGCCCCGACAGCAGCGTGTCGGCGAAATCCTGCACCATGCCGATCCGCGCCGGGCCGGCGAAGCGTCCGGCGCTCACCGCCGCCACCGCCTCGTCATGCAGCATCAGCACGCGCCGCGCATAATCCAGCATCACCTCGCCTGCGGGCGTCAGGTTGAGCCGCCGCCCCTCGCGCAGGAACAGGGTCTGCTGCACCAGCTCTTCCAGCCGCTTGATCTGGAGACTGAGCGCGGACTGGGTGACGAACACCTGCTCCGACGCATTGAGCATCGATCCGGTATCGACGATCGCCACGAAGCTGCGCAGCAAATTGGTGGGCAGGTTAACCGGCACGGCGGGCCTTTCTTGAACAGGATTCGGGGAACGGCCGACCTGGTGCGGGGAACGGGCCATCCCCTGTTGCCCATGCTTATATATCAATCAAACTAGTAGAGATTTCTGCAGGGCAATTAAATCTTGGCGTCTGTTGGTTCACGCTGGAAATCGGCGCTTGTCCGCGCCGTAACGAGCCAGCCGAGCATCCAGCCGCCCTCTATGACCGCCACTCATAGATCGCTCCATAAAACTTAATTGAAATGGTAGAGAATACATGGTGGGCTTTGCGGACCTGAACAAGGACCGGATATGGCAAGCTTGGCGATCGGACATTCACATGGCGCAAAACGGAGCCGGCGGCGCATTTCGCTGTCGCGCTTCGGCGGTCGCTGGCTCTCGCCGGTGCTGCTGCTCCTGCTCTGGGAACTGGGCTCGCGCAGCGGCCTGATCCCCGAACGTACGCTCGCCGCCCCCTCGGCGGTGATCGGCACGCTCATAGAGATGGTGATCTCCGGCGAGCTGCCTTCCAATCTGCTCGTCTCCTTCGCCCGTGTCGCTGCCGGGTTGTTGATGGGCGTCGGGCTCGGCCTCGCGCTTGGCCTCGTCGCCGGCCTCTCCCGCGCCGGGGAGCTGGCGGTCGATCCGCTCATGCAGATCAAGCGCACCATTCCGGCCCTCGCGCTCACCCCGCTTTTCATCGTCTGGTTCGGCATCGGCGAAACGCCCAAGGTCGCGCTGATCGCCTTCGCCACCATCTTCCCCGTCTACCTGAACCTCTACAGCGGCATCCGCAGCGTCGACCTGCGGCTGCTGGATGCGGCCAAGAGCTTCGGCCTCAGCCGCGCCGAACAGATCTGGCATGTCATCCTGCCTTCCGCGCTGCCCTCGCTGTTGGTGGGCCTGCGCTACGCCCTGTCCGTGTCGATCCTCGTCCTGGTCGTTGCGGAACAGATCAACGCCTCGGCGGGGCTTGGCTACCTCATCAACAACGCCCGCGATTTCATGCGAACCGACATCATCGTCGTCTGCCTGATGGTCTACGCCATCCTCGGCCTCGGCGCCGACTGGCTGGTCCGCGTCATCGAAGCCCGCGCCCTCGTCTGGCGCCCCAGCATAGTGGAGCAATAAGCATGGACGCTCGCCTCGGCTTTTCCACGGTGGACACTGCCGTACACCAGCCCCATCCCGATCCAGTCGTTCGTTTACGCAACTTCACCCGCCGCTTCGGCGCTAACACGATCATCGACGGCCTCGACATCGACATCGCGCCGGGCGAGTTCATCGCCCTTCTCGGCCGCTCCGGCTCGGGCAAGACCACCCTGCTCCGCACCCTCGCCGGGCTGGACGAAGTGCGCGGCCAGGACGTGGAAGTCCCCGACAGCCGCGCCGTCGTGTTTCAGGACGCCCGCCTCCTGCCGTGGAAGCCCGTCTGGAAGAATGTCGGCCTCGGTCTCAAGGGCGAGATCCGCCCCCGCGCCGAAGCCGCGCTCAAGGAAGTGGGGCTCAGCCATCGCATCGACGCCTGGCCACTGACCCTCTCGGGCGGCGAGGCGCAGCGCGCCGCGCTCGCCCGCGCACTGGTGCGCGAGCCCAAGCTGCTGCTGCTTGACGAACCCTTTGCCGCCCTCGACGCGCTCACGCGCTACCGGATGCACGACCTCGTCCTGTCGCTCTGGCGCAGGCACCGCCCGGCCGTGCTGATCGTCACCCATGATGTCGAGGAAGCGATCGCTTTGGCGGACCGGGTGCTGGTACTCGACCAGGGCCGAATTGTCGCGGAGGAGCGCATCACCGCCCCCCGCGGCGAGCGCGCCAGTTTCTCTGCCCGCCTGCGCGAGAAGCTGCTGTCCACTCTGGGTGGCGACGACCATGGCGTCGTCCCCTTCGCGTCCACGCTGGAAGCTGCAGAATGACGGCAACCGTCACCCTCGAACGGCCGGTCAACACCACCCGCCTGCGCGGCTTCGTCACGGCCTTCGCCGACCTGCTGGCCGCGACCCGCGACGAACGGGCGATCCTCGACAGCGGTAGCGCGCTGCTCGCCCGGCTGATCGCCGCCGACGACTGGCTGCCGGAAGACTATGCGCGGCCCAATCCGGATCGTTACCAGCAATATCTGCTCCATTGCGACAGCCGCGAACGCTTCAGCGTGGTCAGCTTCGTCTGGGGGCCGGGCCAGTCCACCCCGATCCACGACCATAAAGTGTGGGGCCTTGTCGGCGTCCTGCGCGGCGTCGAGAAAGTCGAACGCTTCGGCCGCCTGCCTTCGGGCGAACTGGTCGGCCAGGGCGAGGAACTGCTCCATGCCGGCGAGGTCGATGCCCTCTCGCCGCGTATCGGCGATATCCACCGCGTCACCAATGGCCTTGCTGACCGCCCGTCGGTCAGCATCCATGTCTATGGCGCCAATATCGGCGCGGTCGAGCGCGCCACCTACGCGGCCGACGGTGCGCCGGGGACCTTCATCTCAGGGTACGCCAACCGTGTCATTCCCAACCTCTGGGACAGATCGAGAAACGCATGACTACCGACACGCTTGACCGCATCCAGACATCCACTCCGCAGGACATCCGCCGCGCGCTGCTGACCGGCAGCGAGATCGCGCTGATCGACGTGCGCGAAGAGCATAAGTTTGCACAAGGCCACCCCCTCTTCGCTGCCCAAATCCCCCTCCGCCGCATAGACGAGGAAGCGCGCTGGCGCATCCCTCGGCTCGAAACGCCGATCATCGTCTATGACGATGGCGAGGGGCTTGCGCGCAAGGCGGCCGCGCGCCTGGAAGCGCTCGGCTATACCGACGTGCGTGAACTGGAGGGTGGCCTCGCCGCCTGGCGCGACGCCGCCTATGAACTGTTCGAGGACGTCAACAGCTACAGCAAGGCATTCGGCGAGTTGGTTGAGCATCGCCGCCACACGCCAAGCCTGCCTGCCGAAGAGGTGCAGGCGCTCATCCGTGAGAAGGCCGACATCAAGATCCTCGATGCTCGCCGTTACGACGAATATAGTACGATGAGCATCCCGACTGGGACGAGCGTGCCCGGCGCCGAGCTGGTGCTGCGCGCGCAGACCGTCGCGCCCGATCCCGACACAACCATCATCGTCAACTGCGCCGGCCGCACCCGCTCGATCATCGGCGCGCAGTCGCTGGTCAACGCCGGCATCCCCAATCGGGTCTATGCGCTGCGCAACGGCACGATCGGCTGGACGCTCGCCGGTCAGGAGCTGGAAACCGGCCAGACCCGCGTCGCGCCCGAGGTGGACGATGCGGCCGTCGAAGAGGCGCGCGCCCATGCCCGCGATGTCGCCTATCGCTCCGGCGTAAAGCGGATCGGCTGGAAAGAGCTTGAGGCTCTGAAGGCAGAAACGGCGCGCACCCTATACCTCTATGACGTACGCCAGCCGCGCGAATATGAAAGAGGTCATATGCCGGGCTTCCGCAACGCCCAGGGCGGTCAGCTGGTACAGGAAACCGACCATAACGCCACTGTGCGCGGCGCGCGCATCGTCGTCACCGATCCCACCGGCGTCCGCGCCGACATGACCGCATCCTGGCTCGCGCAGCTCGGCTGGGAGGTCTATGTGCTCGATGTTGACTGGTCCGCTGCCGAACTGGAGAACGGGGGCGACGGGGCGCCTACCCCGCGCGGTCCCGAGGGTCGCTACAAGCGGCCCTATGAAGGCACCGACAACAAGGCCGCCGCGATGCAGGCCTATCTCGACTGGGAATATGGCCTCGTCGCCCAGCTGGAGCGCGACGGCACCCACGGCTTCTACGTCATCTGAATTGAGAAGGAGGACGCATCATGAGCGTCAAGTTCATTGGCTATATCGGCTTCAACAACGGCTCTGAGACCCAGTCGGCGGTGCGCAGCCGCGCGCTCGACGTCGACTATGTCGACGCGGCGGCGAAGGCGCAGGAGGAGGGCGATTTCGACCGCGTCCTTATCCCCTTCGGCTCCAATAGCCCAGAAAGCCTGATCGTCGCGGCCCATGCCGCCGCGCGCACGACGCGCCTTGGCTTCCTCGTCGCGCATCGGCCTGGCTTCACCCAGCCGACGGTCGCCGCGCGCCAGCTTGCGACGCTGGACCAGCTCTCAGGCGGCCGCGTCGCAGTCCACATCATTACCGGCGGCGCGGACGAGGAAATGGCGCGCGACGGCGACACGCGCACGCAGAAGGCTGAGCGCTACGCTCGCACCGACGAATATCTGACCGTCCTGCGGCAGGAATGGACCGCCGCAAAGCCGTTCGACCATCAGGGCAAATTCTACGACATCCGCCAGGCGTTCAGCGCGATCAAGCCCGACAATCTGCCGGTCTTCTTCGGTGGATCGTCGGACGAGGCGATAGAGGTCGCCGGCCGCCACGCCGATGCCTATGCGCTTTGGGGCGAAACCCTCGCCGCCGTGCAGGACACGGTGCGCGCGGTGCGCAAGTCCGCCGCGCGCTACGGCCGCAGCCCCGGCTTCTCGCTCTCGCTCCGTCCGGTGATCGCCGACACGGAGGAAGCTGCCTGGAAGCGCGCCGCCGAGATCGAGGAACAGGTGCGTGAAAATCGCGTCGCCGCCGGCCTGCCGCTGACCGGCCATCGACCGCCCAATGCCGGCTCGCTCCGCCTTCTCGAAACCGCCAGCAGCAATCGCCAGGACAAGCGCCTCTGGACCGGCGTCGCAGCGTTGACCGGCGCGGCGGGCAACAGCACCGGCCTTGTCGGCACACCCGAACAGGTCGCCGACGCCATGCTCGACTATTATGACATCGGCATCGACCATTTCCTGATCCGCGGCTTCGACCCGTTGGGCGACTCCATCCTCTATGGCCGCGAACTGCTGCCGCTCGTCCGCGCCAAGGTGGCCGAGCGCGAAGCGGCCGGCCTCGCCCTGGCGGGCTGATCCATGTCGAAACGAAAAGTCGCCATCCTGTCGGCGGCCATTGTCGCGGTGGCGGGCCTCGGCCTTGCCGCCGCGACCTTTCATCGCGGGGACGACAAGGTGCTGCGCGTCGCCAATCAGAAGGGGCAGGTCAAGGCGATGATGCTCGCCTCCGGTGCCCTGGAAGGCGCCCCCTACATCGTCGAGTGGTCTGAATTTCCCGCTGCCCAGCCTTTGCTCGAAGCGGTCGGCGGCGGCGCAGCGGACCTCGGCCTTGCCGCAGACGCACCCTTCATCTTCGCTTATCAAAGCGGCAGTCCGGTCAAGGCCATCGCCGTGCAGGCCCCCGCCAATCAGGCGCCCGAAGCGCTCGCCATTCTGGTGAAGAAAGGTTCGCCCTTGCGCGGGCCGCAGGATTTGGTGGGGAAATCAGTGGCAACCACCCGCGGGTCGATCGGCCATCATCTGCTGCTTCAGGCGCTGGAGCGCGCGAACATTCCAGCGGACACGGTGCGCGTCACCTTCCTGCCGCCGGGCGACGCAAAAGCTGCGTTCGATAGCGGCGCGATCGACGCCTGGGCGACCTGGACGCCCTATACCAACGTCGCGATCAAGGAAGGCGCGCGCGCCGTCGTCGATGCGAAGGATTATGGCCTGCCGCTCTATATCGACATCGCTCCTGCAGACTCGATCGATCCCAAGCGCGCCATGCTTGCCGACTTCCTGAAAAGGGAAGCGAAGGCCGTCGCCTGGGCGCGGCAGCATCCCGATCAGTTCGCGCAAGTGCTCTCGAAAGAGACCGGCCTGCCACTCGACATCGCCCGGGCCAGCTTCGAACGCAGCAACCGCGTGTCTCGCCCGATCGACGACAGCATCGTCGCGCATGAAGAGGCGATCACTGCTCGCTTCCAGAAGGCGGGCCTTATCAAAGGCCCGCGTGATGTGCGATCGGCCTTCGATGACAGCTTCGGCACCCACCAAGAATAAATTTCAACGGACCAAGGCGATCTTCAGTTTAACTGAAGTCATGGATAAACGATCGAACTCACTTATCAACTATATTCATAGATAATAGAACGCCCTCAACATCCTGTGGGGGACTCGTTACATGACCAGAATTCGTTTCTTGCTCTTTTCGACAGCGCTTTCGGCTGTCTACTTCGCTGTCTCGCCAGCCGGCGCGCAGGGCGTTGTCACGCCGGATCAGGCGGCCGAGGATGCCGCTGCTGACGCCGGGACGATCATCGTCACCGGCGTCCGTGGAGCACCCCGCACGGTCGCGGAAAGCCCGGCGCCGATCGACGTCGTCGGCGCGGATAAGCTGCAAGCGACCGGTTCCGCCGAGTTCGCGGAAGCGCTGTCCAAGCTGCTCCCCTCGCTCAATTTCGGCGCGACCAATGCCGGCGTCTTCTCCATCGGCCGCCCCGTCACCAATCGCGGCCTCGCGCCTGCCTATACGCTGGTGCTGGTCAACGGAAAGCGGCGGCACAACGGCGCTTTCCTCAACAATTCGACGGCCGACACCTCCGGTGCGAACCCGGTCGACATCGACCTTATTCCGACGGGCGCCATCGACCGGATCGAGGTGCTCAAGGACTCGGCCGCCGCCCAATATGGCACCGACGCGATCGCCGGCGTCATCAACGTCCAGCTGGCGAAGAAGGAGGGGTTGAGCGGCGATTTCACCTACGGCACGCTCTACGACGCCAATGGCACGCCGGACAGCTGGAAGGGAACGATCCGCTACGGTACGAAGATCGGCAACGCCGGCGGCTTTCTGACGATTAGCGGCGACATCCGCAAGCGCGGCGGCGCATGGTGGAACCTGCCGGCGACCGACACGAACATCTACGGCCTGCCCGCCGGCCGCACCATCGACCAAGTGGTGGCGACGAGCGGCCTCACCCGCGCCCAGGTGGAAGCGAACGTGGCCGCCGCCAACGCCCGCAATGCGCAGTGGAACCGCGACGGCGCGCATAACGGCGACCCGCAGATCAAGGCGTTCAACCTCAGCTACAATGCCGAGCTGCCGGTGACGGACAACGCCAACCTCTACAGCCTCGGCACCTATGGCGAGCGTGACGCGCAGATCGGCAACAACTTCCGGCGTCCCAACAGCACCGCCAATTTCACGGCCCAGTTCCCTGACGGCTATTATCCGCTTAACAATATCGAGGAAAACGACTTCCAGTTCGTCGGCGGCCTGCGCGGCACGCTGGCGGGGTGGGATTATGACATCTCCTCCTCCTTCGGCCGCAACTACAGCCATCAATTCTCCAAACTGTCGGTCCGTCCCTCGCTCGGGCCGACCGGCCCCACGGAATGGCCCAATCTCGCCAATTTCGAATTCCGCCAATGGACCCACAATGTCGATCTGCACCGCAGCGTGGACATCGGCTTGCCCAAGCCGCTCGAAATCTCGATCGGCGGGGAACATCGGCTTGACCGGTTCCGCACCTTTGCCGGCGACCCGCTCGCTTATCAGCCTGCAACCTACACGTTCAAGCCCGGCGACCAGCAATATGACTGGAATGTCGGCCGCGTAGCCTCTCCGGTGGTACAGGGCGGGATTGTCCTTTCGCCCGACGACGAAGCGGACGTCAGCCGGAAAGTCTATGCGGGCTATGTCGACCTCGGCATCTATCCCACCGACGCCTGGTACATCGGCGCGGCGATCCGGGCCGAACATTATGACGATGGCTCGGGCAGCCCCATCGGCCTCAAGCTCAACAGCCGCTACGAATTCAGCCCCGCGCTGGCGATCCGCGGCACGATCGGCACCGGGTTCCGCGCGCCGTCGCTGACGCAGATCGGCTATGCCCAGACCGATGGCCGGACTTCCTCCTTCTTCAATCCCGCCACCGGCCAGACCGAACTGCGCCCCACCGTCGCCAAGCTGGTGACCGCGGACTCGACCGTGGGCCAGCTTCTCGGCGCTAGGCCGCTCAAGGCGGAAAAGACCTGGAACGCCGGCCTTGGCCTCATCTTCACCCCCGCGCCGTCGCTCTCGATCACGCTCGATGGCTATTATATCCGCATCAAGGACAGGGTGGAGCGCACCGGCCGCCTTTTCGGCCCCGGCATCTCTGCGATCCTCGCCGCCAACGGCCTCTCCGATATCGAGCAGGCGGAATATTTCATCAACGCTGCCGACACCGAGACCAAGGGCTTCGACCTCGTCGCCGATTACAACCGCAACCTGGGGGGCCTGGGCAAAATCGGCCTGACGCTGGCCTTCAACTATTCCAAGACCGAAGTGACCGACGTTGTCGCCACCCCGTCGCAACTTTTCGCCACCGACGGCGCGTCGCTGCTGGGTGCAGGTTCGGTCTTCTTCGGCGGCGACAAGATCGGCGAGCTGGAAGTGCTCCAGCCGCACACCAAGCTGGTGAGTACATTCAACTGGCAAAAGGGCATTTTCGGCCTCAGCGTCACAGCTACCCGCTACGGCAAATATACCCAGCGCACCGCGGCGGGCGACGACCGCTATTTCGGCGCGAAGATCATCACCGACGCCAGCCTCAGTGCGAAAGTCACCGACTTCGCGAGCCTTTCGATCGGCGCGACCAACCTGTTCGACGTGCGGCCCGAAACCAACGGGCCGGGCAATCCCCAGACGGGGCAGGGCTATTATGGCCCGTCGCCCTTCAATCCCGCAGGCGGCTATTATTATGGACGGATCGCTCTTGCCTTCTGACCGGCGAACATTTCTCGTCGGCGCAGCCGCCCTTGCCCTGTCCGCGTGCGGCGGTGGTGCAAAGGGCGGCCGGACCAAGCTGGTGCTGGGCGATCAGGTCCATTTGATGCAGTCGCGGGCGGAAGCATCAGGCGTGCTCGATGATCTGCCCTACGACATCGAATGGGCGAACTTCGTGGGAGCGGCGCCCCTGCTGGAGGCGCTTAACGCCGGCGCCGTCGATACAGCCCCGGCCGGCGACCTGCCCGTCATTTTGGCGGCAGCGGCGAAAGCGCCGTTGAAGATCATCGCAGCCACCCGGTTCGACACCCGCGACATCGGCATCCTTGCTCGGCCCGACGTATCGGTGCGCCGGGTTTCCGACCTGGCCGGCCGTTCCGTGATCGTGTCGAGCGCGCGCGGGAGCATCGCCCACTATCTGCTGCTTGAAGCGATAAAGGAAGCCAAAGTCGACCCCAAGGCAGTGGAGATCGGCTTCATGCTGCCCAATGACGCCGCCGCCGCCTTCGCCGCCGGCCGGATCGATATTTGGGCCACGTTCGGCACCTATCAGATCGCGGCCGAACTGTCGGGCGCACGCCTGATCCGAGATGGGGAAGGCATCAACAGTCCCTATGCGCTGATCGCGGCCCATCAGGGCGCACTGTCCGATGCCGGCAAGCGTGCCGCGCTGCGCGACCTGATGGCGCGGCAACAAAAGGCAGCGCTGTGGGCTGCGGGCCATCCCGATGGCTATGCCGCGCTGATCGTCAAGCAGACCGGCGTCGATCCGCGCGTGGCCGCTATAATGGCGCGGCGGCAACGGGGCCTGCTGGTCGCACCCGACGCCGCCGTCATCGCGCCGCTTCAGCGCGTTGTGGATCGCTTTTACGCCGATGGCGAACTGCCCGCCCATGTCGATGTCGCGTCGATCGTCGATCCGGGCATCTTCCCGGCATGAGCGGCGCTGCGCGACCCTTCAGGAATCCTCATTGGGCGGCCCGCTGCCGCCCCTCTAAACTTGTCTCCAAAGGAGCATCACCATGGCTACAGTGTTGAAGGACGACCGGTTCCGCCACAGCGGCATCAGCGAGGCCGAATGGAAGGTCCGCGTCGATCTCGCTGCCTTTTACCGCCTCTCGGCTCTCTATGGCTGGGACGATTTCATCTACACCCACATCTCCGCCCGCGTGCCGGGGCCCGACCATCATTTCCTCATCAACCCCTTCGGCCTGATGTTCGACGAGATCACCGCTTCCAGCCTGGTCAAGGTCGATCTTGACGGCAATGTCATCGGCGACAGCGACTATGGTATCAACTATGCCGGCTATGTGATCCATTCCGCGATCCATGGCGCACGAGAGGACGCCCATTACATCGCCCATTTCCACAGTGCCGACGGCATGGCAGTCTCGGCCCATGCCGAAGGGCTGCTGCCCTTGAACCAACGCGCGCTCGCGCTGATCCCCCGCCTGTCTTACCATGACTATGAAGGCGTCGCGCTCAACCTTGATGAGCGCGAGCGGCTGGTCGCCGACCTTGGCGATACCAAGGTCATGCTGCTGCGCAACCATGGCACGCTGGCGCTGGGATCGTCGCCGGGCGAAGCGTTCAGCGGCATCTATCACCTGGAGGAGGCCTGCAAGGCGCAGGTCCGCACTCTCGCTGTCGGTCGCGACAACATCCTTATCGCCCCCGAAGCCGCGCAGGAGGAAGTGCGCCGCCAGATTGGGCGTGAGCGACTGGCCGTCGAAGGCGCCAAATCTCATTACGACCTGGTGTGGGAAGCCGCCCTGCGCAAGGCGGAGCGCCAGTCCCCCGGTTTCGACGCCTGAAAGGCCGCTCCATGTCCAAGCGCCAATTGAAGCTCGGTCTCGTCCCCACCGGCGTCGGCGGCCCGGGCGACAGCAACCGCTGGCTCGACCCGGACATCCCGGTCGACGCGAGCGTCAACATCGACTGGACCATCGACATCGTGCGTCAGGCCGAGGCCGCGAAGTTCGACCTTGTGTTCATTGTCGACAGCCAGTTCATCACGTCCCATTCGCCGCCGCACTATCTCAACCGGCTGGAACCGCTCACCCTCCTGTCGGCGCTGGCGGTGGCGACGAAGCATATCGGCCTCGTCGGCACGCTCACCACCTCCTATAACGACCCCTTCAACATTGCGCGCCGCCTGGCCTCGCTCGACCTTATCAGCAAGGGGCGGGCCGGGTGGAACGTCGTCACCAGTGGCGACGCGGGCACGGCAAGCAATTTCAGCCTGCCCGACCATTTCGACTATGACACCCGCTATCGCCGCGCCGTCGAATTCCTCGACGTGACGCGCGGCCTGTGGTCCAGCTGGGAAGAGGGCGCGCTTGTCCGCGACCGGGCGACAGGCCGGTTCCTCGATCCCGACCGGCTCCACCGCCTCGACCATCGCGGCGAATTCTTCCAGGTGGCCGGCCCGCTCAACATTCAGCGCTCGCCACAGGGAGAGCCGGTGATCTTCCAGGCGGGCGACAGCGACCAGGGCCGCGATCTCGGCGCGTCGGTCGCAGACGCCATCTTCACCCACGCCGCCACGATCGAGCAGGGCCAGGCTTTCTATGCGGACCTGAAAGGCCGCGCCGCCCGTCTTGGCCGCGACCCAGACGAGATCGTCATCCTCCCCGGCTTCTTCATCTATATCGGCGAAACGGACGCGGAGGCGCAGGCAATCCAGCATCGCTATCGCGAACTCGACCAGAGCTTCGATCAGGCGCTGGCCGAATTTGGCCGTCCCTTCGGTTGGCACGATTTCCGTCGCTACGATCCCGACGCGCCCTTCCCGGTCGCGGCGCTGGAAGCCGCCAGGAACAGCTTCTACACGCACGCCAAGCGCATCACCGACGAAGCGGTAGCGCAGGGCTGGACCCTACGCCAGGCGGTCGAGAAAGTGCGAGCGGGACGCGGCAGCCCCTTCGCGGGATCGCCCGAAACCGTCGCGAACGAAATCCAGCGCTGGTTCGAGGGGCGCGCGCTCGACGGGCTCAACGTCCATCTCGGCCATCCGGAACAGTTCACCCGCTTCGTCGAGCAAGTCGTCCCCATCCTCCAGTCGCGCGGCCTGTTCCGCACCGATTATGACGGCGACACTTTGCGTGCCAATCTTGGCCTTCCCATCCTGCCGGGCCGCCGTCAGCGCCAGCTGGCGCGGCAGGATGCCGCCTGACACAAAGCGGCAATCTATGAATAATCTTCGCTGTTTCAGCAGCAACTCTCGTTGGCGGCGATGACACTCCACCATCATCATGGATCGAACCTGTATGGAGATCCGACGATGGCGACACTTCTCATCCACTCCCTTCAGAGCCGCTACGCAGCCCTGCAGGCAGAAAGAGAGCGGAGTTGGGCGCCCGCCCAGCTGGAAGCCAACGCGCGCCAGCGCCGTATCCTCACCCAACGGTTCGATTCCGCGGCCATCGCGCAGCCGGGCGACATGCTCCCGGACTTCGCTTTTCAGGAAGTGGGCGGAGAGCGTCCGACGCTGAAGGGATTGACGCGGGATCGGTCCGCGCTCTTCATCTTCTTCCGTTTTGCCGGCTGCCCCGCCTGCAACATCGCCCTGCCCTATTATGCCGAAACGCTATTTCCCGAACTGACGCGTCGCGGCATCCCGCTAGTGGCGCTCAGCCCGCAGCAGCCCGACCGGCTGGAGGAGATCAAGGTCCGGCACGACCTCCCTTTTTTCGTTGCGACCGATTCCAGTAACCAGTTCGCCAATCACCTCGGCATTGCCTTCGAGCCGGACGACAGGCCTGCGCCGCCGCCCCCGGGCTGGATCGGCGAGGTGACCGGCACGGGAACATGGCTGCTACCTCAACCCGCTGTCCTTCACGTGGACTCAGACCGAAAGATAAGGTCGCTGCTCGTAAGTCCCGACTGGCTCGATCGCCCCGAGGCTGAGCAGATATTGCGGAACATCATTGACACCTAAAAGCCGTCGCCCCGTGGCGTAAGTCCGTTATATCAATAGGACGACCAGGGTTAATTTCGCAAGGTACAAGCCAAAGTCAACGCCTGGCGGAACTCTCTCGGCGCGAGGTCCCGATAGCTGCCTGCTAAGTCGGCTTGTGACAAAAGCAGCTATTAGACCTCGCGTTCCGGAATGGCAGGTTTGTCCCAGATCCGGTCTTTCAATTGCCCTTCATTCCGACGGCTTGCATGGCAGGCCCTGAAATATATGCGAAGCCTATTTGGCAGCGTCAATTGGCGTGGGCTGCCGCAGTTGAAAGCACATCGAGCTACCGAGATTTCTGTGTATCCAGCCGTGTACACACAGAGCTCGTATCATAGCGATAATCCCTGTATACACGTGAATGGAACATTGCTTTAAAAGCCGCAACCTTCCGCCATCGACCCCCTGCTCCTGTAATCTCCTGCATCTCCCTGATTGTATAGATTAGACGCTTTACACCGAGGATGTCGGCGGTTCGAGCCCGTCATCGCCCACCAGGATTTACCGCTGCCCTGGCGTCGGCGAGCGCGGCGGCAAGAGCCGGCATGTCCGCTCACTGCCCGGTTCGATCCCCGCTTTCCACCTTCAGTCCCATCAGTGCAAAGGCGTTGAGCACGTCCGCCCGGTCGTCCAGCCGGAATGTTCCGCTGATGGCCATCCGGCCCTGCGCCTTGTCGGCCAGCACCAGCTCGTCCGCGAAATAGCGGTTCATCCTGGCCAGCACCTCCGAAACCGGCTGATTGTCGAAGGTGATGCGGCCGCTGCGCCATTCACTTTGCGCCGCGGCGTCGACCCGCGTCATGCGATAGGTGCCCGATGCGTCCAGCGTGAGCGCATCGTCGGGCTTCATGTCCACTACAGCGGCGGCACGCGCCGGCGTAACCCGCACCGCTCCTTCGACCAGCGACACCCTGGTCGCACGACTATCTGTTTCCACGGAAAAGGCCGTGCCGACATCGACGATCCGGTTACCCGCCGCGATCACGACGAAGGGGCGTTGCGTGTCGTGGACGACGTTGAAATAGGCGCGCCCGCCGGTCAGCACCACCTGTCGATCCGTCGTCCACGCGGGGATCGTCACGGCGCTTTGCGCGTCCAGCGTCAGCATTGATCCGTCGGCCAGCCGCACGGTGCGCGGCGCCGCAGACCCGTTGGCGAGCGTTCGCGACGCAGGCGCCGACTCCGGCCCCCGGTCCCGCATAAGCTGCCACGTCCCGATACCCAGGCCGAGTACGAGGCTGGCCGCCAGCGCAGTGATGAACGGGGCGCGCATCCGCCGCCGGAACGGCAGGATCCGGGCGCCGCCCTCGATCCGCCCGCGAGCCTCCGCCAGCATCGCCTGGACGGATGGATCGGCTTCGAGCGGCGTCAGACCGTCCCAGAAGCGCGCGACATCGTCCGTCGATCGCGAAGCGGCCGCCGGCGCGTCCGAACGGGCCCGGACGAACGCCTCGATCTGCCGATCCAGCGCGTCGCGGCTCTCCTGCGCCGGGCGCGGCTCGCGATCGTCAGCCATGGGTTTCATCCTCGTCGTTCATCAGGAAGCGCAGCGCCTTCATCATATGCTTTTCGACAGCGCTGACCGACAGCCCCGTGGCCGCAGCGATGTCGCGATAGCTCATCTGGTCGAACCGATTGAGCAGGAAGATATCGCGCGTTCGTTCCGGCAGCATCCCGATCCTCTGGCTGACGGTCAGCACTTGTTGTTTCCCCATGAGGACGCGCTCGGGCGTCACCTCCTCAACCGGATGGTCCAATTCCGTCAGCTCACCATGCCTGTCCCGCATCCGTACGCTCGCCCTGCGGTGCCTGTCGGCCAACACGCTGCGCGCGGTCTGGAACATGTAGGCGCGCGCATTGCCGATCGCCGGCTGGTCCGCGTCCCGGCCGCACAGACGCACCCATATGTCCTGGACGACATCGTCAATATCCGCGCCGTTCGACAGCTGACGGCTGAGCCAGCTCCGCAATGCGGGCAGGTGCGGGGCCAGATCGGCTTCCAGTCTGTTCAACCCGTCACGATCCAATGATCGGCCCTTCGCTCCGGCAGACGGGGTCGCCCGTCATGATCCGCCGCCGTCTTGCGGCTATCAGGACTATTCGATACCGCACGGCGAAGGCAAGCGGGGCGCAGGTCCGAATGATCCAGTGCGTTTCCTGTCGCGTTCTGTCCGCCCTGGCGATCGCCACGGTCGTGGCAGCCGCGGCGCCCGCTACGGCGGCACCTGCCAGGCCGCAGCGCGAGGCGCTGGGCACGGCGCTGCGCCAGCTTGCGCTGCGCGGCAATGCTTCCATCCTGTTTCGTCCCGATCTGGTGGCGGGGCGGATCGCGCCGGCGACCGTCGCTGCGGGGGTGCCGCTGGAACAGGGGCTGACGATCCTGCTCGCGGGGTCGGGCCTGCGCTATCGCCGGGTCGCGCGCAACGTCTTCCTGATAGAGCGGCAGCCCGCCCGGCGCGGCGATGTCCGGCCGGCACCCGCGACCGGCGATGATGCCGAGCGTCAGGTCATCGTCGTGACGGCGCTGCGCCGGCCCATGCTGCTGGGCGACACGCCGGCCAGCATCGTCGCGATCACGCGCCGCGACGTGATGCGCAGCGGCGCCAGCGACCTTGCCGCCATCGCCACGCTGGCGCCGAGCCTTGCGCTCACCAATCTGGGCGCGGGCCTCGACAGGCTGTCGATGCGCGGCGTGTTCGGTGCGGGAGAAGCCAGCGTCGGCCTCTATTATGGCGACACGCCCGTGTCGGGTCCCAGCGGGTCGACATCCGATCCCGGCTTCATGACTCCCAATTTGCTGATCGCGGATGTCGACCGGGTCGAAGTGCTGCGCGGGCCGCAGGGAACGCTATATGGCGCGGGATCGCTGGCGGGCACGGTGCGCATCCTCTTCGCCGAGCCTTCGCCCGACCGGACCGAGGGCGAAATCGACATATCGGCAGGGTTCCGGTCCGGCGGCGATCCCGATCTGATGACGTCTGCCTGGGTCAACATGCCCGTCATCGCGGACCGGCTGGCCGCACGCGCCGTGCTCTATCGCCGGGTGCGGGGCGGCACGATCGACAATCCGGCGTTGCAGGGCCGCGATCTCGACCAACGTACAGATACCGGGGGCCGGCTGGCGCTGCGCCTCGAGGATGCGGGCGGCTGGCGACTGACCCTGGGCGCGGCCTATCAGCACAGCCGTTACGAAGATGCCGGTCAGGCCAGCCTCGCAGCGGCGCGCGACACGACGCTGCGGCTGGTGCGGCTGCCCTTCCGGGGCAGCTTCGCGATGGGATGGGCCGCGCTCCGTGGCGACACCGGCTTCGCCACGCTCGACCTGTCGCTGTCTCGTTTTCGCTGGACGACACGACGAACCTTCAACCTCACTAATGTGCTCCTGTCGCAAAAGGGCGATCGGGCCGATTGCGCCAACCTGTTCCAGCGGGCCGCGCCTCCCTGTTCGGACGGAGAACTGGGCGCGTGGGACGGCTATATCGACGGGCATGTGCCGGCCATTCTGGACCAGCCGCTCAAGGTCGGGGCGACGACGGCCGAACTGCGCTTGTCCGACAGCGGCAGGCTGAGCTGGACCGCCGGCGCATTCGCCAGCAGGCGCCGCGACGAGGGATCGAGCGCGGTCAGGCGCACCAGCGGGGCGACTGGCATCGCGCTCGACGAACCCGGCTTCGCCTATCGACGGTTTGCGGGCGCGCTCGATCAGTTCGCTGTCTATGCCGATGCCACCTGGAGCCTGTCCGATATGCTGGACGTCACGGGCGGCGGCCGCCTCTTCCGCTACCGGCGCCGGGCGTCGGGCGACACATCGCTGCGCAACATCATCACCGAACCCTATGACGCGCCCACCATGCTTTCCTATCGCTACGGCGCGTCGGGTTCGGCGGGGCGGTTGCGGGCAGACTATCGGCCCACGGAGGGGATGCTCGTCTACGGCCAGTTCGCCAGCGGCTTCCGGCCCGGCGGGATCAACATCATCCCCGGCCTCGATCCCCGGCTGGCCGTCTATCGCGATGACCGCATCGGCAGTCTGGAAGCAGGCACACGCCTGTCACTCGTTGACACGGCACTGGAGGTGGAACTGGTCGCCTACCGGCAGCGGTGGCGCGACATGCAATATGCCGCGACCAGTCTGAACGGCGCTTTCGCCCTCATCACCAATATCGGCGATGCGCGGATCAAGGGATTGGAGATGGGTGTGACGGCAAGGCCGACGTCGACGCTCACTGCCCGGCTCCAGGCGACCTATGCGGACGCCCGCCTGTCGTCGGACCAGGTCACCGATCTGGCGACGACGCCTGGCCGCGCCGGCGACCGGCTGCCCTACGTCGCGCCCTGGCAAATCTCCGCATCGGTCGCGCGCGTCTGGTCGGTGTCGCCGGGGGTCCGCCTGCGCGCCGAGGTCACCGGTCATTTTCTCGGCCGTCATTATTCGGCGTTCAGGCAGGACGATCCCAACAACCTGGCGATCGGCCGGACCGGCGCGGCGGACATGCGGATCACGGTGGAAGCGGGCCGGTGGGACGCGGCGCTCTTCATCGAGAATATCGGCAACACACGCGGTCGGCTGTGGGCCAGCAGCGGATCGTTCGAGACCGGGACGGTCAACCGGACCCCCGCGCGCACGGCAGGCTTCTCACTCACGGCGCGGTTCTAGCCCGCTCTCCCAATTTTTTTGTCCATTGCGATGAGGTGGCCGACAATCGCCGCGTCATCAGCCCCAGGACGGCAGCGTTCACGCACATTCCGGTCAGTATCTGACGCGCGATCACCTGCGATCGCGCGAACGGGAGCGGCTTGCGTCGCGTCGACACGTCCATGTCGAAATCCGGGAAGAACTGCGCATCCAAGCTCAAGGGGACATCATGCCTAGCCTTATCCTGAAGAACCGCCTCGCCGGCGCCGCCGCCTGCGCCATGATCGCCGCCATGGCATCGCCCACACTGGCCCAGACCGAGGTACCGGCAGCGTCGCAGGCCGCCGGCGAGAGTGACGGGGAGATCGTCGTCACCGCGCTGCGCCGCAGTTCCACGCTCCAGGATGCGCCTCTCAGCATCGCGGCCATCAGCGGGGACGGACTGGCGAAGATGGGCGCCACCGGACTTCAGGATTATTTCCGCGCCATCCCCAACCTCAACCTCAGCCAGGGCCAGATCGGGTCCAGCCGGATCAGCATCCGCGGCATCAACGCAGCGGGCGAAGCCACCGTCGGGCTCTATTTCGACGAGGTGCCGATCAGCGGTCCCAGCGGCACGACCCAGGATGCGGGCAACAATGCCGCCGACCTCAACCTGTTCGACGTCGAACGGGTCGAAGTGCTGCGCGGACCGCAAGGCACGCTGTACGGTTCGTCGTCGATGGCGGGCACACTGCGCCTGATCTTCAACAAGCCGGACGCCAGCAAGCGCGAAGCGGCGATGGAGAGCCAGATCAGCACCACCAAGGGCGGATCGGTCGGCTATTTCGTGAAGGCTATGGTGAACCAGCCGCTGATCGAGGATGTGCTGGCGCTGCGCGTATCGGCCTATCAGGAAGAGCGGCCGGGCTATGTCGATAACGTCACCTACGGCACCCGCAACGTCAACAACGGCTCGTCGAAGGGCGTGCGCGCATTGCTGGCCTTCACGCCGCGCCCGGACATGACGCTGACGGGTACGGCGATCTATCAGCAGACCCGTGCTGACGACCAGCAAGGCTGGTACGAAGCCGTCGGCCGTTATCAGGCGCAATCGCAGTTGCAGCTGCCCTTCAACAGCAAGCTCCAGCTTTACAACCTCACCTACGACTGGGAATTGCCGGGCGTCACGCTGACCGCGACCGGGTCCTGGTATCGGTACGACATCCTGCGTTCGCTCGATTTCACCGCGCCTGTCAACGCCCTGTCGCAGAGCCCTGCGGCGTGCCGGACCTATTTCGCGCTTGCCACCGGCACCCCCTGCTCCAGCGCGCAGCTGGCCACCTATCGCAATGCCGGGCTCGCCAGCCTGCCCGCGATCGGCTATCAGCCGGCGCATCTCAAGGCCAAGACTGCGGAACTGCGCGCGACCTCGACCGGCAAGGGCCCGTTCAACTGGGCGATCGGTGCCTTCTATGAAAAGCGGGACGATTATATCGACAGCCATGTGTCGCTCGCCAGCCCGCTGACCGGTGCGACCTATCTGCCACTCCAGGACCTGAGCTATCGCTACGTCGCCACCGAACTGACGCAGAAGGCCGCGTTCGGCGAAGTGTCGCTGGAGCCGTTCCAGGGCCTGACCCTGACGGCCGGCGCGCGCTATTATGATTATAGCAAGACGACAGCCGGCGAGGCGACGCTCGCCAGCCCGCTGACCGCTTCTGCGATCACGCCCTACGGCGCGGTGACCGCCAAGGCGAAAGGCTGGATCGAGAAGTTCAACGTCAGCTACAAATTCTCGCGCGACGTCATGGTCTATGCCACCGCGTCCAAGGGCTTCCGGCCCGGCGGCGCGAACAATATCCCGAGCCTGCCGGGCGGCCTGGTGGTCTACGCGCCAGACAGCCTGTGGAATTATGAGGCGGGCCTGAAGTCCAGCCTGTTCGACAATATGGTGACGTTCAACCTGGCCCTGTTCCAGATCGACTGGAAGGATATCCAGACATCGGCGCGCACGGCGGACGGGCTGTTCTCCTTCATCACCAATGCCGGCAAGGCGCGCATCCGGGGCGGAGAGGCAGATCTGACCGTACGCCCTGCGCAGGGCCTGTCGGTAACGCTGGCGGCCGGCTATTCGGACGCGAAGCTCAGCGAAGACCAGATCAACTCCTCTCTCCAGGTAACGGGGTCGACAGGGCTCAATGGCGAGCGCCTGCCCAACGTCCCCAAATGGACGGCATCTGCCACCGCGTCCTATTCCTGGCCGCTGTTCGGCGATTATGACGGGCTGGTCCGCGCGGACTATGCCTATACCGGTGCCATGACCAACGGCTTCGGGCCGACGACCAATCCCTATTATGAGGCCTATGGCAATTACAGCTCGGTGAACCTGCGTACAGGCATCGAGCGGAAGGATCGCGGCATCTACCTGTTCGTGCAGAACCTGACGAACGAAGTCGGCCTGACCGGCGCCGCGAGCGGTCTGGGCTATGACCGGCTTGTGTTCAGCATCGCGCCCCGCACGATCGGCATCAACACGCGCATCGGCTTCTAGGCTTGCGGCCCGGTCCTGGTTGGGCAAACATGATTCAAGAGAGGAACAAACGATGATGAAACATCTCTCATGGCTGCCCGTCGCGCTGGCGCTGGCGGCCAGCCCGGCCGCGCAGGCAGGCACATTCGACGCACCGAAGGCGAAGGCGCAGATCGATGCCCAACTGGACCGGGACTATCCCGGTCTGGAGGCGCTCTACAAGGATATCCACGCCCATCCTGAAACGGCCTTCCATGAAGTGCGTACCGCCAAATTGCTGGCCGACCGGATGCGCAAGCTCGGCTTCACGGTGACCGAAGGCGTCGGCAAGACCGGCATCGTCGCGCTCTATCGCAACGGTGCCGGGCCGACCATCCTGGTCCGCACCGAGCTGGACGGCCTGGCCATGCAGGAAAAGACCGGCCTGCCCTATGCCAGCACCTATCAGGAGATGGTGAACGGCAAGCCGCAGCCGACCGCCCACAGCTGCGGGCATGATGCGCATATGACCTGGTGGGTCGGCACGGCGCAGGCGCTGCTGGCGATGAAGGATCAATGGCGCGGCACGTTGCTGTTCGTCGGCCAGCCTGCCGAGGAGACGGTGGGCGGTGCCAAGGCAATGCTGGACGACAAGCTGTTCGAGCGATTTCCCAAGCCCGACATGGGTTTCGCCGCGCATGTCGGGCCCTTCCCGGCGGGGCGCGTCATGCTGAAGGAAGGCGTCAGTTCGTCGGCTTCCGACGCGCTGGAGATCGTCTTCAAGGGACGCGGCGGTCATGGCTCCATGCCCTCGGCCACGATCGACCCCGTCGTCATGGGTGCGCATTTCGTATCCGACGTCCAGACCGTCATCAGCCGCGAGAAGGATGCCGGCGCGTTCGGTGTCATCACCGTCGGTGCGTTTAACGCGGGAACCGTCGGCAATATCATCCCCGATTCGGCGAACCTCAGATTGTCGCTCCGGTCCTTTTCCGCCGCCAACCGGACGCTCCTGAACGAAGGCGTCCGCCGGACTGCCAAGGCCGTGTCGGACATGGCGGGCGCCCCGGCGCCGGACGTCAATTATCTCAGCGGCACCGCGGCCGTGGTCAACGACGTCGCCATGGTCCGCCGCCTGGGCGCCATCCTCACCCCCATCTGGGGCGAACAGGTGAGTGTTATCCCCGCGAGCGCGCCCGGCGGCGCCGCGAGCGAGGACTTTTCCGCCTTCATCGATGCCGGCGTCCCGTCGGTCATGATCGGGATCGGATCGTTCGCGCCGGCAACGATCGCGGACTATCAGAAGCGTGGCGCGCCGCTGCCTGTCAACCACTCGCCCTATTTCGCGCCGGACCCGGTGTCGGCAATCCGCACGGGGGTGACGGTCCTGACGCTCGCGGTCCTGGATGCCGCACTGCCCAAATAGCGGCGCGACCATCCATGCGGAGTGGCTTGCCCGTCCCGTATGCAGATGACCTATGGGCGGATGGAGTGACGTGATGGACGATCTGCCTGGCGATCCGGCCACGCCCGCGCGCGAACGAAGCGTCCATGCGCTGGGCCTTGCCGATCTTTTTTCGATCGGCATCGGCCCGTCGAGTTCGCATACCGTCGGGCCGATGCGCGCGGCCTGGCGCTTCGCCGAGCATTTGGCGCGGAACGGGCTACGCCCCGTGCGGGTCGAATGCACGCTGTTCGGATCGCTCGCTCTGACCGGACGCGGCCATGCGAGCGATATCGGCGTGTTGCTGGGCCTGTCGGGATGGACGCCTGACTGCGTGGACCCTGACGAGATCCCGCAAATCGTCGAGACCATCAGGGCCACCAAGCAGTTGTTGCTGGGGGGCCGCCACGCGATCGCCTTTTGCGAGGGCATCGACCTGCGCTTCGATTCGCAATTCCTGCCTCAGCACCCCAACGCCATGCGCTTCGGCGCGCTAATGCCTGATGGAGAGCGCATAGAGGCACATTATCTCTCGATCGGCGGCGGCGCAGTGACGAGCGACATGATCGATCAGGCGCGACGGCCGGTCGCCCTGCGCTTTCCCTTTTCCTCCGGCACCGACTTGCTGGAGATCGGCGCGCGCACCGGCCTGGACCTCGCCGGGATCGTGCGCGAAAACGAGAACGCGTGGCGGGCGCCGGCGGAGAGCGACGCCTTGGCCGATGCCATATTGGACGCCATGGAAGCCTGTATCGACCGCGGCCTGCGGGGCGAGGGGATATTGCCGGGCGGGCTGCGCGTGCCCCGTCGGGCGGGGACCTTGTTCAGGACGCTGCAGGAAGGACGCGCCGCCTCCGATCCGGCCGCAGCGTTCGAATGGACGAGCCTGTGGGCGCTGGCAGTGAATGAGGAGAATGCGGCAGGCGGCAGGGGCGTCACCGCGCCGACCACCGGCGCGGCCGGCGTGCTGCCGGCGGTCATCCGCTATTATCGCCATTTCGTGCCGGGCGCGGATGCCCGGGGCGCTCGCACGATGCTGTATACGGCCGCCGGCATCGGGATGCTCTACAAGATGAACGCCTCGATCTCGGCAGCGGAAATGGGATGCCAGGGCGAGGTCGGCGTCGCCTGCTCCATGGCCGCGGCCGCGCTGGCCGCAGTCCTGGGCGGCACCAATGCGCAGATCGAAAATGCCGCCGAGATCGGCATGGAACATAATCTGGGCCTCACCTGCGATCCCATTGGCGGGCTGGTCCAGATCCCCTGCATCGAACGCAATACGATGGGCGCGGTGAAGGCGATCAACGCTGCCTATCTGGCGCTGCGGGGGGACGGCTCCCATCATGTCAGTTTGGACGCAGTGATCGAGACCATGCGCCAGACCGGTGAAGACATGCAGTCCCGCTACAAGGAGACGAGCCTGGGCGGACTGGCCGTCAATGTCGTGGCCTGCTGACGGTTGCGAGATCCTTTTCGGCGTGAATCGCCGGCGGCAGCGTCAAGATACGCGCCAACAGCCGATCCCTTTTAATAATGATAATGACTTGCAATATTCGATGACGCGGATATGGGGCTGAAAAGATGGCGGCAGCGGCAATCATCTTCTTCGCCTTCTACGGCTTCGACGCGATCTCCACGGCGGCGGAGGAGGCAAAGAACCCTGATCGCGACCTGGCGATCGGCATCGTCGGATCGCTGCTGATCTGCACCCTCATCTACATCCTCGTGGCTGCTGCGGCGATCGGCGCCATGAGCTACACCCGCTTCGCCGACAGCCCCGAACCGCTAGCGCTGATCCTGCGGGAAATGGGCCAGCAAGGGGTAGCGCGGATCGTGGCGATCGCAGCGGTCATTGCGCTGCCGACGGTACTGCTGGGCTTCCTTTACGGTCAAAGCCGCATTTTCCTCGTCATGGCGCGCGACGGCTTCCTGCCCAAAAGCTGGGCGACGATTTCGAAGCGGGGTACGCCGGCGCGGATCACGGCGGTGACGGCGGTCCTGGTAGCGATCATCGCGGGTGTGCTGCCGATCGACGAGATCGCGGCGCTGGCCAATGCGGGGACGCTGATCGCCTTCACGGCAGTGGGCGCGTGCCTGCTGATCCTGCGGCGGCGGCTGCCGGACATGAAGCGGCCGTTCAAGACGCCGGCCGCTACGCTGGTGGGGTTAGGGGCGGTGCTGGGCTGCGCCTATCTGTTCATCAGCCTGCCGATGAAGACGATCGTCGCGTGCCTGGTGTGGAATGCGGTCGGACTGGTCGTGTATTTCCTGTACGGGCAGAAGCGGGCGGCGAGCACCGCAGGACCCTACGCCAACGAGGCGGAGGTCGACCGCATGCTGAATTAGGGCATTCGACAAGCGCTGGCGAACGGAAGGCGGCCTTCCTCCCCTACTGGCCTTTTGCGCGCCCCTCGCCTACATGCGCCCGCATCATGGGACGCTTTTCCAAGATGCATGGCCTGGGCAACGACTTCGTCGTCATCGACGCGCGCGATGGCGCGCTTGCGATGACGGAAAGCCGCGCCCGCGCCATCGCGGATCGGCATACGGGGATCGGGTGCGATCAGTTGATCGTCATCGGCCACGCGGATGACGCCGATGTGTCGATGCAGATCTTCAACGCCGACGGCTCGGAAGTCGAAGCCTGCGGCAATGCGACCCGCTGCGTACCGCTGTTCGTCGGCCGGGACGTGACGATCCGCACGAAGGCCGGGCTGCTGGACGCGAAGCTGATCGACGGCGGTGCCAGCGTCGACATGGGCGCGCCGCGTTTCGAATGGGACGCGATCCCGCTGGCCTATGCGATGGATACGCTGGCCATGCCGGTCAGCTGGGAAGACCTGCCCCCGCCAGCCGCGGTCAATGTCGGCAATCCACATGTGATCTTCTTCGTGGACGATCTGGACGCGGTGGACGTCGAGCGGCTGGGGCCGATCATCGAGACCGATCCGCTGTTTCCGGCGCGCGTCAACGTCAATTTCGCGCAGGTCGTGGGCGACAATCACATCCGCCTGATCGTGTGGGAGCGCGGTGCGGGCCTGACCCGCGCCTGCGGCACCGGCGCCTGCGCCACGGCCGTGGCGGCGGTGCGGCGCAAGCTGATGTCCGGCCCGGTCAGGGTCAGCCTGCCCGGCGGCGACCTGACGATCGACTGGGCGCCGGGGGGCACGATCCGCATGACCGGCCCGGCAACCCATGTGTTCGACGGCGAGGCCGACTGGGACCGCTTCTGATGGGCACCGAGGTCATCACCCTCGGTTGCCGGCTCAATATCGCCGAGAGCGCGGCGATCCGCGAGATGGCGGCCGCGCAGGATGACCTGATCGTCGTCAACAGTTGCGCCGTGACGGCGGAGGCCGTGCGCCAGACCCGGCAGGCGATCCGGCGCGCGCGTCGGGAGCGGCCGGAGGCACGGATCGTGGTGACGGGGTGCGCCGCGCAGACGGAGCCCGATGCTTTCGCGACGATGCCGGAAGTCGATGTTGTACTGGGCAACCGGGAAAAGATGGAGATTGGCTCTTACCTGTCATCGGCCCGGATCGTCGCGACCAAGGTTCGCGTATCCGATATCATGGCGGTGCGGGAAACGGCGCCCCACATGGCGTCCGCCTTTGCCGACCATGCGCGCGCCTTTCTGGAGGTGCAGACCGGCTGCGACCATCGCTGCACCTTCTGCGTCATCCCCTATGGCCGGGGGAACAGCCGGTCGGTGCCGGCGGGCGCAGTGGTGGACAGGACGAAGGCGCTGGTCGATGCGGGCTATGGCGAGATCGTACTGACCGGCGTCGACGTCACCAGCTATGGCCCGGACCTTCCGGGCAGCCCGTCGCTGGGCCTGCTGGTCGAGCGGATTTTGAAGGGCGTGCCGGACCTGCCGCGGCTGCGCCTGTCGTCGATCGACAGCGTGGAGATAGACGAGCGGCTGTTCGAACTGATCGCGCACGAACCCCGGTTGATGCCGCATCTGCACCTGTCGTTGCAGGCGGGCGACGACATGATCCTCAAGCGCATGAAGCGCCGTCATGCGCGCGCCGATGCGGTGCGCATCGTCGAGCGGCTGAAGGCGGCCCGCCCGGACATCAGCATCGGCGCGGACATCATCGCCGGCTTCCCGACCGAGGACGAGACGATGTTTGCGAACAGCCTGGCATTGGTGGCCGACTGCGACATCGTCCACGGCCATGTCTTTCCCTATTCCCCCCGCGCAGGCACGCCCGCCGCGCGGATGCCGCAGGTCGATAGGGCGACGGTGAAGGCGCGCGCGGCGCGGCTGCGCGCGGCCTGCGCCACGCAGCGCGAAGGCTGGCTGCGCAGTCTGATCGGTACGCGGCAGTCGGTGCTGGTGGAACTGAGCGGAACGCGCGGCCATGCCGAGAATTTCGCGCCGGTGCGCTTCGACCATGCCCAGGCGCCCGGCTCTATTGTACGCGCGACGATCACGGGCCTTGAGAAGGACGGCCTGATCGCGCAAGAGGCCATGGATGGCTGAAACCCCCTCCTGGCGCGATCGTCTGTTCGGCGGCCTCAAGCGCACGTCCGACAAGCTCGGCGAGAATCTGACCGGCCTGTTCACGAAGGCCGCGCTTGACGACCAGACCCTCGACGAGATCGAGGAAGCGCTGATCCTGACCGATCTGGGCCCGGCGATGGCCGGCCGGGTCCGCGATCGCCTGTCCGAAGGGCGCTATAACCGCGAACTGACCGAGGAGTATCTGCGCGAGATCATAGCCGAGGAGATAGAGAAGGTTCTGGCGCCGGTTGCGCGACCGCTGGAGATAGAGGCCTTCCCCCGGCCGCAGGTGATCCTGGTGATCGGCGTCAACGGATCGGGCAAGACCACGACCATCGCAAAGCTGGCCAACAATTTCCTGGAGCAGGATTATGGCGTGATGCTGGCGGCCGGCGACACCTTCCGCGCGGCGGCGATCGGCCAGCTGAAGATATGGGCGGAGCGCCTCGGTGTACCGATCGTCGCGGGCAAGGAAGGGGGAGACGCCGCCGGCATCGTGTTCGACGCGGTGAAGCAGGCGACGGCGACCGGCATCGACGTGCTGATCGTCGATACCGCCGGGCGCCTGCAGAACAAGACCGAGCTGATGGACGAGCTCGCCAAGATCCGCCGCGTACTTGGCCGCTTGAACCCGGCGGCGCCGCACGACGTTGTGCTGGTACTGGATGCCACCACGGGACAGAATGCCTTGAGCCAGATCGAAGTCTTCAAGGAAGTTGCGCAGGTGACGGGCCTGGTCATGACCAAGCTGGACGGCACCGCGCGCGGCGGCGTGCTGGTCGCGGCGGCGGAGAAATATCGCCTGCCGATCCATGCGATCGGCGTCGGCGAGAAGATCGAGGATTTGCGGCCGTTCGATGCGGGCGACATGGCGCGGGCGATTGCCGGAACCGCCTATGCGCGTTGAACTGCGCCATCCGTCATGCTGAACTTGTTTCAGCATCCATTTCGCCCCCGGCGCTGTAGCCAAAACGGGGGCGATACGTTTCTAAAATGCGCCGATCTGCCACTTCGCGGACCATTGGCTCAAACCGCGTCCGGGGCACGATGGATGCTGAAACAAGTTCAGCATGACGTGTTTGGGGCCAATATGAAAAGTATATCCCATGCCTGAAACCAAACCCGCCCATGGCGGCAACCTGTCCCTCGCGCTCGACTTCGGGCCGCTGCTGATCTTTTTCCTGACCTATAAGGGCGCCGGTTGGTTTTGGGGCGCGAGCAATCCCATTACCGCCATGACCTTCGGCACCGCCGCCTTCATGGCCGCCATCGTCATCGCGGTGATCATATCGCGGGTGAAGCTCGGCCGGGTATCGCCGATGCTGTGGCTGTCGGCGCTGCTGATCCTCTTCTTCGGCGGCCTTACTATCTATTTCCACGACCAGCGCTTCATCCAGATCAAGCCGACCATCATCTACAGCTTCTTTGCGCTGATGCTGCTGGCCGGCCTCGCAAGAGGCAAGCCGCTGCTCAAATATCTGTTGCAGGCCGCCTATGACGGGCTGACCGAAACGGGCTGGCGCAAGCTGTCGCTCAGCTGGGCCCTGTTCTTCGTGGCGATGGCGATCGCCAACGAAATCATGCGCCGGTCGATGAGCTTCGACGCGTGGCTGGCGGTCAAGGTATGGGGTGTGACGATCGTTTCGGTGCTGTTCGCCGCGGCGAACATCCCGATGCTGCTGCGCCATGGCCTGAGCCTGGACGCGGAACCGGCGAGCGAGGAGATAGGCGAGACGACCCCGCCACAGGGGTGAGGGCTGTACTGATCATCCGCCAGGGTCCGCGCATTTTATGAAGGGAGGCGAGAGCCCATTTCATCGCGTACGACTGGCGGTCGGCAGGCCCGATCGTCGACCGGGGTTCCCCGATCAATTTCGGTTGGCACCATTCGAGCATGGCGGGCGCGCGGCGGGTACTCGCGCTGACCCCGCACATGCCCTCGACGCGCTACTCCGCCGCGATCGGCATCGACATGCGCGGCAGTTCGACGGCAAGCGCCTTGACGATATCGAAGATGAGCGCGCGCGTACGCGCCAGCCCCCGACCGGGCCGGTCGAGCGCCGCGTCGAGATAGAGGCTTCGATCCACCTCCAGCTGCAATGCGTGCAGGCCATGCGCGGGTCGGCCGTGCCGTTCGATCATATGGTCGCCGGCATAAGGATGGTTCTGCGCGGTGGCGATACCGTGGCCGGCCGCCACGTCCGCCGCCAGGGTCATCAGCCGCGCCGATGCTCCCCGACCGAACCGATCGCCGAGTACCAGCCGAACCGCCGGCTGTCCCGCCCCGCCAGCCACGAGCGGAGGCATGGAATGGAGATCGACCAATATGGCGTGGCCGTGCGCCTCCCGGGCGGCCGCCATCAGGCGGGCGACAGCGGCGTGATAGGGCCGGTGGATCGAATCGATACGATCGCGCAGCTCCGCCCAGCTGAGCGGCGCGCCCCACAGGCTGGGAATGTCTGCCAGGCGACGCGGCACAAGCCCCAACCCTCCGCGCAACTTGGCGCTGGTGGCGAAGGCGGCGGAGCGCGGCGCGCCTGTGACCATGGCCGGATCGACCTCGCGCTCGTCGCGATTGAGATCGATGAGGGCACGCGGCGCACGGGCGATGATGACCGGCAGGTCGCGGGCGATCAGGCGATGGGCCAGCAGGTCGGCATAACGATCCTCGAGCCGACGCAGCACATCCATGCCGACGCGCGCCCCGACCAGCATGGCGGGCGGATATTCCCGCCCGGAATGGGGCACGGATATGACGACGGGACTGGTCGGAATGTCGGGACCGTAGCGATCGAAACCGGCGGTGCTTTCGGCGGGCGCGCGCGGGGCAGGATAGTCCAAGGGCGTCCTTCCGGGTCCGTCGAGCCAAAAATGGTTACTCGGGTGGATATTATTTAGCACCTGTCGCATATTGCAAGCCATCGCGCATCCCAACTGCGCGACTTGCGTAAAATCGCGCGTGGGGGCCGCAGTGACAGGGGTCGATGGGGGCTATGGTCCGGATATTGGTGGCGGAAGACGATGAGAGTATGCGGCACTATCTCAGCCGCGCTCTGGAAAAATCGGGTTATGAGGTCGTCGCGGTCTCGACCGGCCGCGAAGCCGTGCCGCACGTCAATTCCGATCGGTTCGACCTGCTGCTGACGGACATAGTCATGCCGGAGATGGACGGCATCGAACTGGCCCAACATGCCGCGTCCGTCGCGCCTGACATGCGGATCATGTTCATCACCGGTTTCGCGGCGGTCACGCTGAAGGCGGGCAAGGCGGTGCCGCAGGCCAAGGTGCTGTCCAAACCCTTCCACCTGCGCGACCTGGTGCTGGAGATCGAGCGGATATTCGGCGGCGAATCGCTCAGCGGATTGAACTGAGCGCCGCCTAATCGGGGATCACTTCCTCCATATCGGGCGTGGGGTCGAGCGGGATGCCCGCCATGGCAGCGGCGAAGCGCTCGCGGTCCAGTCCCTTTTCCCAGGCCGAAACCACCACCGTCGCCACGGCATTGCCGATGAAGTTGGTGATCGACCGGCATTCGCTCATGAATCGATCGACGCCCAAAATCAGTGCCATGCCCGCCACCGGCACCGAAGGCACTATCGACAGCGTCGCCGCCAGCGTGATGAAACCCGCGCCTGTTACCCCGGCCGCACCCTTGCTGGAGAGCATCGCGACGCCCAGCAGCAGCAGCTGCTCCTCCCACCCAAGATGCACGTTGCAGGCCTGCGCGATGAACAGCGCGGCCAGCGTCATGTAGATATTGGTGCCGTCGAGGTTGAAGCTGTAGCCGGTGGGCACGACCAGCCCGACCACGGACTTGCGGCAGCCGGCCCGCTCCATCTTCTCGATCAGGCTGGGCAGCGCCGCTTCGGACGAGGATGTGCCGAGCACCAGCAGCAGTTCCGCCTTCAGATAGCGGATCAGGTGCAGGATGTTGAAGCCCGCGAACCAGGCGACCGTGCCGAGCACGACCAGCACGAACAGCGCTGAGGTAAGATAGAAGGTCGCCACCAGTCCGATCAGGTTCACGAGCGCGCCCACGCCATATTTGCCGATGGTGAAGGCCATTGCCCCGAACGCGCCGAGCGGCGCTGCCTTCATCAGGAAGGAGACCAGCTTGAAGATGGCGTGGCTGGCCGATTCGAGCACGGCCATCAGCGGGTCGGCCTTCTCGCCGATCATGGAAAGCGCAATGCCGAACAGGATGGCGACGAAAAGCACCTGCAAGATATTATGGCCGTCCGCGACGGCGGCGACCAGCGTACCGGGAATGACGTCCAGCAGGAAAGCGGTGAGCGTGCGGGCATGGGCCTGCTGCTCGAATTCCGCCACCTTGCCCGCATCGAGCGTGGCGGGATCGATATTGAGGCCTGCGCCCGGCTGCAGCATGTTCGCGACGATCAGCCCGACGATCAGCGCGAGCGTGGAGAAGGTGAGGAAATAGGCGAATGCCTTGCCCGCCACCCGACCGATCGCGCCCAGTTCCTTCATGCCCGCAATGCCTGTGACGATCGTCAGGAAGATGACAGGCGCGATGATCATCTTGATGAGCTTGATGAATGCGTCACCCAGCGGCTTTAGCGACACACCGAACGCGGGAAAGAAATGCCCGGTCAATATGCCCGCGGCGATCGCCAAGAGGACCCAGAAATAGAGCTGCCGGTAGAAGGGCTGCGACGGCGCGGCCTGGATAGGCGACGTGGATGATGGCAGCATGGCGATGTGGCGTCCCCTTTGGCGGGCAGCATATGGCGCTGACTCCGACTGTCCAGCCTTTAGGACGAACGACGCCCATATTCCCGCTTGCGCGGCGCCTATGCCCCCGCTATGCGCTGCCTTCCTTCGTGGGCGTATAGCTCAGTGGTAGAGCACTGTGTTGACATCGCAGGGGTCGCAAGTTCAATCCTTGCTACGCCCACCATGACAAAGCCCGTTGCCGCAAGGCAGCGGGCTTTTTCTTTGGTATGGTCGGGCAGCGGACAGGGCACGGGTATGACGGATTGCAGGATCATCGCCAGCCGGCGGGTGCTGTTCGTGATGGCGGCGGGGGCCGAATATGGACCGCATCTCGCCAGCCGCTTCACGCCGCTGATCACCGGGGTCGGGCCGATCGAGGCGGCGCTGTCGGCCGGCATCGCACTTGATCGGATGGCGCGGGACGATGCGCTGCCCGATCTCGTCGTCTGCCTGGGTTCTGCAGGATCGCGGCGCTGCGCGCTGGGCGAGGTTTTCCAGGTCGCCAGCGTATCCTGGCGCGACATGGATGCGTCGCGGCTTGGCTTCATGAAGGGCGTTACGCCGTTCACCGATCATCCGGTGGCGCTGCCGCTCGCCACCCCGCTCGACTGGCCGATGGCGACCTTGTCGACTGGGGCGAACATCGTGGGTGGCCACGACTATGATGCCATCGACGCCGACATGGTCGATATGGAGACCTTCGCGGTCGCGCGCGCCTGCGATCGCTTCGGGGTGCCGCTCATGGGATTGCGGGGCGTGTCCGACGGTCCGGGCGAGATCGCCGGGATCGGCGATTGGACCGCGCTGCTGGCGCATCTGGACGAGCGGCTGGCTGTAGCGGTGGATCGGCTCGAGGCGATGCTCGAGGCCTGACCGTCAGTCTCCGGCAAAGCGCATGATCGCGGCCGCCGGCACACCCTGCGCTTCAAGCGCAGCCATCCCCCCAAGGTCCGGCAGGTCGATCGCGAAGAGCGCCATCAGCGTCTCGGCACCCTGTTCGCGCAGCAATTGCGCGGCGGCCAGCGCGGTGCCGCCGGTCGCGATTAAATCGTCCACCAGCACGATGCGGGCGCCCGCTGGCACCTGTCCCTCATGCATCTCCAGCCGGTCGGTGCCGTATTCCAGCACATAGTCGATGCCGACCGTCCTGCCCGGCAGTTTGCCCTTCTTGCGCACGGCGACGAAGCCGGCGCCTAGCGCGTGAGCGAGCGCCGCACCCAGGATAAAGCCCCGCGCCTCTATGCCCACGATCAGGTCCGGATCCAGCGGCCGCGCCACAGCGGCGAGCGCGTCGATCAGCGCCCGCAGCCCCTGCGCGTTCGCCAGCAGCGTCGTGATGTCGCGGAACTGGATGCCCGGTTTGGGAAAGTCGGGGATCGTGCGGACGAGCGCGGAAAGATGGTCGATTGCCAAGGTCGCTCTCCCAAAGAAAAAGGGTGCCACCCTTTCGGATCGCACCCCTTGTTCATGCGCGGAAATACGCGCCCGTCAGGCGGCCTTCTTCTTGTCCGCCCAGATATTCTGATAGGACATATAGGCCAGCGCCGATGCGATGATCAGGAAGATCAGCGTGGCGATGCCCGCGCGGTGGCGGTTTTCCAGCTTGGGCTCGGCCGTCCAGGTCAGGAATGCCGCGACGTCCTTCGCCATCTGGTCGACGGTCGACTTGGTACCGTCGCCATAGGTGACCTGGCCTTCAGCCGTCAGCGGCGGCGCCATGGCGAGGTTGAGGTTCGCGAAATAGGGGTTGTAATGCAGGCCCTCGGGCGTCTTCGAATCCGGGAAATGCTTGAGCAGTTCGGCCGGCTGCTGCTGATAGCCGGTCAGCAGCGAATAGACGTAAGCCGAGCCATGATGGCGGGCCTTGGTCATCAGCGACAGGTCTGGCGGGATCGCATTGTTGTTTGCCGCCGCCGCCGCGACATTGTTCGCGAAGGGCTTGGGGAAATAGTCCGCCGGAATCGACTCACGACCAGTCATTTCGCCGGTCTTGGGATCGACGTCAGGCGTCTTGATCGCCCACTGCTTGGCGATCGCCTTCACCTCGGCCTCGTTGTAGCCGATCTCCTTCAGGTCGCGGAAGGCGACGAACTTCAGGCTGTGGCAGGCCGAGCAGACTTCCTTGAACACCTGGAAGCCGCGCTGCAGCTGTTGATGGTCATATTTGCCGAGCGGCCCGTCGAAGGAAAATTCCACATGCTTGGGATTGCGGTGGAATTCATGTTCGACCGTCGGCAGCGGCGGCTCCTTCACGAAGGACACCGCGCCGATCAGGAAGGAAACCAGCAGCCAGCCGGCAAAGAAGAGGCCGACGAGGAATGCGCCGATGCGAACCATGTTACTCTAGCCCCTCTTCTTAACCGGCGTTCGACGGCTGAGGATCGCTGCCCATGCCCGGCAGTGCGTCCTGTTCGCCCTTGATATTGTAGCGGTTCAGCACCGCTTCGGTGATCGAGCCCGGCAGCGGCAACGGCTTCTCGAAGCGCGAAATCAGCGGCAGGATGATCAGGAAGTGCGCGAAATAATAAGCCGACGCAATCTGACTGATCATCACATAGGGCTCTTCGGCCGGCGCGCCGCCGCAATAGCCCAGGATCAGCACGTCGATGCACAGGATCCAGAAGAACTTCTTGAAGGTCGGGCGATAATTGCCCGAGCGGACGGGCGAATTGTCAAGCCAGGGCAGCAGGAAAAGCAGCAGGATCGATGCGAACATCGCCAGCACGCCGAGCAGCTTGGCCGGCACGAAGAAGAAGTCCACCGTGAAGGCGCGCAGGATCGCGTAGAAGGGCCAGAAATACCATTCGGGCACGATATGCGCGGGGGTCGAGAGCGGGTTCGCTTCGATATAATTGTCCGCATGGCCCAGATAGTTGGGTGCGAAGAACAGCATGATCGAGAAGCAGATCAGGAAGATGCCCGCCCCGAACCCGTCCTTCGCCGTATAATAGGGGTGGAAGGGCACGGTGTCCTGCGGACCCTTCACATCGACGCCGGTCGGGTTGTTCGAGCCCGGAATGTGCAGCGACCAGATGTGCAGGATGATGACGCCCGCGATCACGAACGGCAGCAGGAAGTGCAGCGAGAAGAAGCGGTTGAGCGAGGCATTGCCGGGCGCGAAACCGCCGAGCAGCCAGGTCTGAATCGGCTCGCCCACCAGCGGGATCGCGCCGAACAGGCCGGTGATGACCTTCGCGCCCCAATAGCTCATCTGACCCCAGGGCAGCACATAGCCGAGGAAGCCGGTCGCCATCATCAGCAGGAAGATGACAAGGCCGAGCAGCCACACCATTTCGCGCGGCGCCTTGTAGGACCCGTAGAACAGGCCCCGGAAGATGTGGAGATAGACGACGATGAAGAAGAAGCTGGCGCCGGTCGCGTGCGCATAGCGCATCAGCCAGCCGGCATTGACGTCGCGCATCGTCTGTTCGACCGTGGCGAAGGCGACGGCGGTGTTGGCGCCATAATGCATCGCCATGATGACGCCGGTGACGATCTGGATCACCAGCGCCAGGCCGGCGAGCACGCCGAAGTTCCAGAAATAGTTGAGGTTGCGCGGCACGGGGTAGCCGGCGCCGACGGCGTTGTAGACGAGACGCGGCAGCGGCAGCTTCTCGTCGATCCACACCATCAGCGGATTTTTGGGGGTGTAGTGCTCAGCCCAGGGAAAGCTCATCGTTTCTTACCTCAGCCTACGAGAATGGCGGTATCGGAAGTGAAGCTGAACTTCGGCACTTCCAGATTCTTGGGCGCGGGGCCTTTGCGGATACGTGCGGCCGTATCGTAGGACGAACCGTGGCAGGGGCAGAAATAGCCGCCATATTCGCCCTTGTTTTCGCCCTCGCCCGCACCCAGCGGCACGCAGCCCAGATGGGTGCATACGCCCATGGTGACCAGCCACTGCGTCTTGCCGTCGACGGTCCGTTCCGCCAGCGTCTGCGGATCGCGCAGGGTCGAAGCGTCGACCTTGTCGGCCTCGGCGATTTCCTTGGGCGTCAGGTGGCGCACGAACAGCGGCTGGGCACGGAACGTGGTCTTGATCGCCTGTCCGGGCTGGATCGCCGACAGGTCGACTTCGGTTGACGCCAGCGCCAGAACGTCCGCGCTGGGGTTCATCTGGTCGATCAGCGGGATCACCACCGCGACGGCGCCGACGCCGGCAAAGCTGACCGCAGCGATGTTTATGAAGTCGCGACGACGGACACCGTCCGCCGCGGATAGACTATCGCCGTCCGTATGTTCCACGCTCGCCATGCATCAAACCCTTGCAAGAACGTCCCTGATCCCCCGCCGCATTGCCTTTATCGGCTCTGATTATCAAGCGGTTCGGGACTTCCACGCAGTGCAGACGCCCCTCGCCCGGCGAGGTTCGCGGGCCTGATAGCCGCAGCGCGCGCCCTTTGCCAACAGCAATTTGCCAGAATCCGGGTCCGGCTATGACAATTTGCCGCAGTGCACTATGCGGCGCCCATGCGTATCGCCCTCTACCAGCCAGAGATTGCCGGCAATGTCGGCGCCATAATGCGCCTCGCGGCCTGTTTTTCCGTGCCGGTGGACATCATCATGCCGACGGGATTCGCCTTCTCCGATGCCCGGCTCAAACGCGCCGCAATGGATTATGGGCAAGCGGCCGAGGTGACGCGCCATCCCAGTTTCGCCGCCTTCTTGACAAGCGTCAAAGCCAATGGCGCCCGGGTCGTGCTGCTCAGCACCCGTGCCAGTGAGGGACTTTACGACATGCGCTTCCGGCCCGGCGACGTGCTTCTGATGGGATCGGAAAGCGCCGGCGTGCCCGACGATGTCCACGCCGCCGTCGATTGCTGCGCGAAAATCCCGATGGCGCCGGGCTTTCGATCCTTGAACATCGCTGTGTCGACGGGCATCGCCATCGCCGAGGCACTGCGCCAGACGGAAGGTTTTCCCCTATGACTTTGACGCTCGATCATGCTCAACAAGCCGCCCGCGACTGGTTCGAATCGCTTCGCACCCGCATCTGCGGAGAATTCGAGGCGATCGAGCGGGAAGCCGGCAGCGACGCGGCCTTCGACTATGTCGCATGGGATCGCGAGGCCGAAGGGACGGCCCCGGGCGAAGGCGGCGGCGGGGTGCGCGCGGTGATGAAGGGCAGAATATTCGAAAAGGTCGGCGTCAACGTGTCGACGGTCGGCGGACAGCTCAATCCGGACTTCGCCCGGACCATCCACGGCACCGAGGAAGCCCCCGATTTCTTCGCCACCGGCATCAGCCTGGTCGCCCATATGGCCAATCCGCACGTGCCCGCCGTGCATATGAACACGCGTTATCTGGTCACCGGCAAGCGCTGGTTTGGCGGCGGCGCCGACCTCAATCCGCCCATTCCCTATGCACAGGACACCGCGCAGTTCCACGCCAAGCTGGAGGCCGCGTGCGACGCGCACGACCCGAATCACTACCCCCGGTTCAAGGCATGGGCCGACGATTATTTCTACATCCCCCATCGCAAGGTGCATCGCGGGGTGGGCGGCATCTTCTACGACCATCTGGAATGCGCCGACGACAACGCGTTCGACGCGAACTTCGCCTTCACCCGCGCGGTGGGGGAGGCTTTCCTGGCCGCCTATCCGCCCATCGTGCGACGCCGGATGGGTCAGCGCTGGTCGGAAGAGGATTATGCGCAGATGCTGGAATGGCGCGGGCGCTATGCCGAATTCAACCTGGTGCACGATCGCGGCACATTGTTCGGGCTGCGCACCGGAGGCAATATCGACGCGATCTTGATGAGCCTGCCGCCGATGGCGAGCTGGAACTGAACGTCATGGGCCTGACGCCGATCGAACCGGGCATGGTGGCGACGATCGTCACCCATCTGGAGATGATCGAGCGGCCGCGACCGGCACCAATGCCGACCGCGCCGCTGCGGCTCGTGCCATGGAAGCAGCCGAAGCCGGAGGCCTATCGCGCGCTGTTCCGCCGCGTCGGCGAGCCGTGGCTGTGGTTTTCCCGGCTGGTGATAAGCGATGAGGCGCTGGGCGCGATCATCCATGATCCGGCGGTCGTCATCTACGCCGTGACCGATCCGCGGGGGATCGAGGTCGGCATATTGGAACTCGACTTCCGCCGGCCGCCGGACTGCGAACTGGCCTTTTTCGGGCTGGTGCCGGGCCTGACCGGCAAGGGGCATGGCAAATGGCTGATGGCGCAGGCCATGGCGATCGCCTGGCGCAAGGATGTCACGCGCGTCTGGGTGCATACCTGTACGCTGGACGGCCCCACCGCCCTCCCCTTCTATATCAAGGCGGGGTTCGTGCCTTATGCGCGGGAGGTGGAGACCTTTGCCGATCCCCGTCTGGCCGGCCTGCTGCCGCGCGAAGCCGCGCCGCATGTGCCGCTGATCGGTCAGGCGTCCTCGGCCTGACGGTAGAGCCGCGCGATCATCACCAGCATATAGACGAGCACGATGGTCGAGACGACCGACGAGGCCAGATTGGCGACGAACAGGCCGACCGACTTGCCCGCGATCAGCAGGGCGACGGTACCGAACACAAGCTGCGCGGCCAGGCTGGCGAGGAGCGACAGGGCGAGCCCGACGAGGAAGAAGGCAGCGAAGCGCGCGACGCTGCCCCGCGACAGGCGCCATGCGTGACGGATCGATCCGGTTATCCCCAGCTGCTTGTCCAGGATCACGGTGTTGAGCAGCAGGCAACGAAGCCCCGCCCAGACGACGAAACCGATCATGGCGGCCGCGAACAGGCCCGCCGCCGCTGGCACGACCGTCGCCAGCGCGCCCGCTATGCCACCGCCCACGATGACGGCGAAGAACATGGCCACCATCAGCAACAGGGTGGCCCCGAGCAATATCGGCATCCGCGCGAGCGCCAGCCGCAGCGATTCGCCCACGCTGATGCCCGATCGCAGCACCAGCCCGAAGATCGTCATCGATCCGAACCACAGCAGGATTGTCGTCAGCAACATGGCGGTCCAGTAGCTGGCGGGCACTTGCGGCAGTGCGGCCTGGACCTGCGCGAAGGTCAGCCCGATCAGCTCGGGCGGCGTCATTTCCTGCAATATGACCGCCGGCAGGGCGATGAACAGCAGCGCGACCGGCAGTAGCAGGGCGCGTTCGCGGGCAACGAAAGCGCTTGCCTCCTCCCACGCCTTGCCGATGGACATCTTCGCCATATCTTCGCCTCTTGACCCGATCGTCGCGGCGGAGACTTGATCGGTCGCCCCGCCCAAGTCAAGGAAGCCCCATGCCCGATGCGATCAGCCCCCGGCCTGACGCCGACACCGCCGCCGAGTGGCGCCGGTCCGCCACGCCGGTCGACTATGCGCAGGCGCTGGCGGACATGGAGGCGCGCGCCGCTGCAATCGCTGCCGACGAAGCGGGGGAGCGCGTGTGGCTGCTGGAGCATCCGCCGCTCTACACCGCCGGGACCAGCGCCGACCGGGTGGAGCTGCTCGATCCCCGCTTCCCCGTGTTCGAGGCCGGGCGAGGCGGGCGCTACACCTATCACGGGCCGGGGCAGCGCATCGCCTATCTCAATATCGACCTGCGCCATCGCGGCCGGGATGTGCGGAACTTCGTGCATCATCTGGAAGGCTGGGTGATCGACGCACTGGGCGATCTGGGCGTGGCGGCGCGGCGGGCAGAGGGGCGGATCGGCATCTGGACCGACGACCTGGACGGTCGCGAGGCGAAGATCGGGGCGATCGGCGTGCGCGTGCGGCGCTGGGTGACGCTGCACGGCGCCGCGATCAACGTGGACCCCGATCTGTCCCATTTCGGGGGCATCGTGCCTTGCGGGATCAGCGAATTTCCGGTGACCAGCCTGGCGGCGCTGGGCCGCGACGCATCGATGCCCGCGCTCGACGCCGCGCTGGAGCGGCATTTCCCCACCTTCCTGTCCCGCCTGCGCCGTTGCGGCACGGGGGTTGAGCAATGCGAAGTGCCCGGCTAGTCTGCCGCGAGCCGGGTGGGGGGCCGCCGGGCGATATGCTGGAGAATGACCGATGCGCCCGCAGATGAGGACGATCATCGCCGCAACCCTGTTGCTCGGCCCCGCGCTGTCCGCGTGCGGCAGCGACGAGAAGGGCAGCAACAGCATCCAGATGAAGGACATGGAAGTGGTCGATGGCACGGCCACGGACGCCATGACCGACCTCGACGGTGTGCAGAGCGAAAGCGCTGCCATTGCACCGGCGGCGGACAACGCCGCTGCGCCCGCAGCCGCCAAGCCGAGCGACGCGCCCGCCACGCCTGCCGCCGCTTCGGACGCCGAGATACTGGCCGACCAGTGACCCGAGCGCCGGCCACGAACCTGCGGTCATGCGACTGGCCGTGACAGGCGCATTCAGGCAGGATACAGGGTGGGCCATGGATGACCCTCGACGGTCAAGATATTGGAGAGGATGCGAAATGTCGTTCGGAAGAAAGCCGGGTCGCGCCGCTTTCGTCCTGCTGGCGAGCCTGTTCGCAGGCACGGCCCAGCCGGCGGCGGCGCAATTCTTCTGGACCCCGCCGGACTTTTCGGCGCCGGCCTACAGCGATGCGGCGGCGTCGGCCGCGCTCGGCCTGCCCGGTGCCACCGCGACGGAGATCAAGGCCGGCATGGTCTGGAACCTGCGCGCAGCGATCAATGTGGCGGCGCTCCAATGCCAGTTCGAACCCATGCTGCTGTCGATCAGCACTTATAATGCGATGATCGCCCATCATGACGCCGAACTGGATTCGGCACAGAAGATATTGCTTGGCTATTTCGAGCGTACCGCCGGCAAGGGCAAGCCCGGCCAGGCCGCGTCCGACCAATATGGCACCCGCATCTATTCGGGCTATTCCACCGTCCAGGCCCAGCGCGGCTTTTGTCAGGTGGCGGCCGAAGTGGGGCGCGAGGCGATCTTCGCCCAACGCGGGGCGCTGAACGAGGTGGCGCGGGCAGGGCTACCCTCGATCAGGCGATCGCTGACCTATACGGGCGATCAGGTCTATGGCGAGCCGGGCAAGGGCTTCGCGCTGGCGCTGCCCTCGCTCGACAAGAAATGCTGGAAGAAGGGCGTTCTGACGGCGTCCTGCAAGCAGGCATGGGATGCGAGGGTGGCGGCGAAGCCCTGAAGCTCCCCCAGCGGCCGCAGGGTCAGCGCAGCCCCAAATGCTTGTGATCCTGCAGCGTCAGCCGCCAGCGCGGCCGCGCCATCACCAGCGCGATCGCGGCCTGCATATTGTCGCCGGCATGGGGATCGTCGAGCGGCTGGATCAGCAGGTTGTCGAAGCCCCATTGCTCCATGGCATCCACATCGGCGGCGCCATAGCCGTCGCCCGGCTGCGGCCAGACCAGTTTGAGTTCGTCGCCGCTGCGCTGGACCACGTCGCTGCCCGCCTTTGGACTGATGCAGACCCAGTCGATGCCGGGATGCGCCGGCAGCGTGCCGTTGCTTTCCATCGCGATCATGAAACCCTCGCCATGCAGGGCATCGACGATCGCATCGTCTATCTGGAGCATCGGTTCCCCGCCTGTCAGCACGACATAGCGCTGGTCCAGCCCCTCCCCCCAGAATCCCGCCGCCGCCGCCGCCAGCGCCCCGGCATCGGCGAACTTGCCGCCGCCTTCGCCATCGGTGCCGACAAAATCCGTATCGCAAAAGCGGCATATCGCGCTCGCACGGTCCTGCTCGCGCCCGCTCCACAACTTGCATCCGGCAAAGCGAACGAAAACGGCGCGCCGGCCCGACTGGACGCCCTCCCCCTGCAGGGTCAGGAACATCTCCTTGACGGCATAGGTCATGGCATCGGGCCCTATGGCCGCGTCGCGTAGACGGTCGGGTCAGGCAGCCCGGCCTCGTCGAATCCCTTGGCGCGCAGGCGGCAGCTGTCGCACAGGCCGCAATGCTTGCCGTCGGGCGTCGGATCGTAGCAGGACCAGCTGAGCCCGGCATCCAGCCCGAGTCGATCGGCTTCGCGCACGATATCGGCCTTGCGCATATGCTGGAGCGGCGCATTGATGCGGATCGGGTGCCCCTCCACGCCGCGCTTCGTGGCAAGCGCGGCCATATGCTGGAACGCGTCGATAAATTCCGGGCGGCAATCGGGATAGCCCGAATAATCGAGCGCGTTGACGCCGATGAAGATATCGTCGGCGCCCGCGACCTCGGCCAGGCCGAGCGTCAGCGACAGGAAAATTGTGTTGCGCGCCGGTACATAGGTGACAGGGATGTCGCCGCCCACACCGGTTTTGGGGACGGCGATGTCGGCCGTCAGCGCGGAGCCGCCAAAAGCGGTGAGATCGAGCGGCAGGACGATATGCGACATGGCGTTGAGCGCGGTAGCGACTCGCCCGGCTGCACGCAGCTCCACCCGATGGCGCTGATTATAGTCGATCGACAGTGCGAGCACGCGATAGCCCGCTTCACGCGCGATCCCGCCCGCCACCATTGAATCCAGTCCGCCCGAAAGCAGAACCACAGCGAATTTACCTTTGTTTGCGACCATGACCTGCGCGCTAGCCCCGAGCGACCCAAGGTGCAAGACGAGCGGTCAGGGACAAGCCCCCACTCGTCGGCCCTCCAACGACAATTCGAACGGCGCACCGCGCGCCACGCCCTGAGAGCGGATCTGAACCAGCCGGGCATTTTCGACGCGCAGGTCGGTGCGGGCGCTGCCCGCCTGGGCGCAATTGAAGGTCGCCGCCACCTCGTCGGGCGCGTCGGCCACGACAAACCGCCGGCAGCTGGCCTGAGCCGGCTCGATCTGCATCAATTGCCATGCGTCGTTTATGCACAGACGGCGTACAGGGGCATTGGCCGGACGTGGACGCAATTCCCACTGTCCCATTTCCAGCCTGCGCAACGCCGTCGGCCGCGATTCGCCGGCCGCCTGCGCCAGACCGCCGGCAATGGCGAGGCCCGCCACCGCGACCATCGCACCCAGCATGTACGGGACCGCTCTCGCCATCGCTCCACCCCCAAGCACATGGTTCCCCCATAAGGACCAGCGCGACCGGGAACGACCCATGCGATGCAATTGCGGCAATTTCATGCCGTGACGATCGATTGGGCCAAAATAGCGCGCGGACGCGCCAGGCTAGTCAGCGCTTTCGCCCAAACTGTCGAGCGCGATCGGGAACAAGCGCGAGCAGAAGGCGCAATCGACGCCGATAATGCCATGCTCATCGGCCATTTCGGCGCGATCGTCCGGGGCGAACCGGCCGAGAATCGCCCGGAAATGCGCCATGTCGCAGCGGCATCCCTTGGTGATCGGCGTCGGATCGGTGACCCGCACCTCGGCTTCCTCATGAAACAGCCGCCAAACCAGGTCGGGCATTGGCAGGTCCGTGTCGGTCAGTTCGCTATCGCTCAGCGTTTCCGCCAGCATATGCACATGTTCCCATTCGGGATGGTCGTGCTGGACATGCAGCCGCTCGCGCCCGACCTCCCCTTCGGGCAGATGCTGGAGCAGCAGGCCGGCGGCGATGCACCCCTGGCCGCGCTCATGCCGGGTCGCGATCTGCACTATGCTGGGTATCTGTTCGGATTGGAAAAAATAGGTTTCGGCAGCCGCGCCCAGCGATTCGCCGTCGAGCGGCACGATCCCCTGATAGCGCTCCCCGGTAGCGGCCTGATCGAAGGTGATGGCGAGATAGCCCTTGCCGAACAGTCCGAACAGGGTGGGATCGGGGCCGAGCTCCGCCAGCCTGTCGGCATCGAACTGGGCATAGCCGCGCACTGCGCCTGCCTTGTAGTCGGCGACGAGCAGGCGGACCACGCCGCCCTCCGTCTGCGCCTGCAGCGTCAGCTGGCCCTCCACGTCTTTGAGCGTGCTACCCAGCAGCGCGGCCAGCACGAGTGCCGACGCCAGCAGCCGTTCGATCGGCGGCGGATAGGCATGGGCCGCCAGCACATCGTCGAGCACCGGCCCCAGCCGCACCAGGCGGCCGCGCGCATGGCGGGCGGGAATGGTGAAGCCCATGGCCTGGTCGAGCGTGGCAGAAGAATGGCTCATGACGTTCTTTCCCCCCTCCCGCTTGCGGGAGGGGTCGGGGGAGGGTCTGCAAGGGAAAAGCCGTTGCAGGCCATTCCCCGCCCCTAGCTGAAGAGAGGGAAACTGCAACGCGCGATATAGGCCGGCCCTACAGCTTTCCAAGCGCCCACAGCAGCACGGACTTCTGCGCATGGATGCGGTTTTCCGCCTCATCCCAAACCAGCGATTGCGGCCCGTCGATGACCCCGGCGGTCACCTCTTCCTCGCGATGCGCCGGAAGGCAGTGCATGAAGCTGGCACCGGGCTTGGCAGTCGCCATCAGTTCGGCCGTCACCTGATAGGGCATCATCGCGGCCAGCTTGTTGTGCGCATGTTCCTGGCCCATCGACACCCAGGTATCGGTAACCACGATGTCGGCGCCCGCCACCGCCTCGCCAGCGTCGCGGGTCAGCATGATCTTCGCCCCCAGTCGCTCGGCCTCCTGCGCGAATTGCGGGTCGGGCTCATAGCCCTGCGGCACACCCATGCGGACGTCGAACTTGAACAGGCCCGCCGCCTCGACGATCGAATGCAGGACATTGTTGCCGTCGCCCAGCCAGGCCCACTGGCTGCCCGGCAGCGCGACGCCATGCTCCACGGCGGTCAGCAGGTCAGCCACGATCTGGCAGGGATGCGACAGGTCGGTCAGGCCGTTGATGACCGGGACGGTGGCGTTTTCGGCCATCTCCTCGATCTTCGCATGATCGTCGGTGCGGATCATGATGACGTCCACCATGCGGCTGAGCACCCGCGCGGTGTCGGCGATGGTCTCGCCGCGCCCAATCTGGCTGGTCGCCCCCTCCAGGATCAAGGGTGTGCCGCCCAGCTGCCGGATCGCGATGTCGAAACTGACACGGGTCCGCGTGCTGTTCTTCTCGAAGATCATCGCCAGCACATGGCCGGCGAGCGGCGCATCGGCGTCGGCCTTGCCCTTGGGCCAGCCGGCGCGCGCGGCCTTGCGGTCGATCGCGTCGGCGATCATCGCGGCGATCGCGTCGCCGCCGGCATCGGTGAGATTGAGGAAATGTCTGGTCATTGGGAACTGCCCCCTCAGCCGTTCGGGCTGAGCCTGTCGAAGCCCTGCTCCCCCTTCCGGAAGAACAGCCCCTCGACAAGCTCAGGGCGAACGGCGCGTGTTATGCGGCTTCCGAAAAGCTCCGCGCGCCGGCGGACAGCTTTTCGATGCATTCGGCGATATGGCTTTCCTCGATCACGAGCGGCGGCAGGATGCGGACGACATTCTGCCCCGCCGATACCGTCAAAAGCCCATGAACGTCACGCATATGCGCGACGAAGCTTCGTGCGTCGGCGCTGTCCCTGAGCTTGACGCCCAGCATCAGGCCCATGCCCCGGACATCCTCGAAGATGTCGTGGTTGGGGATCAACTGCTCCAGCGCCGCCCGCAACCGCGTGCCCTTTGCCTTGACGCCATCCAGGAACCCCTCGCCCAGCACCTCGTCCAGGATCGCCTCGCCCGCCGCCATCGCCAGCGGATTGCCGCCATAGGTGGACCCGTGCGTACCCGGCACCATGCCCTTGGCCGCCTCTTCCGTGGCAAGGCAGGCACCCATGGGGAAGCCGCCGCCGATGCCCTTGGCCACTGCCATGATGTCCGGCGTGATGCCGTACTGCTCATGCGCGAAGAAGGTGCCGGTGCGGGCATAGCCGCACTGTACCTCGTCCAGGATCAGCAGCAGGCCGTGCGCGTCGCACGCCTCGCGCAGGCCGGTCAGGAACGCTTGCGTCGCCGGCGTCACCCCGCCCTCGCCCTGAACCGGCTCCAGCAGGAAACCGGCCGTATCGTCGTCGATCGCGGCCAGCGCCGCGTCCAGATCGTTGAACGGCACCACCGTGAAGCCGGGCAGCAGCGGCTCGAACCCGTCGCGCATCTTGGGCTGGCTGGTGGCGGAGATCGTCCCCAGCGTCCGCCCGTGAAAGGCATTGTCGAAGCTGATGATCCTGTGCCGGTGGGCATCGCCATTGGCATAGTGATAGCGGCGCGCGGTCTTGATCGCGCACTCGACCGCTTCGGCGCCGGAATTGGTGAAGAACACGGTGTCCGCGAATGTATTGTCGACCAGCCGCTGCGCGAACTTCTCGCCCTGCGGCGACCCGTACAGGTTCGACACATGCATCAGCGTCGCCGCCTGGTCGGCGATCGCCTTGACCAGTCTGGGATGACCGTGGCCCAGGATATTGACCGCGATGCCGCTGGCGAAGTCGAGATAGCGCTCGCCGCGCTCGCCGATCAGGTAGCAGCCTTCGCCTCGGACCGGACGCACGTCGCACCGGGGGTAAACGGGCATGAGCGGCGTAATCGACATCGTACCTTCCCTTTCGCATGTGTCCGAAACGCAAAAAGGCGGCCCCCGCCGGGCCGCCTATTGCGAGCGGTGCCTATATCGGGCGGCGGGAACCCGCGCAACCCCGGCGGAACGGCCAGTTCAGCCGATCTGGCTCCAGGCGTCGGCGATTTCACTGACCATGGCGCGGGCCTGTTCCACCGGTACGGTGGTGCGGCCCTTGGCGCCCTGCAGCAGCAGGCGACGCGCCTCGCGATAGATTTGCGCCAGGCCGAGCGCGATGTCGCCGCCGCGATCATGGTCGAGCGAGGATTCGAGCGCGAACAGGATCGACATGGCCCGTGCTTGCTTGTCCGACACCTTGAGCCGGTCGCCGTTGCTCTCGGCGAGGATGGCCGCGTCGAGCGCGATCAGCAGCTCGTCGAACAGGATCTTGACCAGCGCGTGGGGCGTGGCGCCCTCTACACGACCACCGGTATGTACCGCAGCATAGCGCCGTGCCGCCGTCGAACCCGCATAGCCTTGATTGTAAAACATGATCGTCTCGTCCCCGGATTAACTGTCGCTCTTGTTCCAGATGGCAATCTGCTGCTCCAGATAGCTCTGCGTCGCCTTGAGTGCCGTCAGCCGCGTTTCCATCGCCGCATAGGTCTTGGTGAGCTGCGCCTCATAATCGGTCATCTGCTCGTCCAGCTTTTCCAGCTTGTCGGAAAGCTCCGCGCCCAGCGCCTTGTACTTGGCCTGCGCGGTGGCAAGCGGGCCGTCGGCCTTCTGCAGCTTGTCGCGCACCCCGTCCATCAGGCCCGCAAGGCCGGGATTGGTCGCGGAGGAAACCGCAGGGTTCAGCATCTGCGTGATCGCCGAAGGGTTTGCCGCGATCGCCTTGTCCAGCGTGGCGACGTCCAGCGTCAGTGTGCCGTCGCGATTGGTGGCGATGCCGATGTCGGTCAGCATCTTGTAGTCGCCGCTCGACGCGAGCGCCGTGGACGTCATGGACGACAGCTGCCGCTTCATGTCGCGGATCGACGATTCGCCGTTCAGCACGCCGGCGTTGGACGAGTCGGTGCCCGTAGCGGTCGCCACGTTGAGCGCGCTCATCAACGTATTATAGGCCGTCACGAACTCGAGGACGAGGTCGCGCATCGACGTCGTCGGTTCGGTCGTCGCGAGCGTGACCGTCGTGCCCGGCGACGCCTTGTTGAGGTCTATCCGCAGAAAGGGGATCGCGCCGTCGACGGTGTTGCTCGCATAGTGCTGCTCGACCCCGTCCAGTTCGATCACGGCATCGGCAGGTGCCGATTTTGAGACCATCGTGGCACTGTCGGTGCCAGACCATGCGAATTTTGCCAGATCGGTGCCGGACAGGCTTGTCATCGACACGTCGTTGGCGGCGCCGGTCGGCCCCTTGACGACGAGCCGCGTACCCTGCGTGTCGGTGACGACCGAGGCTGTTACGCCAAGGCCGGCGCTGTTGATCGCTGCCGCAAGGCCCGAATAGCTGTTGTTGGTCGCGCCGATCGTTACTGTCTTGCTGACGCCGCCGACGGTCAGGCTGAGCTGCCCCTGCCCGACTGCGGTGGATGCCGCCGCGCCGGATTCCGGCATCGAGGCCAGTGTGCGTGCGGTGGCGAGAGACTTGACCTCCAGCTGGGCGGGCAGGCCGGCGGGCACACCACCCGGCAGCGCGCTGACGGACGCGATCGTGGGATCGTTGGAAGCGGGTGTACCCGCGTAGCCGGTGCCCGCAAGCAGGCTGTTCAGCGCGTCGGCGAAAGTATCGAGCGAACTGGAGGCCGATGCCAGCGCCGAAACGCGCGCGCTGGTCAGGCTCTGGCGATCGGTGATCACCTTTTCCTTGGGGTCGCGCACGGCGCTGACCAGGCTCGTCACCAGCGCGCCGGTATCGATGCCGGACCCGACCCCCAGGGCCGTCGATATGCTGCTGCTAACCGAGGTCATGCGCCGTCCTTTCAAATGCGAAGAACGGCTCTAGCGCCCAGACCTTTAGATGTTGTTGCAATGGAAAAATGCGCCCACGGTGCGCCGCCGTCAGGCGACGGTCGCGAGGATCTGGTCGACCGTGCCGCGCTTCAGATGGGCCTGCGCCAGATGGGCATAGTTCGCCTGCTGGGCGATCCGCTTCGCCAGAGCCGCGGCATGTTCCACCGCTTCCTTGCTGGCGGGCGGCAGCGGCACGAGGATGATCGGCGCGGGCAGCATCGATTGGATCGTCGCCTCCGCCCCTTCGACGCTGGAGTCGCCGGCGGCGCGCATATCCGCCAAGATATCGGCGATGCGCGCATGGACCTTGGCATATTCGGCGACGCTCGCCGTGTCTTCCTCAGCCGCAGGGTTCGCGGCGCGGGCCGGCACACTGGCGGGCTTCGACGCGCGCTCGCTGAGCGAGTTTTCACGGGGCTGTACGCCCTGCACCGGGGCAGGTGCGCGCGTTCCCGCCCGATCCACCGCCGATACCTCGTTCCGTGCAAGATACTCGTTCATGACGCACACCATAATGCGTCCCCATGAAGAGAATACGGACGAGCAGCCCTAAACTTTAATTCACCATCGCGATTTTCTGCGGATGCGCTGGCCGGCAGGCGAGGATCATGCCGAGCGCGAACAGCGGCGGCAGGAGCGCCGGGCCGCCTATGCCGACAAGGCCGGCCGCCATCTGCAGCAACGGCAGCAGGTAGAGCAGCGTCGTCCAGAGCGAACCGCCGACCCGGCGGCCGGCCATCAGCACCGCCATCGCCGCCAGCGCCAGGCTGTCATAGCTCAGCATATAAGGCGTCGCGCTGACCGCGCAGGCAAGGAAGACGGCGTTGGCGCCCACATCGTCGGCCGTGGGCCGCTGGCGGAAACGCCACCAGACGCCGCCGATGGCCAGCAGCAGCAGGACCGTCTGCGCGGCCCCTGCCGCGGAGACCGGCACGCCCATCAGGCGCAGGTTCATGAACAGGGTCGGCATGAACGGCCCGGCCAGATGATCCGGATCGCTCAGCACCAGCGACTGGTTGTCGATGCCCTGTGCCAGATAGACATGCCAGATTTCGGGCCCCCACAGCAGCGCGACCGCACTCACGAGCAGCAGGGTCGAGGCGGTCGCGGCGGCGATCGCGCGCCAGTTGCCGGTGACGAGCAGCAGCAGGGGAATGAGCAGGCCCAGCTGCGGTTTCACCGTCAGCACCCCCAGCAGCGCGCCGGCCAGCAGCGGCCGGCTCGTCCGCCAGTGCAGGAAAGCAAGCAGGATCGCGGCCGCCAGGCTGGCGAACTGGCCCGAGATAAGCCCGAACAGGCAGGCCGGCGACGCGACAATCAGCGCGATAATGCGCCAGTCGCGGGTCCACAGGCGCGCCGCCGCGACCAGCGCGACGATGCCGATCAGTGTCCATAGCAGCAGCGCGGGCAGATAGGGCAGCAAGCCGAAAGGCGCGGCGACCAGCATAGCGCTGGGCGGGTAGGACCATAGCTGGTTGGGATAGCCTGCACCCACTTGCTGCGCGACCGCGTGCAGATAGGTCGGAATGTCGTAATAGCGCGCGGGATCATCTTCCCAGGCGGCGCGGCCATACATCCAGATGTTGAGGAAATCGCGCCCGGCCACCAGCGATGTACCGTCGCGCGGAAAGGCGCCGCCGCCATGGACGGTCGGCAGATAAGCCGGCACGAAGATCACCAGCATGGCGATCGCGGTGGCGATCAGCAGGCGCAATGGATCGGCTTTGGCGGACAGCTGCGTCACAGGCCGGTCTTCTGGCCATTGGCGTCGAAGCGCAGGTCTTCGGGCACGGTGATAAAGGGCCGGTCCATCTCGTTCGCCATGCGATGTTCGACGCGAAAGACGAAAGCAATGACCGTGGCGACCGCCATATAAAGTGCCTCGTCGATGATCTGTCCGGCGCGCGAGGTGAAGTAGATCGCGCGGGCCAGCTCTGGATATTGCAGCACCGGCACGCCATGCGTGTCGGCCAGCTCGCGCATGGCCGCGGCGATCGCGTCACAGCCCCGCGCGACCACGACCGGGGCGGCGTCCTGGCCCGGCTTGTAGCGCAGCGCGACTGCGAAATGGGTCGGGTTGGTGATGATGACGCTGGCGTCGGCGACCGCCTTGCGGGTCGATCCGTTCAACACCTCATATTGCTTGCGACGGATCTGCCCCTTCAGTTCGGGCGATCCTTCGCTCTCCTTGTTCTCGTCCTTGATCTCCTGCTTTGTCATGGCGAGGCGCCGGCCGCGCTGCATCATCTGCGCAGGCACGTCGATGCCCGCTATCAGCAGCAGCCCGCCCGCCATCAGCAGGCAGATGAGGATGAACAGTTCGCCAAGGCCGGCCATGGCCGGGACCAGCCCCGACTTGCCCATGCCGATAATCTCCAGCCTGTGGCTCCAGATTGCCCAGCAGCCGATCGCGCCCAGCAGCGCGACCTTGGCCAGCGACTTCAGCAGTTCGATCAGGCCCTGCATCCCGAACATGCGCTTGAGGCCCGCCATCGGGCTCATCTTTTCGAGCTTGGGCGCGAAGGCGCCGGAGCGGAAGCCGAGCGAGCCGAGCATAGCCGGCCCCGCGACCGCCGCGACGACCGTAGCCAGCATGATCCCGCCCATCGGCAGCCAGATCTGCGCCAGCAGGCTGACCCCGCGCGTACCCGGCGCGAAGTCCATGATATCCTCGCGCCGGAAACGCAGCGCCTCGGTCAGCATTCCGGTCAGCGCCGATATGATCGCCGGCCCGCTGATCGCGATCCAGCCGATGCCGCCCAGCACGACCAGCGCGGTCGCCAGCTCGCGCGACTGCAGGATGTCGCCCTTCTTGGCCGCATCCTGCGATTTCTTGGGTGTCGGTTTCTCGGTCTTTTCGCCGCCGCCATTGGGTTCCGCCATGTCAGCGGCCCTCCGAAATGGTCTGCGCCTGGTCGAGCCCGGACTTGAGCGCGGCCGTGATGCCTTCGCCCATGACGGGGGCTGAGATGGCGAGCAGCAGCAGCCCGGCCATCAGCGCGACCGGCATCCCGACCGCGAACAGGTTGAGCGCGGGCGCGGTGCGGGCCAGCATCCCCATGACGACCTGCACCAGCACCAGCGCGAAGCCGACTGGCAGCGCTATCGTGACGCCAGCGCCCAAAAGGGTGCCGCCGAATTCGACCATCTGCCAGACAGCGTCGTTGCCCAGCATTGCGCCGCCCGGCGGCAGCGCCTGATAGCTGTGCACGATGAAAGAGATAAGCATGAGGTGCCCGTCCATGCCGAGCAACAGGAACGTCGCAAGGATGGACAGGAACTGGCCGACCACCTGGGTAGGTGCGCCCGACTGGGGATCGACCATAGCGGCGAAGCCTAGCCCCATGGCGTTGCCGATCGTCTCGCCCGCGACGAAGGCGGCGGCATAGCCGATCTGCACCGCAAATCCCATCGCCATGCCTGCCAGAACCTCGCCCGCGACCAACATCACGCCTTCGAAACTGGCGATGCCGTCCTGCGGCAGCTGGATCGTGACGCTGTTGAGCGCCGCGAGGCCAAGCGCGAGGCTGAGGATGAAGCGCAGCTGGATCGGCACGGCCGGCGCGCCGAAGACGGGCGCCGCGATGAACGCCGCACCCGGCCGGATCATCGCGATCAGCCAGATCCACAGCTGCGTTTCGATCCCCGCGAAGCCCGGTGCGATCATTGGATCAGGTCCGGTATCCGGTCGAATATCTCGCGGGTGAAGTCGGCCAGCAGGACCATGATCGATCCGCCGAACAGCGCGAGCATGGCACCGACGAGGATGATCTTGGGGATGAAGCTCAGCGTCTGTTCGTTGATCGACGTGGCGGCCTGGAACATGCCGATCACGACGCCCGCGACCAGCGCGGGGATCAGGATCGGCGCGGCCGCCAGCGCCGTGATCCACAGCGCCTGCTGGGCAAGGCCCATGAAGAAGTCGGCATTTTCCATGTCAGGTCGCGAACGATCCCGCCAGGCTGCCCATGGTCAGCGCCCAGCCATCGACCAGCACGAACAGCAGCAGCTTGAACGGCATGGAGATGATCGTCGGCGACAGCATCATCATGCCGAGCGCCATCAGCGTGGAGGCGACGACAAGGTCGATGATGAGGAAGGGCAGGAAGATCATGAAGCCGATCTGGAAGGCGGTCTTGAGTTCGCTGGTCACGAAGGCGGGCAGCAGGATCGAAAAGGGAATGTCGTCGGGCGAGCGGAAGGCGGGCGCCTCGGCCAGCCCCTGGAAGAGCTTGAGGTCGCTCTCGCGCGTCTGCTTGGTCATGAAGCCGTGCAGCACCTTGCCCGACCGGCCGACCGCTTCCTCGATGCTGATCTGGCCCTTGCCATAGGGATCGAAGGCGAGGCCGTTGATCTGGTCGATCGCCGGGCGCATCACGAACAGCGACAGGAACAGCGCAAGACCGACCAGCACCTGGTTGGGCGGGGTCTGTTGCAGCCCCAGCGCCTGGCGCAGCAGCGACAGCACGATGATGATGCGGGTGAAGCTTGTCATCATGAGGATCAGCGACGGCAGCACCGTCAGCAGGCTCATGAGGATCAGTATCTGCAAGGACAGCGACAGCGAGCGGCCGTCGCCGGAAATCTGCCCCATGGCGCGGGTCAGCGCGCCGCCATTGTCGGCGGCCGGCGGCGTCAGCGCGGGCGCGGCCTGCGCGAAAGCCGGGCTGGCGATGATGAGCAGCGCGATCAGAGCGACCAGGACGGGAAAGGACCAGCGCATCGCGACGCCCAGCAGCGTGTGTGCGGCGCTGGCGGCGGCAAGCGTCTGTCCGCGATCAGCCAAGCCGGGCACGGACGTCCCCTTCCGCAATCTTCTCTATCTTGCCGCGCGTGACGGACAGCAGGATCTTGCGACCCTCGAACTCCACCACGGCGAGCTTGCCCGACGTGCCCATGGGCAGCGCTTCCAGCACCTTGAGCGAGCGGTCTGACTGGCCGACCATCATGCCCGGCTGGTATTTGCGCCACAGCCAGAGCGCGCCGAAGGCCATGGCGCCGACAAGCGGCAGCATGATCAACAGTTTGACGAAATACCAGATCATCGGTTCTTCCCGAAAGGACGGCGGCGTCAGCCGCGGCGTTCGATGCCGGCGAGCCGCGTCTCGGCCGCGGCGATGTCGACGATCCGGATGCCGTAGCGGCCATTGACCGTCACGACCTCACCCTTGGCGATCAGCGCGCCGTTCACCATGATGTCCAGCAGGTCGTCGGCCTGGCGATCCAGCTCGACCACGCGGCCCTCCGTCAGGTCCATGATCTCGGCGAGGCGGAGCGAGGTCGACCCGACCTCCACCGACATGCGCACCGGAATATCGGCCAGCAGCTTGAACTGATGGTTGGTGGCCATGCGGCCGGCGGCGTCCTCCTTGCCGTCCAGGCGCGGGGCTTCGCTCATGTCGCTCATTGCTCGGGTCCCTGTACAAGCTTTTCGATCTGGAATGCGGCGCGGCCGTCCTGCTCGCCGATCGTGCCGTGCGCGACGATGCGGTTGCCCACCACGAGCGGCAGGCGGCGGCCGATATTAACGGGAATGATGTCGCCCTCCTTGAGCTGCATCAGCTCGGCGACGGTCAGGTTGGGCCGGGCCAGGATGCTCCGCGCGGGCAGGCGGATGTCCATCATCCGGCGCGCGATCCGCGTCCGCCAGATGGGATCATACTGGTCCTCGTCGGTCGGCACCTTGCTGCCGACAAGGGCTTCGACGGTGCGGAGCGCGGCCAGCGGGAAGACGATGTCGATCGGCCATTCCTGCTCGCGCGTGATACCGACGGTGAATCGCTGGACGACAACCTGTTCGGCCGCCTGCGACACGGCGCCGAAGCCGATGCCGGTCTCCCGCGCGATCAGCGCCGGCTCGAGATCCACGACGTCGACCCAGCATTCCACCAGCTTGGCGATCAGCGTGTCGACGATCCGGATGATCAGCCGGTCTTCGGTCGGCGTGAATTCGCCGCGCGAAGGCAGCGGCCGGTTGCCGATGCCGCCATAGAAGCAATCGACAAGGGTAGAAATCATGTCCGCGTCGAGCCGCACCAGGGTCTGGCCCTTCAGCGGCTGCAGCCGATAGATGCTGATGCTGGTCGCGCTCGGGACCTGCGCAGCCCAGACGCCGAAGTCGAGCACCTCCGCATCTTCCGCCGTCACTTGCGGACGTACGCCCGCGATCGTCTCCACGAGAGCGCGGACCCGCCGTCCGAGCTTCTCGCCCAGCCGGTCCAGGCCCGATAGCATCACCGGCGCCTGTGGCTCCCCGCGGCCGAAGGCGTAGGATTGAACGTCGTCCATGATAGTCCCCTGTCCGACAGCCGGGGACAATCCCGGCTTTCAGACAGGGCCATTACAAACGAATCTGGTAAAGAAAGCGTTAAGGTGCATCCCCGCCGCCCGCGCTAGGTCGGCTGGTGACCGGGTCGGCCCGTCCCTACTGGATAACGAAATTGGTGAAGTAGACATTGTCGACGCCGCCATAGCCGGTCTTCTGCTTCAGCACGTCGTTGATGATGCCGCGAATCTTGCCCTGCAGGTCCCGCTTGCCCTCCGGCGTCGCCAGCATCGCTTCGGGCTGCTGGGCCAGCATCATCAGCACCTGGCTGCGGATCGCCATTTCGTGCTGCTTGAGCGCTTCGATGACCCGCATGTCGTAATAGGTCGACACCGCGATCGATATCTGGGCGAAGGCATCCGTATCGACCATGTTGGACGTGAACGGGGTCGCGATCTGGAAATAGGTGGCCTGATAGGCGGCCGGATTGGAAGGCGTGGGCAGGTCGATGCCCTTGCCCGGCGCATGGCCCGACGCCGCATTGGCGCCACCGCCCCCATGACCGCCTTCGCCGCCCTCGCCGCCGCCGTGGGATTCGGCCACCGCTTCGGCATCTTCGCCTGCCAATACCAGTACGGGCTTGTTGGGATCTTCCTTGGGACCTTCGGGCGCCTTGCTGAAGGCACCGGCGGCGTAAAGACCGCCAGCGGCACCGGCTCCGCCCAGGATGAGCGCGATCACCAGCATGAGGATCATCTTCATGCCCCCACCCTTCTTTTTCGGCTTCGCCTCGTCGCTCATCTAATCAGTCCCCCGGAACATGCGCGCATCACGCATAGCGCTCGCCAGCGGCGCTTGCGCGCGCACCGACAAAGGATGCGTCAAGCGCCTCTCTGCGCCTGATAACGGCGGGATCGGCCGAAACTTTATGGCCGGTGGCGGCATTTTCCTGCCCCTGCCCGCGATTCTGGCCCGACGACTGGCCCATGCCGGCCTGCGTTTGGGCGGACGTGCCCTGCGACTGGCCTTGGCCCTGGCCGGACGATCCGCCCTTCTGCTGCGTGTCCCCGTCCGATCGCGCGGCTTCGGCGACATGGGGCGCGCGCTCGACCCGGATCTCGCCGATCCGCAGACCGGCAAATGCGGACTCCTTGCGCAGTTGATCGCTGTCCTGCTGCAACGCGGTCTCGGCCGCTTCGCTGCCGACGGTCAGGCTGATCGCCATGCCCGCCGCCTGCGGCAGGATGGCGACGTCGACCGGGCCGAGCTGGCCGGCGACGACGCGGAAGCGGCTCTGCTCACCGCCGGCGGCGAACCGCGCGATATCCTGAGCGAGACTCTCGATCCACTGGCCCGACGTACCCGATTGGACGATCTGGCCGGTGATGGCAGCCGCCACATCGGCGGGGCGCGCGGCCGCCGGGGACGCGACGGCGCCCTGCCCGAGCGCCGTTACCTGCGCCGCAGCCCTGGCGCCGTCGACCATCGCGACATCGTTTGCGGGAGTGTGGCGATCGGCACGGCGCGGCGGAGTAGCCGATGCGCCGGCGGCAATGCGCGCGGATGGCTGTTCGGGCGCCGGGCCACGCCCGGCCGCATAGTCACGCACGATCTGCAACAGCGTCATCACTTCCGACTTCATCGGCGCCTTGTCCGCCTGGTCCATCGGCTCGGCCGGCACCACGAACCCAGCCTGGGCCGGTTGCGCGGCAGCCGGCGCATCGATCGTTTCAGAGGTAAGCGGCGATACGGCGACCGTCGGCGTAACGCCAAGAGCGGGACCCGCAACCGGCGCTGTCCCGGTCGCGATGGCCGGCGGTGCGGGCAGCGCATGGTCGATCACCGCAGCGGCCGCGTCGGCGGGCGGGGCCGCTACGGTCGCAGGCGCGGACACGTCGGGCACCGCCGTCCGGACTGGCGGGATGGCAGGGGCGATAATATGGGTAGCCGAAAGCGTGTCCGACGGCGCGGCGACGGGCGCGGCGACCCGGTCCGGCGTGGCGGGTATGGGCGCGACATCGACAGGAGTCGGGACGTGGACAGACGCGGTGCCCCCTGCGGAAGGTGCGACGGGCTTGGGCGCGGCTTCGACAGGGGTCGGGACATGGACAGACCCGGTGCCGTCTGCAGAAGGTGCGACGGGTGCAGTGACGAGGATGTCAGGTCGAACCGGGGCAGCCGTCGGCATGGCATCGTCGGCAGCTTCGGCTGCGACGGGGATGCCGCCGGTCGGGATGGATTGCGAATGCTCCGCCGGACGGTCTCCGGTCAGAGCTTGCGACGCGACCGAGACAGGCGCCAGCATGGCCGGGCCCGGTTCAGGCTCGCCCCTCTCCATCGTTTCAGCGCCATCGGCGGCAGACGAAGCCGCCCAGACGAGCGGCCGATCCGGAGCGACCGGATCGCGCGGAATCGGCGCCGGCCGAGGCAAGGCGGAGGATGGTTCGGCGATGGGGGACGCCGCGTCGGACGATCGGGGAGCGGGCACAACGGGCGAACTCACCGGTCGCGCGACATGCGCCGCAGGGGTAGCCTCGTCCGCGACTATACCAGGCACCGGAACAGGCGGCGCGACAGGCATGGGCGCCGCCGGGATCAATAACGGTGACAAGCCGGGCAGGATCACCGGATCGGCCGCGATCGGGGCAGGATTATCCTGCGCAGCCTCTGGCGCGTCCGTGACCTCGTCCGACGGTGCGGCGGTAGCCGCTGGCGCTGCCAGCACTGGAGCGTCGTCGCCTCTGCCGGGGCGCTGGACCGGCGCTTCAACGGCGATGGCAGGGACGGGCATGGCGGTCGTTACGGGCGAGGATGGCGGTGCGGCCGGCATGACGACCGTATCGCTTTCGGTTGCCACGGCAGCTGTCGGGGGGGTGACGCTATCGGCAACAGGCGCGGCGGTGTGCGGGACCAAGGCGGCTGCCGCGATCGGGCTGGTCAGCATCGGCCGCGGTGCGCGCGGACCGCGAACCTGGTCATGCCGTTCCGATCTGGGTGTGTCGGACGACGGCCGGTCGGGCATATTCGGTTGCGGCACCGTGGCGGGATCGGCCGGGACAGGAGCGATCACCCGCTCATCTGCGACCGCGTCCGCATCCTCGGCCTGGTGCGGACCAGGCATATGCGGCGATGGCGCGGGTTCCGGTGCGTCCGCCTGCCCAGCCGCCACGTCGATAATGTCGGAGGGACTGAGCGTCGGGACCGCCCTCACCCCGGGCACTTCCGGAATCGCATCCGCTGCATTCCGGACAGGCGACGCCTGCGGGGGCGAAGCGACCGGCAAGTGCGATGGCGCCACGCCTGCGGACTGGGGGGGTGCGACATCCACGGGCGCGGTCCCGGTCGGCGTTTGCGGAGTGACGGCATCGTCGACGGCCAAGCTATTGGCTGGATCAGCGGCAAGCGCACCGGCCGCGACTGGCGTCACCATGGCGATGGCTTCCGCGGTATCCAACATGGCCGCGAAATCGGCGCCCGGGATGCTGCCCGGCTGCCCGGCGGGGGCACCGGCGGTCGCGGTTGAAACAGGGAAAAGCAGCGCCTTGAGGCCCGAAAACAATGTCACGTCAGATATCCTCGTTGCGCTGCATACGGCGATAGCGGGGCAAGGCCGCCAGCCTGTTCTCGCGCCATTCCTCGAGATTGGCGCGCGCGCGATCCTTCAGCCGCACGGCAATCTCACGCTCGCGATTGGCGGCCAGGGACAGCCCTTCCTTGGCCTCCACCTTGCGCCGCGCATCGTAGAGCGCGCCGTCAAGCTGGCGTCCCGCCTGTTCGAGCCGGCTTGCCAGTTCCTGCATGGCGGCGAAGGTCGCGCCGTTGGCGGCGCCCTGGTTCGTGAACAAGTCGCTGCGCACGCGGCGCAGGCGATCGGCATTGCGCGCGATGCCTTCCGCCTCGTCGCGGGCACGCGCGGTATCCGCGACGGCCATGGCGTGCTGGACGTGGCGTACGCGCAACACGCGCTGGCGACGGCCCAGCATGTTCTTCATGCGCCGAACTCGGCGATCAGCGCGGCAGCGCTGGTGGGAAGGTCGATGCGGCCCTTCTGATCCTGGCGGATGAAGTCCAGCACCTCGTGACGGCGCTGCACCGCCTCGTCGATGACGGGATCGTTGCCGGGACGATAGGCGCCCATTAGGATGAGGTCGCGATTTTCCTCATAAGCGGCCCAGAGACGCCGGTAATTGGCCGCGGCCATGCGATGATCGTCATCGACCACGTCGGTCATGACGCGGGAGAGCGACTTGCCGATGTCGATCGCCGGGAAGATCGCCTGTTCCGACAGGTGGCGAGACAGCACGAAATGCCCGTCGACGATGGCGCGCGCGGCATCGACGATCGGATCGTCGGTATCGTCGCCATCGGCCAGCACGGTATAGAGCGCCGTGATCGATCCGCCGGTGCGGCTATCGACGCCAGCGCGCTCGACCAGGCGCGGGATCAGTGCGAGCGCGGAGGGCGGATAGCCCTTCATCGCCGGCGGCTCGCCGAGCGCGAGGCCGATCTCGCGCTGGGCATGGGCGCAGCGGGTGAGGCTGTCGATGAGGAGCAGCACCTTCTTGCCGCGCGCGCGGAAATATTCGGCGATGGCGGTGGCGCGGGCCGCGGCGCGCAGGCGCAGCACCGGGGGATGATCGGCCGGGACGGCGACAACGATCGACTTGTGCATCGTGCCCTTGAGCTTGGTTTCCAGAAAGTCGCTGACTTCCCGGCCGCGCTCGCCGATCAGGCCGGCGACGACGATGTCGGCTTCGGCGCCGGCGATCATCTGGCCCATCAGGACGGACTTGCCCACGCCCGACCCGGCGATGATCGCGATCCGCTGGCCCCGCCCCGCGGTGAGCAGCGCGTTGACCGCGCGGACGCCCAGATCGAACGGCTCGGTCACCCGCCCGCGATCCAGCACATTGCCGCGCACGCCGTTCAACGGCCAACTGGAGCCGGCGATGATCGGACCCTTGCGGTCGAGCGGCTGGCCCATGGCGTCGATGACGCGCCCGATCAGCCCTTCGCCCACCTGTACCATGTTCGCCTGGCTGTCGGGTTCGACGCGGATGCCGTTTTCCAGCGGCGCGTCGCTGTCGAGCGGCACCAGCAGCGTGCGGTCGCCGCGAAAGCCGACGACTTCGGCGCGCGAGATCGAGCCGTCGCCGGCCAGCACGCGCGCGCCCGAACCGATCGGGCGGCGAAAGCCGGTCACTTCCAGCATACCCGCATCATGGCTGGTCAGGCGCCCGACATGGCGGGGTGCGCGGTTCTGCACCTGGAGATGATCGAACAGCGTTTCGGCCTGGGCGAACTGAGCGCGGATCACAGCTTGCCCTCCATATCGTCGAGCAGCGCGCGCAGGCGCGAGAGGCGCACGTCGGGGCCGTCCTCGACCCAGCCGTCGGCGGTTTCGAGGCGTACGCAGCCGCGATGCATGGACGGGTCGGGCACCAGCCGGACGCCGACCTCATGCCCTTCGAGCAGCGGCATGTCCTGCGGATGCAGGAAGAGCGCGCCCTTGCTGTCGTCGCTTTCGATGAAGGCCGCGACGGTATCGCAGCGCTGCAGCAGCCGCTCGATGTCGATCTCCACCTCGCCGACAATCTGTTCGACCAGGCGGACGACGGTGGCGGACAGGAGGGTGGACAACATGCCGCTGGGCGCGGGCGCCAGCATTTCGAGCGCTTCGGCAAGGCGCGTCGCGGCGGCCTGGTCGGCGGCGGCCGCCTCCGTGGCGACGCGATTGCCCTCGTCAAAGCCCATGGTGAAGGCCTCGATCCTGGCCTCTTCCAGCGGATCGTCATGCTGCACGTCGTCGACGATACGCATCGCAGCCGTCTGCCGTCCGGGCGCCGCGGTGTAGAGGCTGCGGAAGGTGCCGCCCTCCGGCTGCCGGGCCGACACGATCGAAACAGCGGCGGCCTCATGCGCTTCGGCCGCACCCCATATCCTAGACAAAATCATTCCCCTTGCCGCCCAGCATGATGGTGCCGGCATCCGCCATGCGGCGGGCTGTCGCGATGATGAGCTTCTGCGAATCCATCACCTCGGCCAGGCGGATGGGCCCGCGCTCCTCGATCTCGTCCGCAATCGCCTGCGCGGCGCGCGCGGACATGCAGCTGAAGATCTTGGCCTTGAGCATGTCGTTGACGCCCTTGAGCGCCACGACCAGCACGCTGCTGTCGATGGTGCGCATCAGCGTGCCCAGATTCTTGTCGTCCATGTCGATGAGGTTGTCGAAGACGAACATCTCCTCCTCGATCGTCTGGGCGATCATCTTGTCGCGCTTGGCCACCGCCTTCATGATCCGCTGCTCATTGTCCTTGCGGACATTGTTCATGATCGCCGCCGCCTCGATCGTGCCGCCGCGCTGGGACGCCGCGCCCTGCTTCTTGGCGGGGCCGCGCAGCAGCAGCTGGTCCAGATCGTCGAGCGCCTCGGTCGACACCGGGCCTAGCGTGGCGATGCGATAGACGATCTCTTCCTGATATTCCGCAGGCAGCAATTGCAGCACGTCGGCGGCGATCGGCGCCTCCAGATGGGCCAGCACGATCGCCATGATCTGCGGATGTTCCGCCTCGATCAGCGCGGCGACCTCCTTGGCGTCCATCCACTTGAGCATTTCCAGATGGGTCGAGCGGGTCGGCGGCGTGATGCGCGCCAGGATGGTTTCGGCCCGCTCTTCGCCGAGAGCCTTGGTCATGGCGCCGCGAATGTGGCGGGTGGCGCCATAGCCGATGGTCGTGCGCTTCTTCGCCTTGGTCACGAAATGGTCGAGCGCCTCGTTGACTTCCTCGATCTCGACATCGGCGACGTCGTACATCGCATAGCCGAGCTGGCGCACTTCCTCCGGTTCCAGCCGCGAGAGTATCTGTGCGGCCTCGTCTTCGTTGAACAGCATCAGCAGGACGGCAGCCGCGGCGCTCCCCTTGAGCGGCTCGGGGCGGCCCGGAACGATCTCAGGCATTTTCCTTCTTCCCCTCCTTCAGGAGGTCGCGGACCACCAGCGCGGCACGGTCTGGGTCCTGCTTCACGAAATTGCGGATAAGGTCGGCGCGAGAAGCATAGTCATGGGCCGAGGAGATCATGTCGAGCGTGATGGGGCGCGGCGCGCCATCGGGCGCCTCCACAACCTGGCGATGCAGTTCGCTCGAGATCTCCCGGCCAATCTTCTGCCCGGTCGCAGCGGCATCGGCTGCGGCGGTTTCCTGTTGGGCGGCACGGCGCTTCATCAGCGGACGACCCACCCCCAGGATCAGCAGCAGCGCCACGGCCAGCGCCGAGACATTGCGGACCAGCGGAGAGACCCAGCTCGCTTCATACCAGGGCGCGACAATTTCCGGCGTCTTGACGAAGCTGCGCGAGGACAGCGCGACGACGTCGCCACGGGCCTGATCGAAGCCGATCGCCCCCTTCACCAGCGCTTCGAGCGCGGCGATTTCCTGCGCCGAGCGCGGCTTGCCGTCGGCGCCATTGTCGAGCGCGACGGCGACCGACAGGCGCTTGATCGTGCCGACAGCGTCGCGGGTGACGGATACTTCGCGGCCGAGTTCGAAGCTGCGGTTGAACGTCTCTTCGGTCTTCATCGGCGGCAGGCCGGGGGTTGCCGGGGTCACTTGCGATCCGTCGGCGGTCTGGCCCTGCTGCACGGCCTGGCCGTTGGGATTGGTCTGCGTCACGGTCGGGTTGACCGGCGCCTGGTTGCTCAGCGCGCCTGGAATGCCGCTCGCCTCGCCCGCCTTCTGGCCGCGCTCGTCCGCCGACCAGCTGCCGGTTTCGTTGCGCAGCCGCGCCTCGTCCTGCGGATAGGTTTCGCGGGTCGCCTGACGTTCGGCAAAGTTGAGCTCGGCATTGACCTCTGCGGAGAATTTGCCTTCGCCCAGGATCGGCGTCAGCAGCGCCATCACCGACCGGCGATAGCGGTCCTCGACGCGGGTCTGGACAGCCAGCTGGCGGTCGTCAGCCGAATTGCCATCATTGTCGGACAGCAAGCGGCCATTCTGGTCGACGACCGAGATATTGTCGGGGCTAAGTTCGGGCACCGAAGAGGCGACGAGGTGGACGATCGCGCTCACCTGCGCGTCGGTCAGCGTGCGGCCGCTGGCTAGGCGCAGCATCACCGATGCCGACGGCTTCGACCGGTCGCGCAGGAAAACGCTGGGCGGCTCGACCGCGAGATGCACCTTGGCCGTCTCGACGCTGTCGATCGCCTCGATCGTGCGGGCCAGGTCCATTTCGCGGGCCGAACGCAGCTTTTCGCCCTCGACCGCACGGCTGGCGCCCATCGGCAGGCTGTCGATCATGCTGTTGCCGTCGGGTGCGCTCTTGGGCAGGCCTTGCGCGGCGAGCATCATCTTCGCCTTGAAATAATCGCCCTCCCCCACGGTCATCGCGCCGGCGCTGTCGAAGTCATAGGCGATGCCGTTCTGGTCGAGCACCTGCGCGACCGCCGACTTGTCGGCATCGGGCAGGCCACGGAACAGATCGCGCTGGGGCGGCTCGCGCAGCGCCAGCCAGGCGAGCCCGGCCAGTGCGACAACGGCCAGCATCGCGAGCAGCGGCAGGCTCTTCGCCACCGCCGGCTGCTTCATGAAGCCGGTGATCCGGGCGCGGATATCGACGCCCTTCGAGGCGCCGAAGCCCTGCGAGGTCACGGCCGGGAGGGAGGAAGCGGGCGCAGGGCCGCTATCGAGTGTAAGTGCGTTGTCGCTCATCGATTATACCGGCATGCTCATGATGTCCTTGTAGGCGGACAGGAGTTTGTTGCGGACCTGGAGGGTCGCCTCGAAGCTGACCGACGCCTGCTGCTTGGCCAGCATGACCGCAGCGATGTCGGTGGTCTCGCCACGTTCGAAGGCATTGGCCGCCTCGCCCGCCTGGGTCTGGAGACCGTTCACGTTCTGGAGCGCGGACGACAGCGCCTGGGTGAAGCCGCCGGGCTGTGTGCCGCCCGGTGCCGTACCGCCGGTCAGAGGCGAACCGCCGGTGGGGGCGATGTCGCGCAGTGCGGCGTTCTTCTGCAGGATGGCGCTGCGAAGAGCCATCACGCTGTCGGTGGCGGAAATGCCTGCCATGTCCTAAATCCCCCTTCAGGCGGCCGCCAGCTCGCGCATCTCGGCGAGCCGGTAGCGGAGCGTGCGTTCGGAAATGCCCAGCTTGCGGGCGGCGGCGGCGCGATGGCCGTCCGTCTCGCGCAGGGCAAGGCGAATGGCTTCGAGTTTGGAATGATGCGCGACGTCGCGCAGCCGGACGGGCTCCGGCGCGGCGACCGGCGTCGGCACGACGCGCAGCTGGCCCCAGGGGCCGGGTGCACGGGCCAGATGCAGGTCGTCGGCATCGATGCTGTCGCTCTCGCGCAGCACCAGCGCCCGTTGCAGCACATTGCCCAGTTCGCGGGCATTGCCTGGCCAGCTGTGCGCGACCAGCCTGTCGAGCGCGGCGGCGGTGGGCCAGACGAAGCCCTGCTTGCCCCCGTCCTGATGGCGCAGCAGCATGGCGGCGGCGATCGCGGCCACGTCGCCCGGACGCTCGGCGAGCGGCCGCAGTTCCAGCGGCATGACGTTGAGGCGCCAGTAGAGGTCCTCGCGGAACCGCCCGGCCGCGCATTCGTCGGCCAGGTTGCGGTTGCACGCAGCGATGACGCGGACATTGACGGGAACCGGATGGGTCGCGCCGACAGGCAGGATTTCGCCTTCCTGCAAGGCCCGGAGCAACTTGGCCTGCAGGCTGAGCGGCAGCTCGGCGATCTCGTCGAGGAACAGCGTGCCGCCATCGGCCGCCAGGAACAGGCCTTCCGATGCGGTCGCCGCGCCGGTGAAGCTGCCCTTGCGATGACCAAAGAGCATCGCCTCCATCATCGTTTCGGGCAGGGCGGCACAATTGACGGCGATGAAGTCGCGGCCGATGCGGCCCGACCGGGCATGGAGAAAGCGCGCCATGCCTTCCTTGCCGGTGCCGGTGTCGCCCTGGATCAGGACCGTGGCGTCGCTGCGCGCGACGCGATCGGCCAGCGTCATCAGCCTCATGCTGCCGGCATCGCCGACCGCTGGCACGGTGGCCGGGCGCAGGATTTCGGCGATCAGTGCGAAGGCAAAGCCCATATCCTCGATGCCGAAGGCGATGCGGGCGGGCAGGCCGTTCGCCGCCGCGATCAGCGATGGCGCTCCTTGGCCCAAGTCGACCAAAATATCGCGATAGGTCGCATGGTCGATTTCGCTCGCCAGCAGAATGCGCCGGTCATCCCGCTCGCGCGGGCTGGCGGCGTCGACGATACGAACCGCGTAGAAGGCATTTTCGAGCCAGTGCTGCAACCCAGGCAATTGGGCACAGACTCCCCGGCTCATGTCCAGCGATGGCATGAACGGTCCCCGTAGTGATGGTCTGATTGTGCCCCCGCACGCTCACGACCCTTTCGATCACGGAGAAATTACCCCTGACGTGGTTCCCAAATGGTTAACGGCACCGGCAACTTGCCGCAAACCGGCAATTTCCTTCCGCTCGCCGGCAAGGGCGACGGCCTCAAAACCGCCCGCGCGCGTAAGGGGCCACGCAAAAGAGCCATTCCCGCAAAAAATCGCACCGATCGTTAAAGGCTTTCCCCCCGGCGCCGTTCTCCCCCTTCGAGGCCGCAAGCAGCCTGTTGGCAGCGACCTGATCATGAATGGAAAGGGAATATCATGACTGTTATCGGAACCAACTCCTCGGCGCTGCGTGCCACCAATGCTTCCACCTCGTCGAGCAAGATGCTCGCCACGGCGATGGAGCGCCTGTCGACCGGCAAGCGTATCAACTCCGCGAAGGACGACGCCGCCGGCCTCGCCATCGCTTCGACCATGACCTCGCAGATCAAGGGCATGACCGTCGGCATCCGCAACGCCAACGACGGCATCAGCCTGGCGCAGACCGCTGAAGGCGCGCTCGGCGAAGTCAGCAACATGCTGCAGCGTATGCGTGAACTGACCGTTCAGGCCGGCAACGGCACGAATGACGACGCCGCCAAGACCAACATCAAGGCGGAACTCGACCAGCTCGCCACGCAGATCGGCAAGACGCTGACCGACACCAGCTTCAACGGCATCAAGCTGTTCGACGCATCGGCCGGCGCAGCCGCCGACGGCAAGATCGCGATCCAGGCCGGTGCGAACTCCTCCGACTCGATCGAGGTCGACCTGGGCGATCTGGTTGGCGACGCTGACGTCACCGCCCTGCTCGATCCGTCCGCTGGCACCATCGAGACCGAACTGGACGTGACCGACGCCGATTTCGACACCGGCGCTGCGCTCGACCTCTATGACGCTGGCCTCAAGGCGATCGACACGGCGCGTGCCAGCCTTGGTGCGGTACAGAACCGCCTGGAATCGACCGTCAACTCGCTGACCGCGAACGTCACGAACCTGAGCGACGCCCGCAGCCGCATCGAGGACGCGGACTTCTCGACCGAGACGACCGCGCTCGCCAAGGCCCAGATCCTGAGCCAGGCTTCGACCGCGATGCTGGCCCAGGCCAATCAGAGCCAGCAGAACGTCCTGAAGCTGATCCAGTAATCCGGATCGCACATCTGAATTGACCGGTTGAGGTATTGGTCCACCGACAACCGTTCAACGTGATCCCCGGCACACCAACAGTCCCCACCGTGCCGGGGGTGACATTTCGATCGAACGGCCAGCATTTCGAAGCCTCCGTCCCCCCGGGCGGAGGCTTCATCGCGTTCGGCGGCGCCCGTGGCTTGCAATGGCAGGCAGACCACCCATGATATCGGCATGACCGATTTCGACAGGCGCACGATGATGGGCGTGGCCGGCGCCGCGCTGATGCTCCCAGCTTCGCTTCGGGCCCGCGAGGCAGGCTTTAGCTGGCAGGCGCTGGCCGAGCGCGCGCGACGGCTGGCGGCATCGCCCTTCGTGGATACCCCGCCCTACCCCGCTGCCGCCAAGGTCGGCTATGACGCGGTCAACCAGGCGCGCTTCCGCGATGACCGCACCATCTGGGGCGATCTGCTAGGCGCGACCGGCATCCGCCTGTTTCCCCTCAGCGGAACGGCGCAGCAGCCGGTGCGAATCGCGCTGATCGAACAGGGACGCGTTTCGCCCCTGCGCTATGATCCGGGCCTGTTCGACATTCCGGCGGGCAACGCAGTCGGCGGGCTGGGGGCCGATGCGGGCTTTGCCGGGTTCCGGATCATGAACGCCGCGCGCGACGGGGATTGGCTGTCCTTCCTGGGCGCCAGCTATTTCCGCGCGCCGAGCCCCCAGGGACAGTTCGGCCTCTCCGCCCGCGCGATCGCGATCAACACCAGCCTTGGCGAGCGGGAGGAGTTTCCCCGCTTCACTCATTTCTGGATCGAGCGGACGGGCGACAGCGCCGTCCGGGTCTATGCGCTGCTGGACGGCGCGTCGGTCACGGGGGCATTCCGCTTCGACAACGTGCTGGCCAGGGAAGGCGTGCGGCAGGACGTCACTGCCGCGCTGTTCCTGCGAAGGCCGGTCGAGGAAATCGGGCTCATGCCCATGACCAGCATGTTCTGGTACGATCAGGCGCAGCGGGCGCGCAGCGGCGACTGGCGGCCAGAAGTGCATGATTCCGATCTGCTCGCCTTCCTGACGCGCGAAGGGCAGCATCATGCCCGCCCGCTGGTCAATCCGTCCACCACCCGGTTGAGCCGCTTCGGCCCGGCGGAGCCGGCGGGCTTCGGCCTCCTCCAGCGCGACAGGAAGTTCGCGCATTATCAGGATGACGGCGTATTCTACGATCGGCGTCCCTCGCTCTGGGCAACCCCGCATGTCGCGCCCGACTGCGAGATGCGGCTGTGGGAATTCGGCACGGTCAACGAATATGTCGACAATATCGGCGCCTATCTGACGCCGCGCACAATGCCGCTGCCCGGCAGGCGGATCGACCTGCGTTATCGGCTGGACTGGAGCGCCAGTCGCGCACCGGGCGGCGGCGCTGCCGCGATATTGGAGGATATCTGGCTCGGCGCCACCGAGCAGCCGCAGGTACAGCGCCTGGTTCTCGACTTCGCCGATATACCGTCAGGCACGAAACCCGATCTGTGGAGCGAAATCGTCGGCGGCGAAATCCTGCATCAGGCCGCCTATGCTGTGCAGGGAATGCCCCATCTCTATCGTGTCACGCTCGATATCCGCCATGCCGGCCCCGCCGACCTGCGCGCCCAGTTGCGTGTCGGCAATGGTGCGTTCAGCGAATATGTGCATTATCCGCTCGGCGCCTGAACGGAACCGTCGCAACGGCGGAAGGGTTGAGCGCTTCGGGTCAACAATTATGGGTCTGCAATGACAGCAATAAAGGACATGCCCTGCGCTGTCCCCGATCCGGGGCATGTCGGGCAAGCGCCCGCTTTCGAGTGCCTGCCGCCCGCGGCGCCCATCGCCATGCCGGTGCAGGATTTTGCGCAGAAGCCCCATGCCGGCCCCGCCCGCCCCTTCAATATCGACCTGTGGTCGCGACGCCTGCTGGTCGTGCTGCTGGCGCTCCTCCCGGCGTCGATGGCCGCGCACGAGCTGCGCCGATCGATAGGTCTGGACGGCATTTCCGGCTGGGAAGGTCTCTATCTCGCCCTGTTCATTCCCCTTTTCGCCTGGATCGCCTTCGGGTTCGCAACCAGCTTGATCGGCTTTCTGCTGCTGACCGTCGGCCGGGGACAGGGCGTGAAGCCCTACACCCCCCGGCGCGCGAGCAGCCTGCACAGCCGGACCGCCATCCTGCTGCCCGTCTGCAACGAGGATTTTCTGGGCATATTGGGGCGGCTGTCGATCATGGAACGCTCGCTCGGCCAGGTCATGGGGGGCGAGACCTTTGCCTTCTTCATCCTGAGCGATTCCAATCCGCAAAATGGCGAGACCGAGAAGCGGGCCTTCGAGGAGATGCGCGCATCGTTCACCCGACCGGTCTATTATCGCCGCCGCGCGATCAATCTGGGGCGCAAGCCGGGCAATGTCGCCGAATGGGTCAGGCGCTTTGGTGGTGCCTACGATCATATGATCGTGCTGGATGCCGACAGCGTGATGAGCGGGCAGACGATGGCGCGCCTCGCCATGGACATGGAGCGTCACCCGCATGTCGGCCTGATCCAGACGGTGCCGACCGTCATGGGCGCCGCCACGCTCTTCGCCCGCTGGCAGCAATTTGCGAGCCGCCTCTACGGGCCCACCTCCGCTGCCGGCATGATCTGGTGGGCGGGCAGCGAAGGCATGTTCTGGGGCCATAATGCCATCGTGCGGGTGCGCGCCTTCGCGGAAAGCTGCGGCCTGCCCGAGCTGCCCGGTCGCGCGCCGTTCGGCGGGCATATCATGAGCCACGACATGCTGGAGGCGGCTTTGCTGCGCCGGCGCGGCTGGGCCGTGCACATGGTGACGGCCGACGACAGCTTCGAGGAATTTCCGCCGTCCATGCCAGACCTGTTCACCCGCGACCGGCGCTGGTGCCAGGGCAATATCCAGCATGTGCCGCTGATCGCGAAAATCGCCGGGCTGCACGCCGTCAGCCGCTTCCAGCTGCTGGTCGGCGCATCGGCCTATTGCACCTCGCCGCTGTGGCTCGCCCTGATGCTGGTGGTGCTGGGCGGCGCGGTCGGGGGCATGTGGCCAGCAACGGCGGTGCTGCCGTCGGGTAGCCTGCTCGCGCTGACCGCGGTTCTGCTGTTCGGCCCGAAACTGCTCGCCATGGCGTGGGCGCTGGCCGATCCGGCGCGGCGTATCGGCTTTGGCGGCGCGGCGCGGATGACGCGCGGCGTCGTGGTCGATATCGCCCTGTCCATACTGCTGGCGCCGGTGGCGATGCTCACCCAGACGATCAACCTGTTCAGCATCCTGATGGGCCGCAAGTCGAGCTGGAACGGCCAGACCCGCGACCGTGACGGCATGGGCTTGGGCAGCGCCATCTGGCTGTTCAAATGGCATATATTGCTGGGCGCGGGGCTGCTGTTCCTCGCGATCAGGGCCGACGCGGTCGGCTGGATCATCCCCGTTGTCGCCGGGCTGCTGCTGGCGCCGGTGCTGGCGGCAATGACGGCTCGCAAGGATATCGGCCGCAGGGCGGAAGAGAGCGGCCTGTTCCAGGTCGCCGATCCCTGGTGGCGCACGGAGGGCTACCGTCCGCTCCGCCACCGCTGGACGCTGGCGCAGCGCGTGTTCGCGCGCAAGGGCAGAGAGGCGCCGGCCAATGACGGCTGATCCTGCCTCGCAGGTTGGCTCTCTTTTCAGGGCCTAGCGCGGCGGCGGAATTGCAGGTCGATGGGACGGATCACGCCATCCGGCCTGATCCTGACCAGGAGCAGGCCCTGCAGCGTCGGATCGGCCAGCTGCTTCGATAACGCGATCGCACGCGGCTGCGAAACGTAGAGGATGCCTGTATCCAGCCCCTGTACTTCGCGTCGTGCGCCCATCGTTGCCTTTGCGACGATGGTGCAGTGATCCATTACATCGCTGCGGACGGCCGCGATATGAGGCGCTCGGCCGATGATGCACAGGGCGGGCGCATAGCCAAGGCTCTCGCCGTCCGCGCCGCCCGCCGCTGGCCAGTCATAGCGATACTGCACGAAATGGCCACGCAGCAGGTCGCGGGGGTCATATCCCTGCACCGGAATCAGCCATATATCCCCCTGCTGCGCCTTGCGGTGGGTGGTCGCCCAGGTCCCTGCGAAGAGGGCGAGTGGCAGAAGAAGCGAGGCGGCCAACGCGCGGCGCGGCGGGATCATCCAGCTCATCCGGTCTTCTCCGGAGCGTAGCGCCGCGAGACCCTGACGGCGACCCACGCCACGCCGATGGCCACCAACCCGGACAGGATCAGGCTGATCCCGCTGCCAAGCAGGTCGTCACCAAGTTCGAAGCTCAGAATGATGATACGCACCGCGATCAGCCCGACCGCGCCCTGGAACATCCGGCGCCATCGGGCGAATAGCGATCCGTAGGCAACGGCGCTCCACAGCGCGATGAAGGACAGCGCGCCGATCCAGGCCCCTTCACGGCCGCCCGCCTGGACCAGCAGGGCCACGCCCAGATGGACGACTGCGGCGACGCAGAGAATGGCGGCGGTGGCCTGTCCGGACCGCGTCCGCCGGGCCGCCCAAATAGCGACGGCGGCGCCGAGCATGAACAGGCTCTGGATCGCGAAGCTGCCGAGATAGGCGCTGTCCGGCCGGTCCCAAACGCTGATGATGGCGACGATGCTGACCCCCGCCAATATGGTGGCGATCGCCAGTTGCTCCAGCAACCGCCAGAAGTCGGGCCGCGCACTGCGCGCCCGCATGGCCGCCGCCATCGCCGCAACGACCATCGGCAGGGACGCGATGAGACCCCAATAGAGGACGGGATAGGCCGGCTGGACATGCTGGCCCAACAGGGTCCAGCGCCCTCCATAATCTTCCGCATGATACCAGCCGGTGCCAAGCAGCGCCACATACCACAGCCCGGCCACCGGCCAGCCGCGCCCGAACAGCAGCAGCAAGGGAGAGAAAATGACAAGCCAGGCGAGCAGCGGCTGCCACAGGGGCGAGCTAGTCTGATAGACTTGCCCGATATGGCCGAAGAAGGTCAGCCCGAGCACAGCGGCGATGAAGAGCAGTCCGTCATGGAAACGGTCGTTTGCGTCGCTTTGCTTCGGCGCGATCCAGATCAGCAGCGCGAGGCCCGCCATCAGCGCGAAATGGATACCGAGCCTGACCGCGCCGGGGATCGCATCCCAATTGGTGGCGACGAGCGAGACCAGCCCGAGCCCGATCGCCAGCGCGCCCAAGCCCACCAGCGCCCAGATACCGAGCGGACGGCTGTGCGCCGCCTCCCAGCCCGCAATGCGCGCCGCCGTCTCCGCATCGATCAGCCCCGCCTGCTGCCATGCCTTGAGTTTGCGGTCGGACACGGGCTCTCCTGGGGATTGACCAAGAAGAGTAATGTTGTTGGTGGGGATGGCAATAGTCCCCCGCCCCCGAAACGGGAGGGAGCAGGAACACTCAATCCCAGTCGCGCAGCTTCTCGCGCAGCTTGTCCAGTGCCGCCTTCTTGATCTGGCACACCCGCGCGGCGCCGATGTCCAGCGTGCGGCCGATCTCCTCCAGGTTCAGTTCCTCGACGAAATAGAGCTGGAGCACCAGCGCCTCGCGCTGGGGGAGTTGGCCGATGCAGGCGGCGACGGCGGCCTTCAATGATTCGCGTTCCATGATGTCGTCGGCGCGGTCCTCCACGTCGGCGAACCACATCGACTGGTCGGAATAGACCTCGTCCATGCTGCTGTGCTGGACCATCTCGGCGCCGTCGGACATTTCGCGATAGGCGGCCGGATCCATGCCCATTTCGGCCGACATTTCCGCTTCTGTGGGCGTCCGCCCCAGGCGCTGTTCGAGCGCGCCGCGCGCCCTGGCCATGTCCTTGCGTCGGGCCATGGCCGAACGACATAGCGTGGAATGGCGCCGCAGATGGTCGATCATGGCGCCGCGAACGCGCATCTGCGCGTAGGTGGCAAAACCCAGCCCTCGGTCTTCGAAGCCGTTGGCGGCCTCGACCAGGGCGACCATACCGATCTGCAACAGATCTTCTATCTCGATCGCGCTCGAAACCCGGCCATGGACATGCCAGGCGATCTTGCGGACCAGCGGCATGTAGCGCCGCGCCAGTTGCTCGGGCGTGTCCACCCTGCCGCTGCGCCCGTAGGTGAGCGTATCAGCGGCGCCCTGGACCCTTTTCATGTACATGCGGCCAAGACTCCTCAGGCGGCCCGTTCGCGCACCGGCGCCGGATCATGGCGGGGCGGCGTGCGATTCTCGCCGCCTACCACGGCAACTACTTCCACTCCCTTACCGTCCGGAATTTCCAGGAAGGACAGGACGGGCGTCTCGGGCAGATGGGGACGGAACAGCCGCGCCAGCGCGCGGCGCGCGATCGGCGAGGTGACGATGGCGAAGCTGCGCGCCTGCCCCAGCAGCGGCCGCGCGGCCTGAATGACGGCTTCGATGATGCGGTTGGCGAGCGCCGGCTCGATCGGATGCTTGGCATCGCCCGCGACGCGCATGGCCTGGGCAAGCAGCGCTTCGAGATCGCCGTCCAGCGTGATGACCGGCAGCGGCATCCGCACCGGCACCAGCCCCTGGATGATGAGCGCGCCGATCCGCTGGCGCACAGCCTCGACGAGCATTTCATGATTCATGTCGGGGCGGGCGGCGTCGACCATCGCCTCGCAGATGCGGCGGAAGTCCTTGAGCGCGATCCCCTCGGCCAGCAGCGCGCGGCACAGCGCGGAAATCTGGGCGAGGCTGAGCATCGACGGGGTGAGGCCATCGACCAGCTGGGGCGCTGCGTCCTTCAGATTGTCGAGCAGCTTGCGCGTCTCGTCGAGGCCGAACATCTCGCTGGCGTTCATGGCGATGAGCTGGTTGAGGTGCGTCGCGACGACCGTCGGCGGATCGACCACCGTATAGCCCGCGACCACCGCCTCGCTGCGCTTGGTGGGCGATATCCACACGGCGTCGAGGCCAAAGGTCGGGTCCTTCGCCTCGCGGCCCGAGACCGTGCCTTCCAGCATTCCCGAGTCCAGCGCGAGCAGGTCTTCGGGCCAGATCTCGTCCTCGCCGACCACGACGCCGGCGATCGTGATGCGATATTGGTTCGGCTCGAGCGCCAGATTGTCCTTCACGCGGACCATCGGCACGACGAAGCCCAGTTCCTTGGACAGTTGGCGGCGGATGCCGGTGATGCGCGCCATCAGCGGCGCGCCCTTGCGTTCGTCGACCAGGCCGATCAGGCCATAGCCGATCTCCAGACCCAGAATGGCGCCGTCGGACACGTCGTTCCATTCGATGATCGCGGGGTTCACCGGCTCGGGCAGCGGGGCAGGTTCAGCCGCCTTGTTCTTCGCGGTCCTGTGCAAATGCCAGGCGATATATCCGGCGATCGCGGCCGCCGGCAGGATGATCATGTGCGGCATACCGGGCAGCACGCCCATGAAGCCCATGATCGCCGCGACCGGTACCCAGGCGCGGGCAGAGCCGAACTGGCCGGCGACCTGCCCCGACAGGTCCTGTTCGGACTTGACGCGGGTGACGATCGAGGCGGCCGCGATCGACAGCAGCAGCGCGGGGATCTGCGCGACCAGGCCGTCGCCGATGGCGAGGAGGATATAGGTTTCGGCCGCCTGCCCCATCGACAGGCCGTGGCTGACGACGCCCAGGATGATGCCGCCGACGATGTTGATGGCGAGGATCAGGATGCCGGCGACCGCGTCGCCCTTCACGAACTTGCTGGCGCCGTCCATGGAGCCGTAGAAGTCCGCTTCGGTCGCGACTTCGGCGCGGCGGGCCTTGGCTTCCTCGGGGGTCAGCAGGCCGGCGTTCAGATCGGCGTCGATCGCCATCTGCTTGCCGGGCAATGCGTCCAGGGTGAAGCGGGCGCTGACTTCGGAGACGCGGCCCGCGCCCTTGGTGATGACGACCAGGTTGATGATCATCAGGATCGCGAAGACGAAAATCCCGACGACATAATCGCCGCCGATCAGGAAATGGCCGAACGCCTCGATCACATGGCCGGCGGCGTCCGATCCTTCATGCCCGTCGACCAGCACGACGCGGGTCGAGGCGACGTTGAGCGCGAGCCGCAGCAGGGTCGCGAACAGCAATACCGTGGGAAAGCTGGAAAAATCGAGCGGCTTGGCGGCATTGAGCGCCACCATCAGTACCGCGAGGCTGATCATGATGTTGGTGATGAAGCCGATGTCCAGCATGATCGCCGGCACCGGCACCATCATGAACAGCACGACCATCAGCGTCGCAAAGGGCAGCACGGCCCCCTTGGCGGCACTCATCCATATCTTCGTTTTGACTTGGGCGGGTGACATGGAGGCGCTTTACCTTCCGAGGGTGGCGAGCATGAGATAGGCGAGCCGCGCGGTCTGTGGCTGGGGCGTCACGGTGACGTCCGCGCTGCTGGCGAGACGCTGGGTCTCGATGCGGACATAGTCGGCCGGCTGCACCGTCTTCGCGCCCGTGGGCAGCGAAGCATCGGCATATTGGACCGCGGGCCCCAGCGAATCCGTGCCCTTCTGCAGCTTGGCGGCGAAGCGATCGCGGATTTCGGAATAGCTGCGGGCATTGCCCTGCCGATCGTAGAAGATCGATCGATTGGCCCGCGCCGCCGCCGGGAACAGCGATGCGGCAGTGGCTCCAGGTGTGCGGTCATGCGCGGACAGGAATTTGGATGCGCCTCCCACGCCCAGAAAATGGGCGAGGTAGAGGTCGACTGGCTCGGCGTCGCGTCCGAGGCGCTGTTCCAGATAGGCCTTGTTGTCAGCGGCATGTTCGGCCGCCATCACCGATGCGGTCTCTGGATGCTTGCGCAGGTCGAGTATCTGCTGGCGCAGCTGCGGGTCGCTCACATAATAGCGACCGTTGCTGCCCTGGCTGATCGCGTTGGCCGCCCAGCCGAGGCCATAGTCGTCGCCATGCTTGTTGACGACGGCGAGCCAGCTCTGGTCGATGAACTGGTAGAGGCCGGTGGCGGAAGAGGTTGCGGCCTTGGCGGTGGGGTTGAGGCTGCTTTCGATCTTCGCCTGACCCAGGAGATAGCCGAAATCGATGCCGGTGCGCTGACTCGCAAGCGCGATCGCGTTCGTCACACGCCCGGCGCTTGAAAGGCCCAAGGCCGAAAATTGGGTCAGTGCTGTCACTTCATGGTCCCCGGTATTCGAGACCATTAGAGCAAGGCTTGTGCCAAGATTTGGTTAACGCGGCTTAGGAAATAATTTGCTCTGCCGCGGCGCCCATGCGCACATGCCGAGCGCTCCCATCCGCAATCGGGTGAGAGAGCAGCTCTATTTCAGTGAAACGTCAGCGCGCGTAGACGAGCGGGGCCTGGCGCGCACCATAGGATGCCAGCAGCGACAGGCGCCGTCCGGCATGGTCCGCGAGCAGGTTTGTGCGTACCCGTGCGGCCTCGATCAACGGCAGCAGCGCGCTGAGCCGTTCGACGACGGCTGGATCGTTCCGCCAGGCGCCGACGGCTCGGACATGGGCGGCGGCGTGGCCGACGCGCGCACTGGCAGCGTCTATGGCGGCGACATCGACGCCGTCCATCGCGGCGCGCAATTCTTCGAATGCGGAAAACAGGTCGTCCAGCGCGGCGAGACCGAGCGGCATCGCGTCCTCAGCGGCCTACAGGCAGATCGAGCGCGAGCATCCGGTCGGCAATGACCGAGGCATCGACGGGATAGTTGCCGGATGCGATCGCCGCCTTGATCGCGGCGATGCGATCGACATCGACCGGCGCGCCTTCAGCGGCGAGCCGCGCGGCGGGGCTGGCCGTATCCGTGACACCGGTGGCGCTGATCGCGGAGCCCAGCGGCGCCGACGCACGCACCTTGCCGCCTTCGCGGAGGCGGCTTGCCTCTATGGCGGCGCCAATATTCTGGCCGACTGGCTTGATCATCGCATCTGTCCTTCACTCGTCCCGCACAGACTAAATACGGACCCGTTCAAAAATCATTAAATCCCGGAATGCGCACTATGCCGGCTTCGACGATCTGCGCCATCACCGGGGCCGATTTTTTATCCTCGCGCACGCGGATGGAATCGCCCAGCGCGCCGTCCTCGTCGGCGATCATGATCCGCGAGACGCTGAAACGGCTGTTCCCGGCAGTCAACTGCACCGGATCGCCACGCTTTACCACCACGTCGCGCACAGCGGCGCGTGTTGCGGCCGGCAGACGCGCGGCGGCGGGCGCGGGCATATTCGCGCCGCCGGCTTTCAGGGGCACGCGGATGCGCCAGCCCTTGGCATCGCACTTGACCATCGCCGCGCCGAATACCGGACCGTCCACGCTGGGGATGGTCGGGCAGGCGGCGAGGCGCAGGCGGCGGTCCACGGGCGCGATCGGCCCGCCAGGTTCGCCCAGATTGGCACCCACCGTCATCGCGACCAGGCTGTCGATCCGGTCCAGATTCTCGAACCCCGCTTGCGCGGCTGCTGGCATGGCCGCCAGCGCCATCAGGGCGGTCGCGGCAAGGGAAACGGCTCGGATCATATCATCGGCTCCGGAAACGGATGTCGCAGGTCATGCGCGTCACGAAGCAATGAACGTGCCAAGCGGCAGCCCGCGCTTCATCCCGCCGACAGGCTGATCCGGATGACCTGGCCCTTGCCGTCCTTGCTGTCGGCCTGGTCGAGCCCGCGCAGGATCACGCGGCGACCGTCTATTCCGTCCGCCCGCAGCGCGCGCGCGACGGCGCCAAGCCGGGCGGCCGCAAGGTCCCACTGGTCGAAGCGCTGGTGCACCGGATCGCTACCGGTGCTGCGCAGCTCGACAGTGCCGGCCCGGTGCGCGAACCTGCGCGCAACAGCAGCCAGCCGATGGCGGCCGTCCAGGCTGAGCAGCGCCTCGCCCCGCTCAAACAGGTCGGTTGCTCGCAATTCTATCGCCGGAGCGGGCGCCTGCGCTCCGAAATGCCGGCTGACGCTGGCGATCATCTCGTCCCTGTGGCCCCCGCTCGCCTGCAACAGCACGAAATAGCCGAGCAGCAGCAGCGTCAGGTCCGCGAAGCTCAAGGCCCAGCGGTTGCGGCGCGATCCGGCCGCACCCGCGCTCATGCGACTTCGCGGATCGACGCGCGCCGCAGCGGCGCATTTTCGCGCCGGGCGATCGCGAGCATCCGCTCCAGCGCCTCGCGCTGCCAGGCCAGCTCGCGCTCGGACAGGTCGGCGAGCCGGCCCGCGACCGGCACGGCAAGGAAGTTAGCGATGACGACGCCGTAGAAGGTGGTGAGCAACGCCAGCGCCATGGCCGGGCCGAGCGCGGCGGGATCGCGCATCGCGCCGAACATGCCGACGAGGCCGATGATCGTGCCGGCCATGCCGAGCGCGGGCGCGGCATCGGCAAGCGACAGCCAGACCTTGTGCACGGCGCCGTGGCGTTGCGCGCGGTCGGCCAGCGTCTGCGCCGCCCATATCTCGAAATGGTCGATGCGCTCGCTATTGGCGAGCTTGCGCGCGGCTTGGGTCAGAAAGGGATTGGCGGTCTTGATCCGGTCCGTGCAGGACAGGCCGCGTAGCTGCGCCACCTGGTCGATCTTCAGCAGGGCGGCGCGTGCGGCATCGCGATCCCGCGAGGGATCGGCGGTGAAAAGCGGCGCCAACGCGGCGATGGCGCGGCCGAGTGCGCCGAGGCCGTTCTGGAAAAGCGCGACGAGGGCAATGCCCGCGATCATCGCGGCCAGCGTCAGCGGATCGAAAAGATTGGCGATTATGTCGAACATCGCGCCGCTGCCCCCAAAGCCATGACCGGCAAGCGGCAAGGCGATGCCGTCCACCGGCAGAAAATTGCCGCCCTTGCCGCCTTGATAGCGCGATCCGCCGGAAATCCGCCGTTCGTGCCACGCCGGCGCGGCAATCGCGCAAATTGGCACGGCTCTTGCGAATACTCGGGCACGGATCACCCGCTTGGGGCCTTCGGGCATCAGAACGGCGGGAGGGACGGAAAGTTTAGGGGCCGATCGGCCGGAAATTCGACGGGAAGAAATCGTGGAAGACGCATTGTTCGGCATTCATGGAAAGGCGCTGGCGCTTCGCTCGCAGCGGCTGTCCCTGCTCGCCTCGAACATCGCGAACGCCTCGACGCCGGGCTACAAGGCCCGCGACATCGATTTCGAGGCGGCGCTGAAGGAAGCGACCAGCAAGGCCACGTCGGTCGGCAAGGCGGTGGACGACAGCATGGGCTATCGCGTGCCGCTGCAGCCAAGCCTGGACGGCAACACCGTCGAGCTTTCGACCGAGCAGACCCTCTTTGCGGAGAATGCGGTCAAGTACCGCACGACCCTCGCCTTCCTGGAAGGCCGCATCAACACCATCACACGCGCGCTGAAGGGAGAATGAGCATGAGCGGTTCCGGCTCCATGAACATCTTCGATATCGCCGGCCGGGCCATGAGCGCCCAGCTCGTGCGCCTGAACGCCACGGCTTCCAACATGGCGAATGCCGGCAACGTCACCGGCAGCGCCGCGGAAGCCTATCGCGCGATCAAGCCGGTATTCGAAAGCGTCACCGACGGCCCCGGCGTATCGACCGTCAAGGTCGCCAGCGTCGTCACCACCAGCGCGCAACCGACCAAGCGTCACGATCCCAACCATCCGCTGGCCGACTCCAATGGCGATGTGTGGGAAGCGGCGGTCGATAGCAGCGCCGAACTGGTCGACATGATCGAGACCGCGCGCATGTACCAGAACAACGTCCAGGTGCTGAACACCGCCAAATCGCTGATGATGGAAACCATAAGGATCGGCAAATGACGACGTCTACCGTCACCGACAGCGCCGGGCTTTCGGTCTATAATTCGACCGCCAATGTGGGTATCGGCAAGTCCGCCATGGGCCAGGCCGATTTCCTGCGCCTGCTCACCGCGCAGATGCAGACCCAGGACCCGTTCGATCCGGTCGACAATGCCGAGCTGGTCTCACAGATGGCGACGATCACCAATTCGAGCGGCATCGCCGAGATGAACAGCTCGCTCGCATCGATCAAGGAGCAGCTCGCGGGCAGCCGGATCGGCGACGCGGCGAGCTGGATCGGCCGGTCGATGCTGGTCAGCAGCAACATCGCGGCGCCTGATGCCAGCGGCACTTATGTCGGCCAAATGACCCTGCCCGCCGACGTCGACAATGTCTCGGTCGATTTCATCGACGGCAGCGGCAATGTCGTGAAGACCGTAGAACTCGGCGCCCAGTCCAAGGGCGACGTCAACTTCTACTGGGACGGCAAGGACGAAACCGGAGCGACGATCGCCACGTCCACACTGCAGATGAAGGTCAGCGGCGCGGCGCCGAGCCGGCTCGCCAGCTGGGCCACCATCGCGGCGGTCCAGTCGCCCGCCGACGGATCATCCACCAAGCTCATCACCACGCTCGGGACCTACAACCCGACCGATGCACTCACCCTCAGCTAAACCTTTCACCCAAGGAGCAACGCCATGTCCTTCTACATCTCGCTTTCCGGCCTCAAGGGCGCGCAGGCCGACCTGTCCGCCATCTCGAACAACGTCGCCAACGTGAACTCCACCGCGTTCAAGAAGAGCAAGGCGCAGTTCGGCGACATCTTCGCCGCAGCACCGATGCAGACCACGAACCAGGTGTCGGGCCAGGGCGTGCGCGTCCAGGGCATCACCCAGCAGTTCACGCAAGGGACGATCGAGACCACCGACAAGACGCTGGACCTCGCCATCACCGGCGAGGGCTATTTCACCGTCAAGGCCGACGACGGCACGATCAGCTACACCCGCAACGGCGCCTTCGCGGTCGACAACGATCGCTTCGCCGTCGATACGACGGGTTCGCGCATCCAGGTGTTCGCGGTCGATCCCGACACGGGCGTGCTGACCACGGCGCCGTCCAGCGCATCGACGCCGGCCGACCTTACCGATCTCAACATCCCGACCACCTACAAGGGCGAGGCCGACGGCGCGCAGCTGACCAGCGTCGGCGTGTCCAAGACCGGCCTCGTCTCGGCCATCTATGCCGACGGCAGCACGGTCTATCTCGGCCAGACCGCGATGGCCTCCTTCAACAGCCAGGAAGGGTTGCGCCAGGAGGGCGACGCGCACTGGTCGTCCACCGTGTCGAGCGGCAACCCGATCCTGGGCACCGCCAACACCGGCATGTTCGGTTCGGTAAACTCGGGTTCGCTCGAGCGCTCGAACGTCGACATCACCGACGAGCTGGTCCAGCTGATTTCCGCCCAGCGGAACTTCCAGGCCAACTCGAAGGCGATCGAAGCGGCAAACACGCTGACGTCGACCATCATCAACATCCGCGGATAAGACAGAAGGGACGGGGAATAGCCCATGGACCGGCTCGTCAACACGGCACTCACGGCGATGCGCGGCGCGATGGCACGGCAGTCGGCGATCGCGAACAACCTCGCGAACGTCAACACCGTCGGCTTTCCGGCCGAGGTCGCCAATGCCGAAACGCGCTGGATCAAGGGCGACAGCTTCGACACGCGGGCACAGCAGGCCGAGCAGGTGATCGCCGCCGACATGGCGCAAGGCGCGATCACCGCCACCGGCAACCCGCTGGACGTGGCCAGGAAAGGCGATGCGCTGCGCGCCGGTCAGGCCACGGACCGCAGTGAAACCCAAACGCGGGGCGGAGCCCGGAAGCGCAGCCACAGCGGCCGCCGCCAGACCCGCGCCG
>JBEVME010000104.1:0-10008 GCA_040508785.1 Sphingobium sp.
CTGCCGCAGGAGGCGGCCGATCATGTTGCCGATGATGGCCTGCGTGCCGACGAGGCGATGATCGCGGATCAGGATCGCGCCCGCATCTTCGATTGCCTGCAACAGTTGGACCCACGCACCGCCGGATCGATCCGCGCGGCCTTTTTCGATGGGCTGACCTATGCCGATCTGGCGGAAAAGGCAGCGGTTCCGCTCGGCACGATGAAGACCTGGGTCCGGCGAGGGCTGCTTCGGCTGAAGGATTGCATCGGCGATGGATGAGCCGCTTTCTCCGACCGAGAAACGCAGCGCGCTCGCGGCGGAACTCGCACTGGGCGTGCTCGAAGGTGCCGAGCGCGCTGAGGCATTGCGGCTGCAACTGTTAGATCCCGGCTTTGCGGAGGAAGTCCGCGCATGGGAGGCGCGGCTGGCGCCTCTGCATGGCGCATGGGGCGATGTGACGCCGCATGATGCGGTGTGGGACGCCGTTGCAGCCAGGATCGGCGGCCCAGCGGGGGATCGCAAAGCACTGGTGCGCTGGCGGGCCGGCGCATTGATGAGCGGGGCCATAGCTGCAGGGCTGGCAGCGATCCTCCTGTGGCGGCCCCCACTGCCCCGGCCGGCAGGCCCGGCGCCGACAGCCATCGCGCAGATGGTCGGCGCGCCCGACGGACCACTGGTCGCCGCGCGCTACGATCCGGGATCGGCGCGGATGACTGTGCGGATCGCCGGTATCGAACCCGGCCGGCTCGCGCCCGAACTATGGGTCATTCCCGCAGGTGGCGCACCGGTCTCGCTGGGCGGCATCGGCAATCTCGGCACGACGCTTGTGCCGCTCAGCGATGCACAGCGGCAACTGCTGGTCGAAGGCGCGACCCTGGCCGTGACTCTGGAGCCGGCGACCGGGATGCCCCATGCCGGGCCGAGCAGCGCGCCGATCGCCGCTGGAAAAATTTCCATTCTCTGACAATGTTCTGCATCCGTCGCGCATCAGCCTTCGTAGCTTCGGCGCATCCATCCCCCAGGGTGCGCTTCACGAAGGAATTCGCCATGAGACTGTCCAGAATTTCACTGTCCCTTGCTGGTGCCCTGCTCGTCGCGGGCGGCGGCGTCGCCATTGCGAAGAACCCGATGGTAGGCGGCGCGGCGATGTATCCGACCAAGGATATCGTCGACAATGCCGTGAATTCCAAGGATCACACGACCCTGGTCGCCGCGGTGAAGGCGGCAGGCCTGGTCGATACGCTGAAAGGTCCCGGACCCTTCACCGTGTTCGCCCCCACCAACGATGCTTTCGCCAAGCTGCCTGCCGGCACGGTCGATACGCTCGTCAAGCCGGAGAACAAGGAGATGCTCACCGGCATCCTCACCTATCATGTCGTTCCCGGCCGCCTGACGGCAATGGATATCGCCGCCGATGCCATGAAGCACGGCGGCAAGGCGACGCTCACTACCGTACAGGGCGAAAGCCTCACCGCCTGGAAGAAGGGCAATGACTGGTATCTGACCGACGCGAAGGGCGGATCGGCCAAGATCACCATTGCCAATGTCATGCAATCCAACGGCGTCATTCACGTCATCGATACGGTGCTCATGCCCTGACCCGACGATGATGTGAGGCGATCCGGCGGCGGCCCCCATGCCGCCGGATCGTCACTTTGCGTCGTCATCAATGTCGCGCGACAGTTCGGGCGCGCGTCAGAAACTCGCGCCGTCGACCTTGTTGATGGTGAGCGCGTCGAGGTCGATATCCGGTACGCAGCGCAGGTTGATCGCCCGCATTTCGCCATCGGGGCTTTTGCCGATCGCGAAGGGCTGAGTACCGCAGGTCGTGCAGAATTGATGCGTGATCTTGTGCTTGTAGAATTCATAGTCGCGGATGCTGTCGGCACCGCTTTCCAGCTTGAACTGGCCGGCGGGCACGAAGGTCAGCAGAAAGCCCTTGCGCGAACAGTGGGAGCAGTTGCAACTCATCGCCTCGGCGGGCGGATCAGCCTCGACGCTGAACGTCACCGCGCCGCAATGGCAGCTTCCCTGATAGGCCATCTTCTCCTCCTTCACACGATCATGCGTTGCAGTGTTTCGATCAGGTCCGCTTCCGCTGCCGGCTTGTCCCGCCGGATGCGGGCGATGCGGGGAAAGCGCATGGCCAGGCCCGACTTGTGCCGCTTGCTTTCATGGATCGAATCGAACGCGACTTCCAGCACCAGTGACTTTTCCACCTCGCGTACCGGGCCGAACCGCGCGATCGTGTTGCCGCGCACGAAGCGGTCGAGCCATTTCAGCTCCTCGTCGGTGAAGCCGGAATAGGCCTTGCCCACCGGCAGCAATTCGCCGTCCGCGGTCCAGCAGCCGAACGTATAATCGGAATAGAAGGAGGATCGCTTGCCGTGCCCGCGCTGGGCATACATCATGACGCAGTCGGCGGTCAGCGGATCGCGCTTCCACTTGTACCAGAGCGCCGCGCGCCTGCCAGTGACATAGGGGCTGTCCCGGCGCTTGAGCATGACGCCTTCGATCGCGGCGTCGCGGGCGCCGGCGCGAATGTCGCCCAGCGCGGCGAAATCGGCCGCCTCGATGAGGGCGGAGATATCGAAGCGATCGGGGTCCAGCGCGGGCACGATGGCTTCGAGGCGTGCCCGGCGCTCGCTCCATGGCAGGCCGCGCACATCCTCCGGCCCGTCCAGCAGCACATCATACAGCCGCACGAAGGCGGGATAGTCGGCCATCATCTTGGCGCTGACCGCCTTGCGCCCCAGCCGCTGCTGAAGGGCGTTGAAACTCGCGGCCTCCCCACCTTGAAACTCGCCTTTGACGAGCAGCTCGCCGTCCAGCACGGCATGGCCGTGGAAGGCCGCCGCGACGTCGGGAAAGCTGCCGGTGATATCGTCGCCCGCCCGGCTGTACAGCCGCGTCTGGCTGCCATGGTCCTGGCCTGTGCCGACGATCTGGACGCGGATGCCATCCCATTTCCACTCGGCGACATATTCGTTAAGGTCGACCGTGCCGTCCTCCAGCGGATGGGCCAGCATGAACGGACGGAAATAGGGTGTGCCCTCCGGATCGGGCCGGCTGCTGCGCCCTTCGGCCCAGTCGAACAGCGCTGCATAGGGTGGGGCGAGGGCGTGCCACACCTGCTCCACATCGTCCACGTCCAGTCCGAACGCCTGCGCGAAACCGGTCTTGGCCAGGCGCGCGGAAATGCCGACGCGCAGGCCGCCGGTCGCCAGCTTCAGCACGGCGAAGCGGCCCGAGGCGTCGAGATGGTCCATCATGCTCGCCAGTTCTGCGGCGGCGCCGATGCGGCTGACGGCATGGAGGCGATCCACCACCGCCGCCAGCGTCAGCGACCCGTCATCGACCTCGGGCATTTCCGCGTCGGCACGGGGCCACAGCAGCGCCACCGTCTCCGCCAGGTCGCCGACATAGTCGCGGCTCATCTCGAACAGCACGGGGTCGGTGCGGTCGCGGATCATCTCGCCGATCGCCGACGCCTTCACCGCCTTCAGGTCCAGATTGCCGGTCAGCGCCGCGAGCGCCCAGCCGCGATCGGGATCGGGCGCGCTGCGCATGTAATCTGCGATCAGGTCGAGCTTGCCGTTGCGCGAGCGGGTGTAGACAAGGCCGTCTAGAAGTTGGGAGAATTGCCTCATCCCTCGTCCTCATCCTCGCGTCCCACCAGGGCCAGAGCGCGCGCCTTCATCTGGTGGGTCATGCACCAGTGCAGCAGCGCCTCCTCGCGGCCGTGAGTGATCCAGGTCTCCCTCGGGGCAACCTCACGGATCGTGTCGGTCAGCTCGTCCCAGTCGGCATGGTCGGACATCACGAGCGGCAGTTCGACATTCTTCTGGCGTGCGCGCTGGCGCACCCGCATCCAGCCGGACGCCATGGCGGTGATCGGGTCAGGCAGGCGGCGGCTCCAGCGGTCGTTGAGCGCTGACGGCGGCGACACGACCAGATGGCCGCGCATCTCCTTGGCAGGAATGCCGGTGGCAGGGCGCAATTCGCCAAGATCGACGCCGAAATCCGCATAGAGCGCGCACATGCGCTCCATCGCGCCGTGGATGTAGATGGCATCATGATGCCCGCGCGCGCGCACTTCCGCGATCAGCCGTTGCGCCTTGCCGAGCGCATAGGCGCCGACCAGCACGCAGCGGTCCGGGTTGGCGTGCAGCGCGCCCAGCAGCCGGTCTATCTCGCTGCCGGTGTCGGGATGGCGAAAGACCGGCAGGCCGAATGTCGCCTCGGTCACGAAGATGTCGCAGGGCACCGGCTCGAACGGCAGGCATGTGGGGTCCGGGCGGCGCTTGTAGTCGCCCGTTACCACCACCCGCTCGCCGGCATGGTCCAGCACGATCTGCGCCGACCCCAGCACATGCCCCGCCGGCACCCAGCGCATGGTGACGCCGCCCAACGTTACGCTGTCGCCATAGGGCACCGCCGTCCCGCTAGCCGTGCCATAGCGCAGCGCCATGATCGCCAGCGTCTCGCGCGTGGCCCAGACATGGCCGTGCCCGCCGCGCGCATGGTCGGCATGGCCATGGGTCACCAGCGCCCGGTCGCGCGGGACCGATGGGTCGATCCATGCATCGGCGGGCCGGACATAGATGCCGGTCGGGTGGGGTTCGATCCAATGGGACATGAACAACAGAAGATGGGACGGCGCCCGCCGGTTCCGCAAGGGGTACGCTTATCCCGGCCGGTCAGACCCCGTCGTCGAAGCTGCGGTAGAGCCAGGAAGGGCGCCCAGACTGCGCCTCGCCCGCGCTCACGGCGGACAGGAATATATATTGCCCCAGGCATCGCGCTCGTTCGCGCGAGAAGAGGCCGACCATCATGCGCAGGATTAGATTGCCCACGCGCCGCGCCTTGCCGGGCTTCTTGACGTCGGCGGTGAACGCCTGATCGACGATCAGGCCGCAGCGCGCCAGCAGGTCGACCAGCTCGCTTTTGGTATATTCGCGATTGTGGCGGCCATAGGGGCCATAACCTGAATAGCGGTCGTAGATGTTGCCGCCCCTGATCAGCTTCAGCAGATTGCGCCCCGCGCCGACATTGGGCGTCGTCAGCACCAGTCGCCCGCCGGGCTTGAGCACCCGTTTGATCTCGCGCAGCGCTGGCAGCGGATCGTGAGTCAGATGCTCGATGATCTCGCAGCACAGGACCAGGTCGAAACTGGCGTCGGGATAGGGAAAGCGGTCCGTCTCGATATTGAAATTGTCATAGGCGAAGCGGCAGGCGTCCGCATCGGGGTAGCGCAGGCTGTCATAGTGCAGCACGTCGACGCCGTCGCTGAGGGCAGGTCCGAAATAATTGGTCAGCGCTAGCTGGAGATCGGTGAACTCCCGCAACAGGACCGTCGTGAAATAGGGACTCGCGCCCAGTTCCAGGCAGGTGCCGCGCACGTCCCTGCACAGCTGCCAGCTATAGGCGAAGCGGCGCCAGTCCCGTTCGAGATATCCGCTCAGCTCCGCACCATCGGTATTATCCTGGCGCACGCTGCGCAGCATGGCGAGCAGCGCTTCGGGGGTGACGCCCGGCGGCATGGCCATGGCCGGCCGCCCGAAGGAAAACCAGCGCGACGATGCGGCGCGACCAGCCGATGGAACGGGATAGGATGCCGTCAAGGCAAGACCGGATGCGGTTGCGATGTCACCGCCAGGCCATCGCGCAAAAGGCCGACCGGATCAACCGCTCGCGCGGCGATCAGGCGGCCCGCCGCTCTGCCTTTTCCAGTTCCAGCCGATCCCAGATCTCGGCCAGCGCGTCTACCAGCTCTCGCATCATCGCTTCGCTGTGGGCGGGGCCGGGGGTGAAGCGCAGCCGCTCCGTGCCGCGCGGGACGGTCGGGTAGTTGATAGGCTGCACATAGGCGCCATATTCGGCGAGCAATATGTCGCTGATCCGCTTGGCCTTCACCGGATCGCCTACCATCAGCGGCACGATATGGGTGACGGACGGCATGACCGGCAGGCCCGCGTCGGCCATCAGCTGCTTGAGCAGGGCGGCCGACTTCTGCTGGCCCTCGCGCTCTTCGCTGGACGCCTTGAGGTGCCGCACGCTCGCCAGCACGCCGGCGACCAGCACCGGCGAGAGCGATGTGGTGAAGATGAAGCCGGGCGCATAGCTGCGGATCACGTCGATAATCATCTGGTCGGCTGCAATATAGCCGCCCATGACGCCGAACGCCTTGCCGAGCGTCCCTTCGATGATGGTGATGCGGTCGGCGACCTCGTCCCGCTCCGAAATGCCGCCGCCGCGCGCGCCGTACATGCCCACGGCATGGACTTCGTCGCAATAGGTCAGGGCGTTATACTCGTCGGCCAGGTCGCAGATCGCGGCGATCGGGGCGACGTCGCCGTCCATCGAATAGACGCTCTCGAACGCGATCAGCTTGGGCGCATCCGGGTCCGACGCGGCCAGCAGCTCGCGCAGGTGATCGACGTCGTTATGACGGAACACCTGCTTTTCGCAGCCCGAATTGCGGATACCCGCGATCATGCTGGCATGGTTCAGCTCGTCGGAAAAGACGATGCAGCCGGGCAGCAGCTTGGCCAGCGTCGCCAGCGTCGCCTCGTTCGAGACATAGCCCGACGTGAAGAGCAGCGCGCCTTCCTTGCCGTGCAGGTCGGCAAGCTCCGCCTCCAGATGGACGTGATAATGGGTGTTGCCGCCGATATTGCGGGTACCGCCGGACCCGGCGCCGACATCGTGCAGCGCCTCCTCCATGGCCGCGATCACGTTGGGATGCTGGCCCATGGCAAGATAGTCGTTGGAGCACCATACGGTGATCGGCTTGGGACCGTTATGCCCGTGAAAGCAGCGCGCATTGGGAAAGGCGCCCTTGTTGCGCAATATGTCGATGAAGACGCGATAGCGGCCCTCTTCATGGAGCCGATCGATCGCTTGCGCGAAGATATGCTTGTAGTTCACGTCCGCATCCCGTCCCGCAGCGTCACCCGCCGCCCTTTCAAGCCTGGCCGTTTACAGGCGCTTGCCCTTCAATGCCAGCGATAACCGTTCGCAACAATAAGGGGAAATACCGATCTTCGGGAGAGGCGATTTTGCCCTACAGGCGATCGAGCCGGGTCAGGCCGTAGGCGCCGAGTGCCGGGCGAAGCGCCTCCACGTCCGAGTCGAGCCGGGTGAATATGGCGGTGCCGGGGACGGCCTCGGTCGGCCACGCCTGTCCCTGCGTCAGGAACAGGATGCGGCGCGCGATCCCGTCGCCACCATGCACGAAGCGGAGCGGGCGCGGAGCGGCCGCCGCCAGCTCGGCTTCGACCAGCGGGAAATGGGTGCAGGCGAGAACGACAGTATCCATGCGGTCGCCGCCCGGCTGTTCGAGCAATCCGGCCAGCGCTTCGCGCGCAATCGCGGGGTCGAGCGGCTCGCCGCGCAGCTTCGTCTCGGCCAGTTCGACCAGCGCAGCCGACCCATGCCGCAGCACGGTGCAGTCCGCGCCATGCTCGGCCGCCAGCCGATCGACATAGGGCTGGCGCACGGTGGCATCGGTGCCAAGCACCCCGAATACCCGGCTTTTCGACAACAGCGCCGCCGGCTTGATCGCCGGCACAGTACCGACGACCGGAATGTCGAGCGCCGCCCGCACCGCCGACAGCGCGATCGTCGACGCCGTGTTACAGGCGATCACGGCCAGGCGCGGCCGATATCGCTCGACCAGTCGCCCCAGCAGCGCCGGAACGCGCGCCGCAATCTCCGCTTCGCTCTTGGTGCCATAGGGAAAGCCCGCGCTGTCGGCGGCATAGACGATGGGCGCATGGGGCAGGACCGCCTGGGCGGGGCCGAGGATCGACAGGCCGCCCACGCCGGAATCGAAAAACAGCAGGGGCGCGTCGGGAGAGACGGTCATGCGCCCATGTCCCCGGCGAACCGGATGAAGTCAACCGGGGAGCTTGGCGCGCGCCGATGCATCTGGACCTGGGGAGGGGTGAGCGTTGATCGATTTCCTGACTTTCTCTGACTGATTATCATCGTTTCGCTGAATGATCGCACGCGCCTATTCCTCCCTGGGTGAGGACAATGAGAGGAGGATCATCCCATGGACGCGAAGACGACTGGCAGCCCGCTGAGCGACCCCGCAAAGGAGCCCGCGGCGCTGCGGACCCTGCTTGGTCGCACAAATCGCGACTGGTGGCCCAACCAGCTTTCGCTCGATATCCTCCAGCAGAACGGCGTCAGCGGCAATCCGCTGGGCGCGGACTTCGATTATGAAGCGGCGTTCAGGTCGCTCGACTATGCCGCGCTAAAGGCAGACCTCACCGCACTGATGACGGACAGCCAGCCCTGGTGGCCCGCAGACTACGGCCATTACGGCCCCTTCTTCATCCGCATGGCCTGGCACAGCGCCGGAACCTACCGCACCGGCGACGGACGCGGCGGCGCGGCATCGGGCTCGCAGCGGTTCGCGCCGCTCAACAGCTGGCCGGACAATGGCAATCTCGACAAGGCTCGGCGGCTGCTATGGCCGATCAAGCAGAAATATGGCGCGTCGCTCAGCTGGGCGGACCTCATGATCCTGGCCGGCAATGTCGCCATCGAGTCGATGGGCGGACCTGTCTTCGGCTTCGGCGGCGGGCGCGAAGATGTGTTCGAGCCGGCAAAGGACATCTACTGGGGCACCGAGGAGCAGTGGCTCGGCGCGACCCGGATCGAGGAAGAGTCGGGGCGTGCGCTCGAAAATCCGCTCGCCGCCATCCAGATGGGCCTCATCTATGTGAACCCGGAAGGGCCTGGCGGTTGTCCCAACCCGCTGGGCTCAGCGCGGGACATGCGGGAGACGTTCGCACGGATGGCGATGAACGACGAGGAGACGGTGGCACTGACCGCCGGCGGCCACACCTTCGGCAAGGCGCACGGCGCGGGCGACGCCTCGCTCGTCGGAGTGGAACCGGAGGGCGCGGACATATCGGCGCAAGGCTTCGGCTGGGCATCGACGCATGAGAGCGGGATGGGCGACCATACCATCACCTCGGGCATTGAGGGTTCATGGACGCCGACCCCGATCACCTGGGACAACAGCTATTTCGCGATGCTGCTGGACCATGAATATGAACTGGTGAAGAGCCCGGCGGGTGCGCACCAGTGGCAGCCTGTCGGCAATCCGGCGGACACGCTGGCGCCGGGCGCGCACAGCCCCGAACGCCGCGTGCCGACGATGATGACGACGGCCGACATGGCGTTGAAGAAGGACCCGGCCTACCGCGCGATTTCGGAGCGGTTCCGCGACAATCCGGACCAGTTCGCCGATGCTTTCGCCCGCGCCTGGTTCAAGCTGACGCATCGAGACATGGGCCCCAAGGTCCGTTATCTGGGGCCAGAGGTGCCGGCTGAAGACCTGATCTGGCAGGATCCGATTCCCGCTGGGCAACCGCTGAGCGATGCTGATGTCGCGACACTGAAGGGCCGGATCGCCGCTTCGGGCCTTGGCATCGCGCAGCTGGTCAGGGCCGCCTGGGCGTCCGCCTCGACCTTCCGTGGATCGGACAAGCGCGGCGGCGCCAATGGCGCGCGCGTCCGGCTTGCCCCGCAGAAGGACTGGGAGGTCAATGATCCTGCGGAACTGGCGGAAGTGCTTGCCGTCTATGAGCGCATCAAGGCGGAATTCGGCCATGTCAGCATCGCCGACCTGATCGTGCTGGGTGGCAATGTCGGGATCGAGCAGGCGGCCAGGGCTGCCGGCCATGACCTGGCCGTGCCCTTCACCTCTGGACGCGGCGACGCCAGCCAGGAGCAGACCGATGCACACAGCTTCGAGCCGCTCGAGCCCAAGTCGGACGGCTTCCGCAACTATCTCTCGGTCCCCTTCAGCGTCCCGACCGAGGAATTGCTGGTGGACCGCGCACAGCTGCTGGGCCTTTCCGCGCCGGAAATGGCGGTGCTGGTCGGCGGCCTGCGCGTGATCGGCGGCAACCACGGCGGATCGACACATGGCGTCCTGACCGACCGGCCGGGGCAGCTGACCAATGATTTCTTCGTCAACCTGCTCGATATGGGCACGGCCTGGAA
>JBEVME010000116.1:0-19427 GCA_040508785.1 Sphingobium sp.
GGCGTCGCGCCGGTCACTGGGCACGGATCTTGGCAGCAGTGTCAGCAGCTTACGAAGGCGACGTGCATATGATCGACTCGTCTTCGATCCAGGTTCACCAGCATGGTGCCAACGGCGGTAAAAAGGGAGATCCGGTTGCATGGGCCGTTCGCGCGGCGGCCTGACGACCAAGATTCATGCGCTGGTCGATGCCAATGGCCTGCCGATCGCGCTCAAACTCACCGCCGGCCAGGCGCACGACGGGCGCAGCGCCGCCGACATGCTCGACACTCTGGGCGATGGCGACGTGCTACTCGCCGATCGCGCCTACGACAGCGATGCACTCAGGATCGAGATGGCCGCACGCGGCGCCTGGGCTAACATCAAGCCAATGCCGAACCGCAAGCGACGGCCGGTCTTCAGCGCCTTCCTCTATCGCTACCGCAACCTCGTCGAGCGCTTCTTCAGCAAGCTCAAGCACTTCCGCCGCGTCGCGACACGTTACGACAAGCTCGCCGAGAACTTTCTCGCCATGGTCCAGCTTGCCTCAATGCGCCTGTGGCTCCGCGCTTATGAGTCTACGGCCTAGCTTGCGCATCAGCCGGGCGCGGTGGATTTCGACCGTCCTGTGGCTGATGCCCGAGGCGACGCGATGTCATTGTTGGTTCGGCCGCGGACGATGCCGGCGAGGACTTCGCGTTCGCGGCGCGATAACGCGCCCAGCGGCGAATCCATTCGAGCCTTGCCGCTCAGTGCCCGAGGAGAATCGGCAGTCTGGCGTTCGCCAGCGTGCGTTTGGTGACGCCGCCGAACGCCTCCATGATCCGGCCGTAGCCGTAGGCGCCCATAACGACATAGGCTGCCTGCCAGCGCTGACATTCCTCGGCGATCAAGCGATCGGCCGCACGACCGAATAGCCGCCCTCGTCCCGACCAGCCTAAACTGCACCTAACCATGCGGAGGCGCATGATCTCATCAGCCCAGCATGACATGCTGGACGAGTCGGGCTGGCCCGTCTCCGATCCATCGACGGCCGGCGACGCGCCTGCGCAGAAGAGACCGCGCGACGATCTCTTCACGCGCTTCGCCTCGCGCATCGCCTGGTTCGCGGGGCAGCCGGCGGCCTTTACCGCGGCCGCTTCCATCATCCTGCCTTGGCTCGTGACGGGGCCCCTGTTCGCCTGTTCGGACAGCTGGCAGCTGGTCGTGAACACGGCGACGACGATCGTGACCTTCCTCATGGTCTTCCTTATCCAGAACTCCCAGAACCGCGATGTGGCCGCCAGCCAGGCGAAGCTGGACGAGCTGAGCCGGGCGATCGATCCGGCGCGCAACGAGTTCATCGGCATCGAGCACCGGACGGAGACCGAGATCGAGCATATCCGCGACGCGCTGGAGCGCGAGTTCGGATCGGATCGGCCGCATGTCGCGATCGCGAGCATCGAGCGGATGAAGGAACGCACATGAGGGGAAGCGGGGGTCAGCCGCCCGCCCGTCCGGCCCCCGCCAGCGCGCGCGACACGGCATCGGTCAGCGCGCGATTGCGCAGCGGCTTGTCGAGGATCTCGACGAAGCCCGCCGCAAGGGCCCGCTGCGCGACCTCGCCGTCGCCGAACGCGGTGACCATGATGGCCGGTCCCCGCCATCCCTTCGCCCGCAGCGCGGCGAGCACGGCGACGCCGTCGCTCCCCCGCAGCCGGTAATCCGACACCAGACAGTCGGCCGCGATCTCGCCCCCGCCCAGCAGCGGGCCGGCATCCGCAAAGGAGCGCACGAGGAAGCCTTGCCCTTGCAGCAGCAACTGCATGGATCGCCGGACGGCGTCGTCATCCTCGATCAGGGCGATCGTCGGCGGGGCAGACGGGATCGCCGGGCTGCCCTTGTCGCCGGCGTCGGTCGATCTCAACATCCCCTTCTATTGCCGCAAACAGGCGGATCGGGCGTTACGTAATGCCCCTAGGCATTTTGTCCCAACCCGGCGGCAAAGGCGATCCGCAGCGCGTCCGACAGGCTGCGCACGTCGAGCTTGGTCATGAGATTGGCGCGGTGCACCTCTACGGTGCGTGACGAAATGCCAAGGTCATAGGCGATGGTCTTATTCGGCAGGCCCCTCGCCAGCCCCTCCAGCACGTCGCGCTCGCGCGGCGTCAGCGCGCCCAGGATCACCTCCGCGTCAGCGGCGCGACCAGCCGCGTCGCCCGCCGCACTGATCCGCGCGAACGCCGTCTCGATCGCGTGCAGCAGCGCCGCCTTCTCGAACGGCTTTTCCAGGAAGTCGACCGCGCCCGCCTTCATCGCGCGGACCGCGATCGAAATGTCGCCATGGCCGGTCATGATCACGATCGGCATGGTCACGCCCCGCTCGGCGAGCAGGCGCTGCACCTCCAGCCCGTCGATCTCCGGCATGCGGATGTCGAGCAGGATGCAGCCCTGTTCGGCATGTTTGACCTCCTTCAGGAAGGCCGCGCCCGACGACCAGGTCTCGACCGCATATCCCGACGTCTTCAGGGCGTAGCCTGTGGACCGCCGCATGGCGTCCTCATCGTCGACGATATGCACTAGTTTGCGCTCGCTCATGCCTGTTCCCCCGTATCCGCGCGCATCAAGGTGAAGTGGAATTGCGTGCCGCCGCCTTCGCCGGGCTCCATCCAGATGCGGCCGCCATTGGCCTCCACGATGGTGCGGCAGATCGAGAGGCCAAGCCCCATGCCTTCGGCCTTGGTGCTGACGAAGGCGGTGAAAAGGTTGTCGGCGATGACCGGCGGCACGCCTGGGCCGGTGTCGGCGACGGTGACGCGCACGAAGCCGGGCTGGTCGTTGCGGCTCGTGACGGTCAGCCTCCGGTCCTTGGCTTGGCTCATCGCCTCGCAGGCGTTGCGGATCAGGTTGATCAGCACCTGCTGGATCTGCACCCGATCGACGAACACGGGGGAGGCGTAGGGATCGAGGTCAAAGCCCGGCTGCACGCGCAACTCGCGCGATCCGATCAGCCCCAGCACCGACGCCTCGTTGATGAGCGCCGGGAGCGGCTCGACCGTCTTCTCGACCTCGCCGCGGGCAACGAAGTCGCGCAGCCGGCGGACGATGCTGCCAGCACGTAGTGCCTCTTTGGCGGTGTCGTCGAGCGCCTCGCGCATCATCGGCAAGTCGTCGGGATCGGGATCGACCAGCTGGTCGCGCACGGCCTCGACATAGTTGGCGATCGCGGCGATCGGCTGGTTCAGCTCGTGCGCCAGGGTCGAGGCCATGGTACCCATCGCGCTGACGCGGGAAACGTGGATCAGCTCCGATTGCAGGCTCTCGACGCGCTCTTCGGTGCGGCGACGCTCGGTCAGGTCGCGCACGAAGCCGGTGAACAGGCGCTGCGACCCCGACATGGTCTCGCCGACCGACAGTTCCATCGGGAAGGTCGTGCCGTCCCGGCGCGCGCCGAACACGACCCGTCCGGTGCCGATGATCCGCTTCTCACCGGTATTCAGATAGCGGTGGATATAGCCGTCATGCCGCGCGCTGTCAGTCGAGGGCATCAGCATGTTGACGTTCCTGCCGACCACCTCCTCCTCGGCATAGCCGAATAGGCGCTGCGCCGTGGCGCTGAAGGAAAGCATCATGCCCGCCTCGTCGATCACTACCATCGCGTCCGGCACGGTCGAGAGGATGGAGCGGAGGTGGTCGGCGGCGGCGCGCACCTGGTCCTCGGCGGCGCGGCGAGCGGTGATGTCAGACACGACCTTCGCGAAGCCGCGCAGCCGACCCTCGGGATCGCACAGGGCGGTCGTCGCCACCAGCGCGAGGAATTCGGTGCCGTCCTTACGCAGCCGCCAGTCTTCCTCCTCGAACCGGCCTTCCCGTTCCGCCCGGTCGAGGTCGGCTTGCGGCTTGCCGGACGCGACGGCGTCGGCGGGATAAAAAAGGCTGAAATGCCTGCCCGCCACCTCCGCTTCGGTCCAGCCTTTGAGCCGCTCCGCGCCTTCGTTCCAGATGACGATGCGGCCCGCCGGATCGACCATGTAAATCGCGTAACCCTGAGCGCCGTCGATCAGCAGGTCCAGCTCTTCGGCGAGGTCAGCCGCGCGCTTCTCGCTGGCCGAGGCGCGGTCGGCCGAACGAGCGATGCTGTGCGTGAAGTAGAGCGTTCCGGCGGCGGTCGCCAAGAACAGCGCGGTCTCCAACGCCACGCCGGGGATGTGCAGATTGGTGAGCGAGAACCAAGTGCCACACAGCCAGGCCAGCACCGCCGCGACCACACCGGGGCCGAGGCCGAACCGCAGCGCGGCGATCATAATTGCGAGCATATAGGGAAAATAGGCGGCGCGCGGCCCCAGCCAGGGATCGAGCGCGAGCCGCAGCGCCGCCGTCGCCAACACGAGCGATATCGCGCCGACGTAACGGATCAGGGCATGGCGTTCCCAGGCCGGCACTTCCCGCCTTTCCTCCTCCCGCCGGACGGGCGAGCAGAGGTCAGCCATGGTCCGCTCGGTTCGATCGCGTCAAGAATATACGCCTTTTCGCGAGCAGGGAAATAGGCGGAGTGCCACCCCTTGCGGAAGTGGTATCGATGGAGCGGGGAAATCGGTATACGGGATTGTACGGATGCGCTGGAGTGAGACGCGCGGCGCTTCACATCGCATTTTTGCCCAGTTCGAACAGCAGGGCCAGCCAGGCCCGCCTGTCCGACTCGTCGCCCAGAAACCTTATGGATGAGGTTGGCGCGCCCTTCCATCCAGAGAAACCCCTATGCCTTCTGCGTCCGCCTTTTGATCTTCGTCAATGCGTCGCGCCGGCGCAGGTCGGAAACGAAGCCGATGCACAAGGAAAGCCAGCCGCCCATGACCGTCGCGGACACGCCGTTCAATCGCATCGGCGGGGAGCCGGTCGTCGCCAAGATCGTGGCGTCCTTCTACGATCTCATCGAGCGGGAGCCGTGCTACGCACCGTTGCGCGCGCTGCATGCCGCGGATCTCGCCCCGGTGCGCCACGCTCTCACCCGCTTCCTGTGCGGCTGGCTCGGCGGGCCGAGAGACTGGTTCGATCGCGGGACCTGCATCATGTCGCTCCACCGCAATTTCCCGATCAGCCCCGCCGTGGCCGAGGAGTGGGCGCACGCCATGCGCCACGCGATCATGGGTCGGGCCGGACTGGATCGCGACCTTGCCGACAAGATGGCCGGCGCACTCGACCATATGGCGCGTGCTATGGTCAATTCCGCCGCCTAATCCTCCTCGTCGATCAAGATGCGCATCGCGGCACCGTCCGTGTCCTCGAACTGACCGCTGCGCAGCGCCCAGAAGAAAGCCCCCAGACCCAACAGCCCGAGCAGCAGCGCGATCGGGATGAGGAGTGTCAGCCCAGTCATTCCGCGGCGTTCCGCAACCGCAGGGCGTTAGCGACGACGATGATCGAGGAGGTCGACATGGCGATGGCGGCAACGAGCGGCGTAACCTTGCCGGCGATCGCGAGCGGAACGGCGAGGATATTGTATCCAATCGCCAGGGCGAAATTCTGCTTCACGATGCGCACCGTGCGGCGCGCGGCGCGGACGGCGAGCGCGACGGGGGCGAGCCGGTCGCCCAGGAACACCATGTCCGCCGTCAGCTGGCTGGCGTCGCTGGCCGAGGCAGGGGCCATACTGGCATGACCGGCGGCAAGTGCCGGCGCGTCATTGAGGCCGTCGCCGACCATCAGCACCTTCTCGCCCCTGGCTTTCAGCCGCTCGATCAGCGCGAGCTTGTCGGCCGGGCGCAGCCGCCCCACGGTCGTGACTCCGGTTGCACGAGCGATCTCCTCCAGCGCTTCGGGGCGGTCGCCGCTCGCGATCATAGGTTGAAGGCCCAGATCGGCCAGCGCCGCGACCGTTTCGCGCGCGTCTGGACGCAAGGTGTCGGTGAAGCGCAGGTGCACTGCCCGGTCGCCGGCGCGATACGCGCTCGCCATACCGCACAGCTCGACGATCTTGCCAGGACGGCCGAGCGAGACGGGGGCGCCATGATGGTCGGCAAAGACGCCCTCACCAGGGACTTCGTGCAGACCGGTCAGCGTGGCGGGCTGGACACCCTCATGCTCCAGCGCCTGCCGCAGTGCGACGCTCAGGGGATGACGGCTGGCGCGGGCGAGGGCGAGCAGGACCGGCCGGTCTTCCGCGCCGAGCGCCGACAGGTCGACGGGAACCGGCCGGCCCAGGGTCAGCGTGCCGGTTTTGTCGAGGATGGCCCGGTTTACCTCCGCGAGCCGTTCCATCGCCGAGCCGTCTTTCACCAGCACGCCGCGCCGCATCAGCGCGCCGCAGGCGACGATCTGCGCCGCCGGCACGGCCAGCCCCAGCGCGCAGGGGCAAGTGATCAGCAGCACGGCGACCGCGATCAGCAGCGCCTGATGCACGCCCGCACCCGCCGCCAGCCAGCCGGCGAAGGCGACCGCGGCGAGTAGATGCACCGCCGGGGCGTAATAGCGCGCGGCCTGGTCGGCCATGCGCACGTAACGCGACTTGCCCTGTGCGGCCTGCTCCATCAGGCGGGCGATGTCGGCGATCGCCGTGTCGGGGCCGGATGCGGTCACCTGCACCAAGAGAGGCGCGACCACGTTGAGCGCGCCGGCATGGACGCTGTCGCCTGCGCGGGCCGGCACCGGGGCACTCTCCCCGGTCAGGAAGGCGACGTCGAGACCGCTCTCGCCCTCGATCACGGTCCCGTCAGCCGCCAGCCGCTCGCCCGCGGCGACCAACATCGTCATGCCTGGGCGCAGGTCTCCGGCCGCGATCCACTTGCTGCGCCCCGAAGCGTTGACGACCAGCGCGCCGGCCGCGGTCTGCCGCAGCAGCGCCGCCACGCCGGCCCGCGCCCGCCCGCGCATCGCCGCGTCCAGCGCGCGCCCGGCGAGCAGGAAGAACAGCAGCATCACCGCGCCGTCGAACCAGGCATGATCGCCGCCGGTGATCGTCTCGTAGAGGCTCATGGCCGTCGTCAGCAGCACACCGATGCTGATCGGCACATCCATGTTGGTCCGCCGCTGCCGCAGCGCCGCCCAGGCGGAGCGGAAGAAGGGCTGGCCGGCATAGGCGACGGTCGGCAGCGCGATCAGCGCGGAGAGCCAGTGGAACATCGTGCGCGTCGCGCCGTCCGCGCCTGACCAGATCGACACCGACAGAAGCATGATGTTCATCGCTGCGAAGCCCGCGACGGCGAGCGCGCGGATCAGTGCCCTCTGCTCGCGATCAGCGACGTTCCCGTCATCCCACGCCATCGGTTCAGCCTCGAAACCGAGCGTTTGGATCGCCTGCTGGATATCGGGCGGCGCGAGCGAGGGCGCGTGGCGGACGGCGACCTGTCTGGCGGCCATGTTGACGCGGGCCGACAGGATGCCGGGCGTGGTGACCAGGCCGTTCTCGATCTTGGCGAGGCAGCTGGCGCAATGCAGGCCGGGGACGGCGAACAGGCTCTCGGCGGGCTCGAGCCCGGATGGAAGGGGCTGGCTCGCCATCAGTCAATCTCCCGCAGCAGGCGCTGCCGCGCGCGCCCTTTTGCGATGTCGATCCGCAGCCGCCAGCGGCCGGGCGGCAGCGCGCCGTCGCTGGTGTAGCGGCCGGGCGCGACCGGGCGGAGAGTGAGAGCGATATCGGCGGCGCGGCCAAGCGGGTGTTCGGCCAGGGCGGCGATCATCGCGCCTGCAACCGCTGTTCCGTCTCCGGCGCTCAGCCGAAGGACGACATGCCGCCCCTCACCCAGCCGCACCTCGTCGGTCCAGCCCAGGTCCTGCTGCGCCCGCGCCTGCGCCAGCCAACCATTGAACCTTTGGCTGGCGACATAGCTGTTGTCGACAACCGTGCCGCCGAACGATCGCACGGCAAGCGTCGCCATCGCGATGTTGACGGCGCTCACTACCGCGAAGAAGGCGACCATGATCGCCGTCATGTGGCGGCCGGTAAAGCCGCTGGCGCGCACATTGCTCATTGTTCCGGCCTTTCAAAGCGCATGATCTGGCTGTCGCGTCCGCCTTCGCGGTCCAGCGCGCGGACAGTCAGCGTGAAGTCCTCCCGCTTCTCGCCCTCAGCCGGGGCGGCGAGATAGAGGCGTAATTTGAGGACGCTGTCGGGCGGGACTATCGCGCGGATCGTCGGCCGAGCCTGCTCGCGCGCCATGTTCTCGGTCCACATTGTCGCGCCGCGCAGGCCGCCGATGCCGACCTGCATTGATCGGGGCCGCGCCTCCATATTGCGCAGCTTGACCGTGAAGGCGTTGCGGATCGTGCCGTCCGATAGGCGCACGAAGATCGGATTGCGGTCTTGCTGCGCGCTGAGGTCAATGCGGGTCCGTGTGCCGAGCGCGAACAGCATGGCGAGGCCGATGCCGCACCAGACCCCGGCATAGGTGATCGTGCGCGGCCGGAGCAGCGTCTTGACCACCGGCCGGGGCACCGCGCCCTTCCTTTCCGCCTGCGCGTCATCTTCGGTGCAATAGTCGATCAGGCCGCGCGGCCGGCCAATCTGCAACATCACTCTGTCGCAGGCGTCGATGCAGAGCGCACAGGTGATGCAGCCGATCTGCGGCCCCTCGCGGATGTCGATGCCGGTCGGGCAGACGGCGACGCACTGGGTGCAGTCGATACAGTCGCCATATTGGCCCGGATGCGCCTCCGCCTTCTTGAGGCTGCCGCGCTGCTCGCCGCGCCAGTCCTTGTAGGTGACGACCAGCGATTTCTCGTCCAGCATCGCGGTCTGGATGCGCGGCCAGGGGCACATGTAGATGCACACCTGCTCGCGCATGAAACCGCCCAGCACGAAAGTCGTTGCGGTCAGCACGCCGACCGTGGCGTAGGCGACAGGTGCGGCCGTCCCCGTCCAGAAGGCCCGCTGAAGCGTCGGCGCATCAGCGAAATAGAAGATCCACGCGCCCCCGGTCGCAAAGGCGATGCCGAGCCAGATGCTCCATTTGAACAGGCGCTTGCCCAGCTTTCCGGCGCTCCAGGGCGCTTTCGCCAGCCGGATCTGCGCGTTACGGTCACCGTCGATGAAGCGCTCGACATGCTGGTAGAGGTCGGTCCAGACCGTCTGCGGGCAGGCATAGCCGCACCAGGCGCGGCCGACCGCCGACGTCACGAGGAACAGGCCGATGCCGGCCATGACGAGCAGCCCGGTCACATAATAGAATTCCTGCGGCCAGATCTCGATATCGAACATGTAGAAACGGCGATGCGCCAGATCGACCAGCACCGCCTGATCGGGCGCAAAGCGTCCGCGATCCCAACGTATCCAGGGTGTGATCCAGTAGATGGCGAGCGTCACCCCCATCACCGCCCATTTCAGGCGGCGATAGAAGCCGTCCACCGCCTTGGGATAGACGCCCTTGCGCTTTTCGTAGAGGTGCGGATCGCCGCCGGGCAGCGTCGTGTCCTGTTCGGGCGTCGCCGCGTCGTCCCCACGGGCGGCGACGCCCTCCGGGCGATGGCCGGAGAACTGGCCCTGCACACGCGGATCGCTCGTCATGTCAGCGGCCGGCACCTTCGGCTCCCTTCGGGGCGTCGACCGCCACCATGACAGGCGTCGCTTCGCCGCCGCCCAGGCTGTGGACATAGGCGGCCAGCATCCGGATCGTCGCCTTGTCGAGCTTGTCGTCCCATCGCGGCATCACGCCCTGGCGGCTGTTCCAGACGGTCTGGCGCAGCGTCTCCGCGTCGCCGCCATAGAGCCAGATGCCGTCGGTCAGGTTCGGTGCGCCGAGCGCGCGCGTGCCCTTCCCGGCCGGGCCGTGGCAGACGGCGCAATTGTCGGCGAAGAGCTGCCCGCCGCGCCGGGATGCGCCGCTCGGCCGCTCCTGCCCGCTGATCGTGCGGACATGGACGACGACATCGTCGACCTGCTCCGCCGTCAGCAGCCGGTCGCGGCCGAAGGCGGGCATGATCGAGGCACGCGTGGCGGCATGATCGGGGTTGCGGATGCCGTCCGTGATCGTCTGCTCGATCGTGGCGAGGTCGCCGCCCCATAACCAATCGTCGTCGTTGAGATTGGGATAGCCCTTCGATCCCGCCGCCCCCGAGCCGTGGCATTGGACGCAGTGGACCTTGAAGGCGGCGCGACCGCCCTCTACCGCCGCCTGCATCAGGCGTGGCTGGCCGGCGAGCTTGTCGATCGTGGTGACGGCGATCGCCTGCCGCAGCGGCGCTATCTGGCGTTCGCGCGCGGCCAGTTCCTGGTCCAGCGCATCGCGGCTCGACCAACCGAGCCAGCCGCGCGTATAGTCGTTCAGCATCGGCAATGCTGGATAGGCGATGACGTAGCCGATGGCGAACAGGATGGTCGCGTAGAAGGTCCACAGCCACCAGCGGGGCAGCGGCGTATCCAGCTCCTCGATGCCGTCCCATTCATGGCCCTTGGTGGGCGTGCCAGTGGCGGCGTCGATACGGGGTGTCTTGTCGTCAGACATGGTCCGCCTCCCGGGGATCGCGCGGGGCGTCGAAGATCATGCGGGCCGCCTCTTCGCTATGCCGGCGGCCGTTCGGCAGGAAGTGCCAGCCGATCAGCACGAGGTAGGCCAGCCCCATGAAGACGAGGCCCCAGCTATCGGCGAAGTGTCGCAGGTCGTCATAGTTCATCGCGCCTTCGCCTGCGGAGCGGCGGCGTCCACATCGACCAGCGTGCCCAGCATCTGGAGATAGGCGACCAGCGCGTCCATCTCGGTGAGCTTGCCGGGGTCGCCGTCATAGTCGCGAGCCTGCGCCTTGGGGTAGCGTTTCCGCAGCGCAGCGGCGTCGGCGTTCGGATCGGCCTGGGCGGCGAGATCGTCGTTGGCCGCCGCGATCATCTCCGCGCTGTACGGCACGCCGACGCGACCGAGCGCGGTCAGGTCGCCCTTCATATCGCCGGTCTTCAGCTCGCGTTCGGCGAGGAAGGGGTAGGTCGGCATGATCGATTCCGGCACGACCGCGCGCGGATCTTTCAGATGCTGGACATGCCACTCGTCCGAATAGCGGCCGCCCACGCGGGCGAGGTCCGGCCCGGTACGCTTCGACCCCCACTGGAAGGGATGGTCATACATGCTCTCCGCCGCCAGGCTGTAATGGCCGTAACGCTCCACCTCGTCGCGGAAGGGTCGGATCATCTGGCTGTGGCAGTTGGCGCAGCCCTCCCGCATGTAGATGTTGCGGCCGGCGAGTTCGAGCGGCGTGTAGGGCCGCATCCCCTCGACCTTCTCGATCGTGTTGTCGATCCAGAAGAGGGGCGCGATCTCGACGATGCCGCCTATCGCGACAACGACGAGCGCGGCAAGGCCAAGCAGCGACACGTTGCGCTCGAGCCTGCCATGGTCGAAAAATCTGGATGCCATCGGTGGCTCCTCCCTCAGGCGGGCTGCTGGACCAGCGGACGGTCCGCCGCCGGATGATAGGGCGCGTCGCGCATCGGCTTTTCGTCGCGCAGCGGCGCGCCGGCGATAGTCCTTGCGATGTTCAAGGCCATGATGAGCGCACCCGCCAGGTAGAGCAGGCCGCCGGCGGCGCGGATCAGATACATCGGGAACATGGCGGAGACGACTTCGGAGAAGGCGTAGACGAGGTAGCCATCGCTGCCATATTCGCGCCACATCAGCCCCTGCATGATGCCTGCGACCCACATCGACGCGGCGTAGAGGACGATGCCCACGGTCGCGAGCCAGAAGTGCCAGTTCACCATGCGCAGCGAATAGAGACGCTGGCGCTTCCACAGGCGCGGCGTCAGATAATAGAGGCAAGCGAAGGTGATGAGCCCATTCCAGCCCAGCGCGCCGCTGTGCACATGGCCGATCGTCCAGTCGGTATAGTGGGACAGGCTGTTGACCGCCTTCACCGACATCATCGGGCCTTCGAAGGTGGACATGCCGTAGAAGGCCAGCGCCATCACCATCATGCGGATGATCGGGTCGGTGCGGACCTTGTCCCAGGCGCCGTGCAGCGTCATCAGCCCGTTGATCATGCCACCCCAGCTGGGCATCCACAGCATGACCGAAAAGACCATTCCCAGCGTCTGCGCCCAGTCGGGCAGCGCGGTGTAATGCAGGTGATGCGGACCTGCCCAGATGTAGAGGAAGATCAGCGACCAGAAGTGGATGATCGACAGGCGATAGCTGTAGATCGGCCGCTCCGCCTGCTTGGGCACGAAATAATACATCATGGCCAGGAAACCGGCTGTCAGGAAGAAGCCGACCGCATTATGGCCATACCACCACTGCGTCAGCGCATCCTGCACGCCCGCGAAGGCGCTGTAGCTTTTGGACCCGAGCAGCCTGACCGGCATCGACAGATTATTGACGATGTGCAGCATTGCGATCGTCAGGATGAAGCTGAGGTAAAACCAGTTGGCGACGTAGATATGCGGTTCGCTGCGCTTCAGGATCGTGCCGCCGAAGACGATCAGATAGGCGACCCAGACGATCGTCAGCCACAGGTCGACATACCATTCGGGCTCGGCATATTCCTTCGCCTCGGTGATGCCCATCAGGTAGCCGGTGGCGGCCAGCACGATGAACAGTTGATAGCCCCAGAAGACGAAGCGGGCGAGCGCGGGAAAGGCAAGGCGTGCGCGGCAGGTGCGCTGCACGACGTAAAAGCTGGTCGCGATCAGCGCGTTGCCGCCGAATGCGAAGATGACAGCCGACGTGTGGAGCGGCCGCAGCCGTCCGAAGCTGGTGTATTCGATGCCGAGGTTCAGTGCGGGAAAGGCGAGTTGCAAGGCGATGTAGAGGCCAGCGAGGAGGCCCGCGAGGCCCCAGAAGACGGTCGCGATCACGCCCCAGCGGATCGGATCGTCGTCATAGCGGCCCTGATCCACGGGCATCTTCAACAGCCCGCGCGTCAGCCGTCCATAGTCGGCGCCTCGCATCGTTACGACCGCCACCAGCAGGGCGGCCCCGCCGACGATCGTCATATGCACGCCAAATCCCCAGTCCGCTGCTGCAGCAGCGGCGAGCAGCGCCAGGACCGCGAGCGCGAACCAGCCGCCAACCTTCATTACCAATTGGTCCATGTTTCGACCCCCTTGAGCTGGTACTGCCATTCCGTCGGCCCAGTCCGCCCTTCGATCATTGACCTCTGTCAAATGGGCTTCGGACGGTCTCTACGGGAATGTCCTAAGGTGGACCGGCCGTGCGACTTCAGTGGCCTTCGGCCAGGCATGCCAGCTTCTCGCGATCGAGGATGCGGATGCCGCGCCGGCCCTCGACCGCGATGAGAGCGAGCCGCTTCATCTCGCTCATCTGGCGGGAAACGGTCTCGATCGTCAGGCCCAATATGTCCGCGATCTGCTGGCGCGAGAGCGGCAGTTCGAAGCGGCCTGTCCGGTCGAGTTGCAGCCGGCGCGACACGTCCAGCAGGAAGGTCGCCATCTTCTCTTGCGCATTCTTGCGGCCAAGCAGCAGAAGCCAGCCGCGCGTCCGGTCGAGATCGTCGAGCGTACGCCGCAACAGCCGGTGCTGAAGCGCGCCATGGTCACGCGCGAAATGATCGAAGGCGCTGCGGGGAAAGAGGCAGAGATGCGCGTCGGTCAGCGCGGTGACGCTGTGCGGCGTGCGTGCGCCGAACGGGCGGCCAATGAAGTCCGAGGCATAGATGACGCCGACGATCTGCTCGCGCCCGCCGCCGGTCGAGGTGGAGAGCTTGAGTGTACCGGCGATGACGTTGGCGACGACGGTGGAATCGTCGCCCTCCCACATCACCGTCTGCCCGGCGGCGAGTGAGACCCGCCGGCCCAGGCGGCGCAGCGCGGCGAGATCCGGTTCGTCGAGATCGCTGCAGATGGCGCGTGCGCGCACCGCGCATTGCTCGCAGGAAGGGTCGCTTTTCGGGCGGGACGGGCAGGCGGGAACCGTGCGCGATCCGGCCGAGCCGGGTGTTATTTGTTCCAGATCAACAATCATGTCCATGACCGCTGCATGGCTCGGCCCGCGCCGCCGCCCTATCCGTAATTGCCCTTAGGCCGGCGCGGCGGCATCGGGAGTATCCCTTATTCCGGGCAGCCGCTAGCGCGGGCACAGGCGCGCCACGGCTGCTCCGGCTCGGCGCCGCGAGCGGTCCTTATCGGAAAGACATCGCATGATCGAGCGTCAGACCCGCACCGGCTTCCGCCTCCCCCTGCGCCCCGTCACGCCCTCTGACGAGACGGCGGTCGGCGCGTTTTTCGATACAGTGTCGGACGATGATCGCCGCTTCCGCTTCCTGAGCGCGGTGGGCCATCTGACCGCCGCGCAGCTGAAGGACGTGACGGCGTTCGACTATCACCGGCACTAAAACCTATCTCGCATTCGAGCCGGACGGCGAGAGGATCATCGCCGCCGCGACCCTCGCCACCGACAAGGCCGGGGATACGGCCGAGGTCGCGATTTCGATCGGGTCCGACCTGAAGGGAACAGTGGAACGGCTGGATGCTGCTGGACCAAGCCGCGCAGGAGGAGCGCCACTGGGGCGCCCGGCGGCTCCAGTCGATCGAGAGCCGAGACAATCATGCGGCGATCAATCGGGAGCGGGATAAGGGCTTTGCTGCGCTGCCGGTCGAGGGCGATGCGACGCTCAACCTGCTCGAACGGCAACTCTGACCATCGGCGAAAAGGGCGCCGTTTCGCGATGGCGCCCTTTTTTCCTGCCCGGACTCAGTCGATCAGAAACGCATGCCCCGCCCGATGCCGAAAACCAGCGGATCGAGGCTGACCCTCACCTGCTGCGCTCCGGCAGCTGTCGTGTTCAGCGTGGCGGTCGTGTCGATGTCGATATATTTGACGGCTAGGTTCAGGAACAGCTTCTCGGTGAGGTCGATGTCGACCCCCGCCTGCGCCGCCCAGCCGAAGCTGTCGGACATATGCACCCTAGTCGGCCCGACCGCGCCGGTGAGCGCGCTCGACGCCTTCTCGCTGTAGAACAGCGTATAGTTGATCCCGGCCCCGACATAGGGGCGCACCGGCGCATCGGGCGCGAAATGATATTGCGCGGTCAGCGTCGGCGGCAACACCCAGGTCGACGCCAGCTTGCCGAGCGAGCCGGTCGTGCCGGTGACGCCGCGGGCCGAATGTTTCGTCGTGGCGGCGATCAGTTCGAAGCCGACATGGTCGGTCGCCATATAGGTGAAGTCGATCTCCGGCATGACTGAATTGTCTACCTTCACCTTCTCGCCGGGAAAGGCGGGCAGCACACTGCCGCTCTTCTCGTTGGGAGCAACCATGATGCCGCGCACGCGCACCAGCACGTCGCCCTGCTTGGCCTGCGCAGGAGCGGCGGCGGTGATCGCGACGACGCCGGCGACGCTCGCCACCGCCGCCAGCAACATGGTTCGGTGGAGGACGATTTTCAAACGCATAACGGGTCTCCTTCCCTTTCGTGACGGAGACGTTCTGCTTGACTGAAGCGACGCCTGCATTGATCGCGCGCAATCGCCATTTTGACCTGTCTCAATGCAGGCCGGCCGCGATCTGGCAAGATGCGGAACATGTGGACCTTTTACCCCGACCTGCTCGCCCAGCCCGTGCCGCGCTACACGAGCTATCCCACCGCCGCGCAGTTCAGCGACGGCGTCGGCGCGGCGGAGATGGCGGCGCGGCTGGACTCGCTGGAGAAGGACGCGCGCATCTCGCTCTACGTCCATATCCCCTATTGCCACGAGATCTGCGCCTATTGCGGTTGCAACACAGGCGCGGCCAATCGGGCTCAGCGTCTTACCGCCTATGTCGAGGCGTTGGAGCGGGAGATCGCGATGGTCGCGGCGCGCCTGAACGGCCGGGCGCATGTCGCGCGGATCGCGTTCGGCGGGGGCAGTCCGAACGCGTTGCCGTTGCTCGATTTCGTCCGGCTGTTGCAGCAGTTGATGCTCTGCTTCCGCGCCCATGGCGCGGAAATCTCGGTCGAGCTGGACCCGCGCCAGCTCGACGCCGAGTGGATTGCGGCGCTGGCGACGATGGCGATCGACCGGGTGAATCTCGGCGTTCAGACGTTCGCGCCGCATGTGCAGCGCAAGATCGGCCGTATCCAGCCGCTGGAAATGGTCGAGCGCGTGGTCGAGCGGATCGAGCGGCACGGCATCCGCACCGGGTTCGACCTGATGTACGGCCTGCCAGGGCAGACCATGGACGACCTCGCCGGCACGATCGACGCGACGCTGCGCCTGCGTCCGGCGCGCATCGCGCTCTTCGGCTACGCCCATATGCCGCATCTGTTGCCGCGACAGCGGCGGATCGACGCGCGCGACCTGCCCGATCTTCAGACGCGCTTCGACATGGCCGAGCTGGGTTACGCCATGCTGACCGAGGCAGGATATCAGCCGATCGGCTTCGATCATTTCGCCGTGCCCAGCGATGGCCTCGCCATCGCCTTGGATCATGGCCGCCTGCACCGCAATTTTCAGGGCTTCACAAACGATCCCGCGCCGATCCTCATCGGCCTGGGCGCGAGCGCGATCAGCCAGTTTCCCGATGCGATCATCCAGAATGAGAAGCAGGCGGGCCGTTACCGCCAGCTGATCGAGGAAGGCGCGCTGCCGGCGGCGCGGGGCGTGCTGCGAAGCGCGGAGGATCGCCGGCGCGGCCGCATCATCGAACAATTGCTGTGCGAGGGCCACGCACGGTTCGGCACGACCCTGCCGGTGCAGCCGCTGGCGCGGTTCGAGCGACGCGGCCTCGTCGAGGTGCGCGACGATCGCGTGACGATCGCGCCGGAAGGGCTACCCTATGCCCGCGCAATCGCCGCCAGTTTCGACACTTATCTCCAGCCGGCGGAGCGGCGCTTCAGCCATGCGGTATAGCGCGGTGCTCGCGGGCGGCCTTGCCTGCCTCAACCTGTCGGCGGCGCAGGCGCAGCCGGTCACCCACGCCCGCAGCGCCTTCTGCGGCTCCATTCCGTCCGGCTGGACACCGCCCTGGGAAAAGCCGCGCCGCGCACCGAGTGCGCCCGATCTCGCCTGCCACCTGATCGGGTGTGATCAGCGCGGGCGGCAGCGGGCGGGACAGGCGCAGGCGTAGCGTTCAGGCGCTGACGCTCGCGAACGCGCCATGATCGCTTCGAGCGCCGCCGGACTCTCGATCGTCGGGGGCATGGCGATGTGCTCCCCGGCTGGTACCTTACGCAGGACGGCGCCCAGGATCTTGCCCGATCGGGTCTTGGGCAGGGCCGCGACGATATGCGCTTTCTTGGCTACGCCGCCCTTCGGGTCAGGATCGCGTTGTCCAGCGCACTCTCGGCCAGAAGCCGCTTGAATTTGCCATTCTCATCCTCGAAGCTGGCGCAGCCGCCGGGCATCGAACACCTCCAAGCCGCCGTACTTCGCCTTCAGCTTGTAAAACGTCGCCGGGCTCAAGCCGTGATTGCGGCACACCTCCACCGTCGACAGGCCCGCCTCCTGCTCCTTGATGATCCCGATTATCTCTTCCTCGGAAAACGGCTCCTTCTCATTCGTCTGCCCCTTCGTTGGGGCAGACTCTACATCAGATCGAGGGAGCGAGCGGGGCGCAGGTCACGACAAAAGCTACTCCTTACGGCGCTGGCTTTTCCGGTGAACCCGGCTGTTGATCATGTCGATAAAGCGATTGACCGTGCGGACGCCTTAAGCCGTCGTCCGATCACTGTGTGAGCGTCCGGCACCTTCAGTCAGTCGACAAGAGTCGCCATTGGATCGTTCACTTCCGACTTGATGAGCGATGACGGACGCCGGTTTCGGCTGGCGGCAGCATGTTCCTAATCGCCGCGCCGGCGATCGGCCGGGTGGTTGCCTACCACCCGGTTGCGGCCGCCATGTTTGGCCTGATAGAGGTGCAGGTCGGCATGGCGGACCAGTTCGGTCACGTCGGCGCCATCGCTCGGCGCGGTGGCGACGCCGATGCTGACCGTGGGGGTGATCGCCAATGATCCGCGCAGGGCATTGGGCACCGCCGCCCTCATCCGTTCGGCATGGGCCATTGCCGCCTCGTGGTTCATGCCCTCGCACAGCACCACGAACTCCTCGCCGCCATAGCGGAATATCTTGTCGTCCGACCGCATGCTGTCGCGCAGCGCCTGTGCGATCTTGCGCAGCACGTCGTCGCCCGTGACATGGCCGTAGCGGTCGTTGATCTGCTTGAAATAGTCGACGTCGATGATGGCCAGGCTCAGCGGGCGGCGCTGCTTGCGCGCGCGCGTCAGGCTGGACTGGGCCAGCGCCTCGAACCGGTTGCGGTCCAACACGCCGGTCAGCGCGTCGATCCCGCTCTGCTCCAGCAGCGCCTCGTAGCGGTGTCGATAGGTCAGCTTGTTGAAGATATCGGTCAGCTTCTGGTTACCGGGCAGGCCATGCTCTTCCCCGCTTTCGAAATGGCGCAGATAAAAAGTCGCCAGCGCGGCATAGAGGACCGACGCCCCCAGCTTCGCCACCCATCCGCCCAGCAGCGCTGCAAAGGGCGTCCCCGTCGCCAGATGCAAGCCCGCGAAGAAAGCGAACTGGTCGAAGGTCAGGATCACCGCCAGCGAGATCGACGCGCGCAGGAACAGCGAATGGGGTATCCACTTGCGCAGTCGCTCGTACAGCAGCACCAGGGCGATGCTGTCCGCGAACAGCACGACCGTGCCCCACACCATCAACATGCCAAGCTGGTCGATCAGGGTCAGGTCGGCAATATGGCCGGTCGGCAGCGGCATGGGATCATAGAGGCGCAGGATCGCGGCCAGCGGCACCATGAGGCAGTTGCCGATGAGCAACCCGTATATTGGCTGGCGCACCGTCTCGGCATCCTCACGGATATAAAGCATGAGGATCATCGAGAGCTTGCCCGCGAACATCACCGTCGATCCGGGGGATATCAGGCCGAAGGGCAGCTGGATGAAGAAAACCGCCGCCAGATAGGTTTCGAGGAAATGCAGTACGCCCAGCGCGCACACGAACACGCCGATGCCCAGCGTGCCGCGCAGACGGAATAGCATCCCCATCACCGCGAAAAAAAGCAGTGCCTGCAATGCCAGCAGTAAGAGTCCAGTCACGTCGCGCCCCCGTAAGCCGCGCCCTCTAAAGAGACCGCGCAGGGCAAAATCAAGTTTTCCCGCCCCTGTCGCGATCGATTTACCTTAGCGCGTCTTCAGGAAAAGCGACAGGGCATCGGCAAATCGTGCTGGCTGGTCCGCCATGATGACATGGCCGCTGGGTCCGATCGGCACCAGCCTGGCATCGTTCTTGGCGGCGTAGGCGCCACGGAAACGAGCAGCGATCGTGCTTGCCTGGATCTTGTCCGCGCCGATGGCGTAGATCACCTCCAGCGGCGCGCGCAGCCGCGCCAGTTGCGCCGACAGGTCGATATTGGCCAGGTCGCGGAGCGCGTTGGCGATGACGTCGGGATCACTGCCCTTCGCGCCGGGCGCCTGCGCCACGATCTGCGCCAGATGGGCGCGGCCCGCCTTGGTGCCCGTGAAATACTGGCTCAGCTGATCGGCGAGATAGCCCATGCCCCGCGCGGTCCCGCCAACCATGGCGGCGCCGGCGGGCA
>JBEVME010000136.1:0-2587 GCA_040508785.1 Sphingobium sp.
CAATGCGATGATCCCGCCGCTGCAGCAGACACTGACCGCGCAACAGGACGCGACTGTCACCCAGGCTATCGCAGCGCTGGCGGGCGTGACCCTGCTCGACGTTGCTCATGCGGTCGCGCTCGTGGCGGATAACGGCATCTGGTATGAAATAGGCGCATCGGAAGCGAAAATTCGCGCCAATCCGGAAGCCACCGGAGACGCCGCTTTGATCGCGGCGCTGCGGGCGGTCTGATCTTCTGCGCCGGCCCGGTGGCGGTAGGCGCGATCCGCCGCTATAGCGCGGCCGAGTCACCCATACGGTTGGAGCCATCATGAAGTTCTTCGTCGACACCGCCGACACGCAAGAGATCGCCGATCTGGCCGAAACCGGCCTGCTCGACGGTGTCACCACCAATCCTTCGCTGATCGCCAAGTCTGGCCGCGATTTTCTGGAAGTAACCAAGGAAATCGCCGCGCTGGTCGATGGTCCGGTCAGCGCCGAAGTGGTCGCGCTCGATCACGCCGGCATGATGCGTGAGGCGGAAATCCTGCGCAAGATCGCCAAAAATATCTGCATCAAGGTGCCGCTGACGATCGATGGCCTGAAGACCTGCAAGAAGCTGACCGGTGAGGGCACTCTGGTGAATGTCACGCTGTGCTTCTCGGCCAATCAGGCGCTGCTGGCGGCAAAGGCCGGCGCGAGCTTCATCTCGCCTTTCGTCGGCCGTCATGATGACAACGGCTTCGACGGCATGGCGCTGATCGATGATATTCGCCTGATCTATGACAATTATGCCTTCGCCACGGAGATCCTTGTCGCCAGCGTGCGGCACCCGATCCATGTGCTGGAAAGCGCGAAGATCGGCGCCGATGTCGCCACGATGCCGCCGGCGGTCATCAAGTCGCTGTTCAAGCACATTCTGACCGACAAGGGCATCGAAGGCTTCCTGGCCGACTGGGCCAAGACCGGGCAGTCGATCTGAAACCTGCCGGGGCTGAGCTTGTCGAAGCCTGCGTGCCTGCGTTAGCCTGAGAAACGATGTCCGACGAATCCCCAGCCGATCGTTTCAAGAGCGTCCTGACCGGCGCGTCGCGTGCGCTTGCGCACGATGCCGAGCTTGAGGTCAACTGGACGGCCGACGCGCCGGTGCAGGTCGGCAACACCATCCGCGTGCCGATGCCCGGCCGCAGCCTGCCGCGCGCGGCGGCGATGGAGGCGCGGGGTTTCGCTGACAGTTTCGCGCTGAAAGTGCGCCACCACAACGAGGCGCTGCACAACCGCCATGCGCCGGTCGAGCCTTCGGCCCGCGCCTGCTATGACGCGGTGGAACTGGTCCGTTACGAGGCGCTGGGATCGAATGCCTATGCCGGCATCCGCCAGAACCTGGATGCCGCGCAGACCGTGCGCCTGGCCGCCGATCCGATCACCCGCGCCGCCACCCCCGATCAGGTGCCGGTGCAGGCTGCGCTGGCGCTGCTGCTGCGCGAACGGCTGACCGGTCAGGACATCCCGCCCGCCGCCAAGCCCGGCGTCGATATGCTGCGCGGCTGGATCGCGGAAAAGGCATCGGCCGATTTCGATGCGCTGGCCGATGCTCTGGACGATCAGAAGGCGTTCCAGGCGTTGTCGCTCGACATGCTTCAACATCTGGAACTGACCCGCGCCGACCCGCAGGATCTGCCGCCCGAAGACAACGACGATCAGGACGGCGACGAGCAGACGGAAGACCAGGAAGACGGTGACAACGCCGGCGAGGAGCAGGCTCCGTCCGAAGTTGCCGCCGAACCGTCAGAAGGCGATGACGACGGCGATAACGACGGCAGCGACGATAGCGCCGAAGACGTCGAGGAAGCCGACGAGGGCGATGAAGGCGAGGAGGGGATGCTGCCGGTCCGCCCCAACCGGCCCTGGACCGATCAGCCCGGCACTTTCGACTACCGCGCCTTTACCACCGCTTTTGATGAGATCGTGGGTGCGGAGGATCTGTGCGACGAGGAGGAGCTGACCCGCCTGCGCGCCTATCTGGATGCGCAGTTGAAGGGCCTGCAGGGCATCGTCACCAAACTGGCCAACCGCCTGCAGCGCCGGCTCATGGCGCAGCAGAACCGCAGCTGGGATTTCGATCAGGAAGAAGGTCTGCTCGATGCGGCGCGGCTGGCGCGGGTCGTCATTTCGCCGGGGCAGTCGCTGTCCTACAAGATAGAGCGCGATGTCGAGTTCAAGGATACGATCGTCACCCTGTTGATCGACAATTCCGGATCGATGCGCGGCCGCCCGATCTCCATCGCCGCGATCAGCGCCGATGTGCTGGCGCGCACGCTGGAACGCTGCGGCGTGAAGACCGAGATTCTGGGCTTCACCACCCGCGCCTGGAAGGGCGGGCAGAGCCGCGAGGCTTGGCTGGCGGGCGGGAAACCCGCGCAGCCCGGCCGCCTCAACGATCTGCGCCACATCGTCTACAAGAAGGCCGACGAGCCGTGGCGCCGCGCGCGCCGCAATCTGGGCCTGATGATGCGCGAGGGTCTGCTGAAGGAGACCATCGACGGCGAGGCACTGCTCTGGGCGCATACGCGCCTGTTGGCCCGCCCGGAAGACCGCCGCATCCTG
>JBEVME010000152.1:0-10308 GCA_040508785.1 Sphingobium sp.
ACCCTCTGCTAATTTCTACGCCGATAATTCGCGAATCATTTTCTTTGGGAAAAATTCCTCCTGGCGCAGATCGGCAATACTCTTTCACGCTTAATACGCCCCCAGTAGAGGGCAAAGCCACATTAATATATCACAATATAAGATATCTGGCAGAAGATGTTGGACGGTTTGAAGAGGTAGGGACCCATATTATGACCCCTGATGACTACAAAGCGGGCCGAGTGAGGTGGCCGAGCAATCATGATTATGATCCGGAAAATTCGAGAGACAATGTTATGCGCATATCACCACCCACTGAATTCAATTAATTTCCGAACCCGCCTCCACCCTCACCACCCGCGCCAGCGGTTGCATCGGGTGCGTCACCAAACTCACCTCCACGATCTCGAGCGCCAGCAATTCCCTTGGCCGCATCCCCCTTGCTTCCCGCACCCGATAGCCAAAGCTCAGCCCGTCGACGATCCGATCTCGCAGCGCCCGCGCCGCCACGCGTCCCGCCGCCGTCCGCGCCGAAACTCGCCCGATCACGCGCAAGCCCCGTGCGTCCTCCTCCAGCCGCTCGACCGTGCCGATCGCCTCGCCCGGCCCATGCTGCCACAACAGCGGCACGCCGGCGGCGGCGACCGTCCCGAACGCTCCCGCCCGCACCACGTCCCCGCCCCGGTCCATCCGATCGAACACCGCCGCATAACCGGCAAAGCGTACATCGCCGCTCGTCTCAGACTGCATAAGCCTTCTCCAGAAACAGGTTCACGCGGGGGCGCGGAAACACGGAAACGCGGAGAGAAAACGAAGAAGCCGCCATAGGCGGTCTCAATCTCTCTTCTTCTCCCCGCCTCCGCGTCTCCGCGCGAAAAAATCTCCGCGCCCTCTGCGCCTCTGCGCCTCTGCGCCTCTGCGCCTCTGCGCGAACCAAATCAGCCCCGCACCATCCCGATCAACCCCGCCTTCACCGCCACCCCCAACAGCACCAGCGCCATAGCCACCCGCAGCACCCATCCGATCACTGCCCCGCGCGCTGCCTTCTTCGCGTCACGCCAGGCGCCCAGAAGCTGACGCAGCTCGCGTACGTCATCTTCCGCCCCGCGATCGCTCAGCCCCAGCCGCTCCAGCGCCCGTCCTGCGCCAAGCTCGCTCGCCTCCTCGATGAGCGCGCGGATCATCACCATGTCGCTGCCTGCCGGCCCCGAATCCGCCTGCGCCACCAGCCGCGCCAGCATCTCGCCATCCTGTTTCATTTGTGCCTCCAAACCCTCTCCCTGGAGGGAGAGGGATACGCAGCCCTGGCGGCGCAGCCCCCTGGGCGGCGTTGGGTGAGGGCGTACCCCCGCCGCCCTCAAATCCCCAACATCACCCGCTTCTCCTCGGCGCTCAGAAAATCCGCCGCCGCCACCCGCTCCCACAGCGCGACCCGCTCTTCCGCCAATGCCGGCACCGTATCCAGGTCCGCGCCGATCATCAGCCCCGGCCACCAGCCTGCCAGCCCTTGCGCGATCCCGCCCGCAATCTTCTCCACCATCGGCAATATCGTCTGCCGCCACAGCGCCTTGTTCGCCTCGCGATAATTGGCGTAGCTATTGTCACCCGGCAGCCCCATCAGCATCGGCGGCACCCCGAAGGCGAGCGCGATCTCCCGCGCCGCCGCCCCCTTCAGCCCCACGAAATCCATCTCGGCGGGCGTCAAACTCATCGCCCGCCAGTCGAGGCCACCCTCCAGCAGCATCGGTCGCCCGGCATTGGCCGCGCCGGAAAAGGCGACCTCCATCTCGCGCTTCACCCGGTCATACTGGTCAGGCGACATCACCGATCCGTCGCCCGGCGCATAGACCATCGCGCCCGAAGGCCGCGCCGCATTGTCCAGCAGCGCCTTGTTCCACACCGTCGCCGCATTGTGGATCGCCACCGCGCCCGCCGCCGCGCCGGCACAGCCCAGCCCGTAATGATCGTCCAGCGGATGCAGGGCCTTGAGGTGCACGACACTCGTCCGGCCCGCCGCATCCTCAGGGCTCAGCCGCGTCACGCTCTCCCCCACGCGATAGAGATAGGCAGCCGGCCACCCCCGCGCATCCGCCTCCACCGACACCCGCTCGGGTCGCAGCGCGAACAGCTCGGCCGGCGCGCCATCCGGCCCCGCCAATATCTGGACATAGCCATTGCCGTGCAGCAGCAGATGGCAGGCCAGCGTCTCCACCAGCCCCTGCCCGGCCGACCGCGCACCGATCAGCCCCAGCGCCCGCTCGCGCGCCGCCTCGCCCGCGCCGCCCGCCGACAGCGCTGTCGCCCCCGCGCCCTCCGACACCAGCCGCATCGCCCGCTGCGCCACCGGATTGCCGATCACCCCGCCGCGCAGTTGCGCCTCGTAACTCGCCGGCCACTCCCCCAACGCCTGCCCGCCCGATCCCCAGGCGCGTGCCAGCACCGGCCGCGCAGAGCCCTGCGCGGCCTTCATTCCGAACAATTTCATGGCCAACTCCCGCACACATAAAAAAACCTCCCCCACACGGGGGGAGGATAGCGAAGCTTGGCGGCGCAGCCGCCTAGCGCAGCTTGGAGAGGGGGCTCAACGCCCGCCCCAGTTCACCTATTCCGGTCCAGCACCCGATCGCAGGCCGATCCGCCGGCGCTGCCCTTGCCGATCAGATGGCCGGCCACGCCGCCCGCGACGCCGCCCAGCAGCGTCTCGCCCACGGACCCGCCGGCCAGGATACCGACGCCCGCGCCGCCGGCCGCCCCGATCACCGCGCCCTTGTTGCCGTCCTTCTTCCGCTTGATCAGGCAGTAGCGCACATCCTCGCGCTCGCTCGGCGCCGCGCGCGCCACCCGCGCCCGGTCCTTCGCCGACAGCGTCACGGCCAGCGCCGGCTCCACCATCAGCGTCAAACCCACCAGCCCCGCCACCATTTTCGCCGTCTTCATGATCGCAACTCCAGATGGAAAACCCTGCCGCCATAATGCCAGAACAGAGAATTTTGTTCCATCGTTACGCTATCGTATCTTGTTCTGACAACCGCTTCAGATCGCGTCAGAACCGCCGCTGCTGATTGTCGATCGTGTCGCAAGTCCCGCTGAACGCATAGTCGGCGGTGCCGCGTATGGAGATGCGCCCGCTGCGCCGGTCGATCGTCATTTTCGGCTTGTTGAGACCGTTCAGGCGATACTCGCCGGTGATCATGTCTCGACCCGCCATCAGCTTGTCGAGCTCCCACCAGCCATTGTCCCCGCGCGAATGGATCGGCGGGATCAGCTTGTTGGGCAGGCGGATACGCCCGCCCCCGTCCCACAGCTGGATCGTCACCGACGCATCGAAATCCTGCGTCGATAGCTCCGTCCTGTTGCCATAGACATAGCGCCCCTTGTCATGGTCCCAGCTATAGCCATAGCGGGTCGCGAGCGCTGGACGCTGCCCTTCCCCGAAGCACACAAGGCCGATGTCGAACCAGGGCTGCGGGGCCGCGCCCGGCATCGGCGCCGGGGCTAGGCTGGCCGCAGTCTGGCGGCAATCGGCGGCCGGTGATGCCGTGATCGACGCGTAGCGCCCGTCCATCGTGGCGACGGTGACGCATGTCCGCGATCGGGCGTTCCACCAATAGGTCCAGGCGCGATCATCGCCCTTCTCGCCACGTACATAGGCATAGCCGCGACGCTGCAGCTCGCTTTCGCCGCCCGCGCCACGGGCGCCGACCAGGTCGGCTACGTCGCGGGGCGCCTGGGCAGCGGCCGGGACCGCCATCGCGGCGGCCGTGATGAAGGTGACAGTGGCAAGACGCATGAATCGGCTCCTCTCCATCGCTGCATTTTAGCGTGTGAACAGATACCCCACCACGAAAAGCAGCACGAACCCTTCCACCAGCCCGATCATGGCCGCGCCCAGCGCCTTCAAGCGGCCGATACCCAGCTGGCTGGCGAACCACCGCATTTCGACGATCAGAAACTGCATCACCGCGGCACCCGCCAGCAGTTGCCCCGCGATCCTGGCGGGCGCCCAGGCCAGCAGGATCAGCGACATGCCAAGGCTGAAGCCCAGCGCGAAGGCTGCAGCCGGATAGCATTGCGCATAAAAGGGCTGGCGCAACGTGTTCCGCTCCAGCTCCTGACCCTTCCGCCGCAACAGCCGCAGCGCCATCAGCAAGGGAAAGGCCGCGAATATCACCAGCCGCAGCAGCAGCGCGCTTGTCTGGTCGTTGATGCTCGCAGCCAGGCCATGATTATTGGCCAGGATCAGGTCGGGCTCACCCATCGCCGCCGACGCGGCATGGGCAACCATCACTGCCAGGGCCAGGAACAGCGGCGGGCTCAGAGCAGCGGCATATTGTTCTTCCTGCGGCAAGACCAGCTGGCTGTCGGCATAGTCCATCATGGCGATCGGCCGACGGATCGTGCGCCACAGCGTCTTGGGGAAAAACACGATCCAGCTCATCACCTCGTAGAGGAGCTCGTCGAGCGAGTTGAGCCACTTCATGAAGTCCATGAAGCCCACCATCGCCCGTCCCCGCCCGCGAAACAAGCCCGGACGGGCGGCTTGGCTGGCCCCCGATCAACAACCCCGACGCGCTGGCTCCCAGGGAAAGGCGGGCGACGCGGCTCGGCTCCGATCCGCGTGATTGCGCGACGACAGCCTCCACCCAACCCCCTCACATCCCGCTCACCCGCGCCTCCCCGGCGCGCGCCAGCATCAGCTCGCTCAGCGCCCACACCAGCGCATCGGCGCGGTCGGGCGACCGGCCCGGCCCCATATAGGCGCCCCCGGTCACCATGCCGCACATCTGGTCCTCCAGATCGGGAAAGGCGCCACCATGCGCCACCCGCCCCGCCTCATAGAGCGCCGCGACCGGCTCCGCCCGTGCAACCTTGCCCCGGCTCGCATGAACCAGCTTCACCGGTAGCGCCGCCCGCGCCGCGCGCAGTACGGCATCCACCATCTCGCCGCCATTATTCGCCTCGGCCACGACCCGATCGACATTGTACGCAGCCGCCACGCCGGCCACCGCCCGCGCCCAGCCTTCGGGCCGCATTCCGGCCACGCTCGCATCGGCCAGCACATAGGCGCGCCCGTCGCGGCCGGTGCCGGCCACGACGATCCCGCACGCGTCGCCATGCGCGCTCGCCGGCGGATCGACCGCCACCACGACCCGCGTGAGTTCCGGCACCACCGAAACCCGGCACCGCTCGATCAGATCGCGGCTCCACAGCGCGCCCTCTATCTCCTCGATCAGCTCGCCGTCCAGTTCCTGCCGCCCCAGCCGCGTGCCGCCATAGCCGCGCAGCATCGCACGCACGAAGCCGGGCGCCAGGTTCGTGCGGTTGTCCACCGTCCGCCCGCGCGTCACCACCACGTCGCCGCGCGCCATTCCCCCCGCCCGTGTCATCAGCATCCGCACCAGCGGCACCGGGCGCGGCGTGGTCGTCGCCAGCACACGCGGCTGGCGCCCCATCCGCATTCCCATCATAAGGTTGTCCCAGGTCGCCTGCGCTTGCGGCCATTTCGCTATCTCGTCGGCCCAGCCGTGGCTGAACTGCGGCCCGCGCAGCGCTTCGGGCTCGGCCGCGCCATACAGGGTGGCGCGCGCCCCGCCAGGCCACAACAATTTGCGCAGCGATGGCGAAAAGGCCGGCCGGCACCAGGGTGGCGAAATCGCCAGGATGCCCGATTGCCCTTCCACCATGATGCTGCGCGCCTCGCCCAGCGTCGCTCCCACCAGAGCGATCCGCGCGGCGGGATCGCTTTCGGCGATGGCGCGCACCCATTCCGCACCCGCCCGCGTCTTGCCAAAGCCCCGCCCGGCCATCATCAGCCATATGTCCCAGTCGCCCGGCGGCGGCAGCTGCTCGGGCCGTCCGCGCCAGCACCAGTCGCGCTCGACCCGCTCGGCCGCCTCCCGGTCCAGCCCGTCGATCACGGCCTCTTTTTCCCGCGGCTGCATATTGGCCAGCCGCTCGAAATTGGAATTCGCCATATGTCTCCCCCGGCCTGCGTCGTCGGCCGCCCCTTTCGCCCACGTTCGAAAGCCTCTAGGGCGCGGCCATGATCACCATTCGCCCCTCCCGCCCCGAAGACGTGCCCCGTGCCGTCGAAATCTGGTGCACCGCCGTCGATGCGACCCATGATTTCCTGACCCCGGTGGATCGCGCCACGATCGGCGAAGAGGTTGCCGGCTTCCTGCCCGACACGCCGATGCTGCTTGCCGTCGATGCGCAGGGCCACGCGCTCGGTTTCATGGCGCTGGACGACGATCATATGGAGGCGCTGTTCATTGATCCCGCCGCGCGCGGCACCGGCATCGGCCGCACGCTGGTCGAACATGCGCTGGCCCGCCATCCGCGCCTCACCACCGACGTCAACGAACAAAATGCCCAGGCCGTCGGCTTCTACCAGCGCATGGGCTTCGCCTTCGCCAGCCGTTCCGCCCGCGACGGCGAAGGCCGCCCCTATCCCGTCCTCCACTTGCGCCATCGCGGCACGCCCGCCTCTCAGCGCGGCGGCGCCCGGAAACGATCCCGCCCGACCTGGTGACCGGCCGGCGCGCTTAGCCCCATCGCCTAAGCCGGAACATAGGTCAGTCTGATCGCTGACTCCCCTATCCGGTCGCTCGCCACCAGCCGCAACGGCGGTCGCGGCCCGGCGAAGAAGGGTGTCCCTGCGCCCAGCACGACCGGATGCAGATACATCTCATAGGCATCGATCAGGCCAAGCTCGGTCAGGCTCTGCGCCAGCGTCGGCCCGGCGACCTCGAACTCCCCGTCCATTTCCGCCTTCAGCGCGCCGATCGCCGCCCCAACGTCGTCGCCGGTCAGGGTCGCGTTCGGCCCGACCGACGCCAGCGATCGCGACACCACCCATTTGGGCTGGCTCCGCCACGCCGCCGCATAGTCATGCTCGGCCGTTCCCCACCCAGGCTGGTCCTCATCCCAATAGCGCATGATCTCGTACATGCGCCGGCCATAGATGCTTCCGGCCGTATGGCGCAGCCGATCGATGAAATGCAGGAAAAGCGCCGGGTCCGGCGCAAAGGCCATATGATCGACATAGCCGTCCAGCGACTGGTTCAACCCATAGACCAGCTTCGCCATGCGCATCTCCTCTCCGGCCGCCTTAGCGGCCAGCAATAATGCCATCGCGCGGCGACCGGCAACAGAAAGCGCCGGATCGAAACCACCCGCCAGCCACTCCGGAACGTCACCGTCGTCCCCGCGGAGGCGATGATGCCAGGGCCGGTCTCCTAACCGTTCCGCCCTGCCGCGCTCGAGTCACCTTCACTCCTTCCCCGCACCGCCTCCAGCGCCGCGCGCAGCTGCGCCCGCGCCGCTTCGCCATCATAGGCCTCGCGCATCATGTCCCCCCGCATCCGTTCGCGGGTCGCGCGATGCTGGGTCAGCAGCCGCAGCGCCACCCCGCGGTCGCGCCCGCGTTTGACCTTGCGCGTCTTGAGCACGCCCTCCCCGTCCAGCGTCAGCTCCTCGTCCTCGCAGCCGAACAGCGCATCGCGCAACAGCGCCGTCTCCAGCTCGTCATAGCCGATCGCCAGCGCCTGCTCCCATTCCCGCGCAAAGCCCGGCTCGCGTCGCCGCTTGTTATAGGCGCTCGACAGGCAACGGCCCGCCACCCGCGCCGCCTCGCTGACGTTGCAGGTCGCCACCAACGCTTCGATGAAGCGCCGCCGCCGTGCGGGCGTCCATCCGTCGCTGCGGATGCGCCGCTTCTGCGCCTTCCCATGGGGTCCGCGCCGTATCGACAGCGCCCGCCCCGCGCTCTCATCCGGACCGCCGGCCGCGCCGACCCCGCCCGCATGATGCGCCTGTTGATCCTCTTGCTCGCTCATCCCGCCCCCAGACCGCGCGACAACGCAAAAGGGCAGGCCCCTCGCAGGACCCGCCCTTCACGCCGCCGCCGTTGCGACTCACATTTTCCCAATATCGACTTATCTGCCAGATGAGCGTTGCGCTGTCAAGACAAATGTTCCATATGGGTTCGCTATGCAGGCATCATCTGCCGCATCGCCTCCGCTTCTTCTTCCAGTACCGCCGCAAAGCTGGGCTGCGCCCGTACCGCCTCCAGCCACGCCTTGACCTTGGGCCATGTCCCCTTTTCGATGTCGCTGCTGCAATAGGCGATGTTGATCAGAGGACAGGCGACCGCGATATCGGCTAACGTGAACCTGTCCTCGACCAGATAGCCCGCGCTCTCCGGCAACATGCGCTCTAGATAGTCGTAGAGCGAAGGCATTTTCTCCGTCTCGGCCCGGTCCGCCGCCGCCGCGTCGCCGGTCGCGCCCATGAATGGTGCCACCACCCGGTTGAAGAATATCTCGACCCCGGCCGGCTGCGCGATCGTATCGGCGAACTCCTCATACCAAATCGTCCGCGCCCGCGCCTTTGGCTCCGTCGGGATCAGGTTCGGATCGGGCCGGATAGCATCCATATAGGTTATGATCGCCGTGGAATCGCTGATGAAGAAATCGCCATCCTGCAACGCCGGTATCTTCCCGAACGGCGATGCTGTGGCAAAGGCTTCGCCGCCCCGCCCGAACCCGCCTGGCTTGACCTCGACCGCGATCCCCTTGGCGTGCGCGAACACCAGCACCTTGCGTACGAACGGCGACGGCCGCGATCCCATGACGATCATGCTGTCCTCTCCCTTTATCTCGCGCCAACATGCGCCAAGCGTCCAGGATTGCAATCCGGGATCGCCTATTCGCCCGGACCCTCGATCACCGTGCGCGTATAGTCGATCCGTATCCGCACCCACGTCCCCACCTGCGGCTTGCCGTTGATGCGCGGCGGCAGCACCAGAAACTGCCACGCTGCCAGCCTGACAGCGCGCGCATAGCCGGACCCAGCGGGCGATTCCCCCATCTGCTGACAATTTTCGACATGATATCGTTCGACGGTCTTGCACGCGACCTCACCCCAGCCGACCGGCGGCGCGTTCGCTGGCAGATAGGCGGACAGTTCCGCATCGGTCGGCCGGCGATACCATTCGGCGGGGTAGAGCTGCACCCCGCCCGGTCCCTCGCCCGGCCCCGACACCGCCTTGCTGTCGCCCTGCCCGGCGGCTCTGCCGTCCTTTTTGGCCAGCTTGCCGATATCGGCGGACGCCATCTGCTCGCGGGTCAGTGTCAGGAACGGAAAGGGCGACGGCAACTGCTCGGTCGGCTTCACCTCCTCCTCCGGCGGGCGCACGACCGGCGCCTGCTGCGCTTCCGCCACCGCTTTCCTGTCTTCCCGCTTCTCGCTCTTCTGCGCCTGGGCCTGCTTCTCCGCCTTGGCGCCATCGGCCATGTCGAAACTCACCGGCAGGCGATCCTGAACCTTCTCGGGCGGCAGGTCGGGCGCCAGCGTCAGCAACGCCAACACCAGCAACAGCTCGAACAGCAGCGCGAACAGCAGGCCGCCGCCGCGCTCGCGCAGCTTCGACCAGGAAATGGGCTGAGTTTTCACCGGCAAACGGGCAATCGGCGCATGAGTGGCTCCTTGCCCAGACGGCGCTGGCGCGTCAACGCCGTCGCCGCTTCAGTTCGCTGCATCTCCCGCGCCCGCCTGCCCGCCCGCCGCCGAGCCACCGCGCGCCGGCCCGTCGCAAGGCGTCACGCTCGCCAGCCAGTCGATAGCATCGCCTTCGGCCAGCAACGGCTCCACCCGTCCGACAGGCGCCTTGATCGCGAAGTCCTGCTCGATCCGCGAAATCTTGTTGTCGAAGCCGGGGATCGCCTCGTTCGCCACGCTCGCCTCCGCGGCGCTGATCTCCGGCGTCAGGGCGCGGCTGGACATGACCGTGCGGAGAACATTGTCCTTGAGCGCGATGCCGCGCCAATAGGCTACCCCGCCCAGCGCCCTGTTGACGCGCTTGCCCGTGATGTTCCACTGCCACGCACCGTCCGGCCGGGGCAGGCGTAGCGTCGTCGACCAGCAGCGGAAGCGCGGATAGGTGATGGCCCATGGCGCGGCCTGGTCCTGTTCCTTGGGACGCTTGCGCAGGTCCGGGGCATAGAAGCCGGCGCCCTCGACATCGTGCCTCATGCCGTCCTCGGCGCTGCCCTCCCAATCGACCTTGCCCGTCCCCGCGATATTCAGCACCACCGCGCCTGCCTTCTCGTCGAAGCGCCAGTCCACCTTGTCCGGGTCGATCCACGCCGCCTGCTGCCTGAAATAGGTCTGTACCGCGCGCTCCGCGTCCTCGGCCGACATGGCCGCCAGCGCGGTGCGGATGCCATAGGTCTCGTCGCCGCGCAGTATATGGCGCAGCGCCACCTTGCCCGGCTTGTCTATCCCGCCCGTCATGTCGACGTCCAGCACCGCCAGCATCTGGGGCGC
>JBEVME010000001.1:0-3098 GCA_040508785.1 Sphingobium sp.
CGGCGATGGCGTCGGCGGCGATGCCCTGGTTGGTCTGCGGATGCTTGGCCTGGAGGCGCGGATTGCCCACGCCCATGCCGGCGCTGCCCATGCCGGCTTCGCGCATCTTGCCGCCATAGTAGTTGACGTAGGAAAGCTGCTCGGAGCCGCCGGCGATCACCAGGTCTTCCATGCCCGACATGATCTGCGCTGCGGCCAGGCTGGTGGCGGTCAGCCCCGAACCGCAATACCGGTTGAGGTTCACGCCGCTTGCGCGCACGTCATAGCCGGCATCGAGCGCCGCCATGCGGCCGATCGCGCCGCCCTGCAGGCCCATCGTCGCCGAAGTGCCCCAGATGATGTCGTCGACATCCGCGGTGTCGAGCTGGTTGCGCTCCTTAAGCGCGGTGAACACGGTCGCGGCCAAGTGTTCGGGATGCATCGTCGAGAGCGCGCCCTTGCCCATCTTGCCCAGGCCCCGGGGGGTGCGGACGGCATCGATGATATAGGCTTCGGCCACGGCGGATCTCCTGCGGATATAATCGTAGGCCGACATGCGGGGCGGCCGATCTAAATGCAATCGCGCCTGCATCGCTGCTGCGATTGCTTTCAAAGGTTAGTATATCCGCATTGCGCCTGTGGCGCCAGCCGGTGAACCCAGGCGACGTATGATGCATCGCGGCTTGACGGCGGGGAGCATCACGGCAAGACGAAGCTCGGGCTGGCGAAGGAAACGGGCGGAATGGCTGGGGGCGTAGAGACGACATCCGGCGGTGCGTTCGCGCCGCTGCGCGAACCCGTTTTCCGGCGTATCTGGGCCGCCAGCGTTCTGTCCAACTTCGGGCAGTTGTTCCTTGGCGTGGGTGCCGCGTGGGAAATGACCAAGCTCACCACGTCGCCGACGATGGTCGCGCTGGTGCAGACCGCGCTGATGGTGCCGCTGATGTTCGTGACGCTGCCGGCGGGCGCGATCGCCGACATGTTCGATCGCCGGCGCATCGCCATCTCCGGACTCAGCTTCGCTGCGAGCGCCGCGGCGGTGCTCGCTTTCATCGCTTACCTGGGACTGACCAGCCCCTGGATCCTGCTGATCTTCTGCTCGCTGATCGGCGGCGGCGTGGCGCTCTACTCGCCATCGTGGCAGGCCTCGATCCCGGAGCAGGTCTCGCGCGAGAACCTGCCCGCGGCGATCGCGCTGGGCACCATCAGCTACAACGTCGCGCGCAGCTTCGGTCCGGCGCTGGGCGGGGTGATCGTGCTGGCTTACGGCGCCAAGACGGTGTTCGGCCTCACCTCGCTGCTGTACCTGCCGCTGCTGATCTCGTTCGTGCTGTGGAAACGCCGCCATGTGCCGACGCGGTTGCCACCCGAGCGGATCGACCGGGCGATCATCGGCGGTGCCCGCTATGCCTTGCATTCGCCGGGCATCCGCACCGCCTTGACCCGCGTCTTCCTGTTCGGCCTGTGCACCGCGACGGCGGCGGGCCTGTCGCCGCTGGTCGCGAAGGACCTGCTGCGCGGCGATGCCGCGGTCTATGGTATCCTGCTGGGCGCGCAAGGCGTGGGCGCGGTGCTGGGCGCGCTGTTCGTTTCCAGGATCACCAGCCGCTTCTCGACCGAGGCGGCGGTCAGGATGTTCGCCGTCGCCACAGGACTCGCGCTGGTCGTCATCGGGCTGAGCCATCACCTCGTGCTGTCATGCGCCGCGTTCTTCGTCATCGGTGCCAGCAACATCCTGACGGTCGCGATCCTCAACGTCACCATCCAGATGGCGACGCCGCGCTGGGTGACGGCGCGGGCGCTGTCTCTGTATTCCTCGGCGATCACCGCCGGCATCGGCATCGGCGCCTGGGGCTGGGGCGAGATCGCCGGTGCCTCCGACGTCTCGCTGGCGTTCGTCGCCTCGGGGATCGCGGTGGCTTCCACGGTGCTGCTGGGACTGATCCTGCCGCTCAGCCGCGAGGACCCGGACAACACCGTGGTCGAGATCGGCTACGAGCCCGAGGTTTCGCTGGCATTGACCTTGCGATCGGGTCCGATCGTCGTCGAAGTCGAGTACGACGTCGATCCCGACCGGGCCCGCGACTTCTACGAAACGATGGTCCGGCTGCAGCGGGTGCGCAAGCGGATCGGCGGCTTCAACTGGTCGATCGCGCGCGATATCGAGAACCCGGGCCTGTGGACCGAGCGCTATCACTGTCCGACCTGGGGCGACTACTTGCGCATGCGCGGCCGCTATACCCAGGCCGACTTCGAGATCCAGGCCGAAGCGGACGGGTTCAATCGTGGTCCGGTGGGTCGCCGGGTCACGCGCCGTCTGGAGCGGCCGTTCGGCTCGGTGCGCTGGAAGGCGGAATCGCTCGATCCGCAGCAGGAGACGATGGGCTACATGGGGCCGTAGCCACGCTCGACTCCTATCGAAAACACGCATAAATCCGTATGGTAGGGCCGATAAGAAGCCCGCACATGAGACAAGAAACAGGGGAGGATTTCATGCTGAAGAAGCATCTTCGTGCGTCGGCCGCAATCGGCGCGCTCGTCATGGCAGGCATCGCCGCGACACCGGCAATGGCGCAGGATCAGGTCCAGACCGGAAGCCAGCTCCAGACCCAGACCCAAGACCAGACCGCGATCGACGACGACAACGTCATCATCGTCACCGCCCAGCGCCGCGCCGAGGCGCAAGTAGACGTGCCGATCTCGATCACTTCGCTGTCGGAAGATGCGCTCGATACCGCGAACGTCCAGCAGTTGTCCGACATCGGCAAAGTCACGCCGGCGCTGCGCTTCGATTTCGCCGGCGGCTTCTTCCAGCCCACCATCCGCGGCATCGGCACCGCGGTGACCACCTCCGGCGGCGGCGGCAATGTCGGCATCTACATCGACGGTTTCTATTCGCCCAACCCGCTCGCGGCCGACTTCGACCTGATCAGCGTCAGCGGCATCCAGGTCCTCAAGGGTCCGCAAGGCACGCTGTTCGGCCGCAACACCACCGGTGGCGCGATCCTGGTCTCGACCCGCGAACCCAATACCGAAGCCAACTCCTTCGAAGGGAGGGCGAGCTATGGCCGCTACAACGAAGGCCGGGTCGAAGGCATCGCCAACATCGTCGTGTCCGA
>JBEVME010000026.1:0-22002 GCA_040508785.1 Sphingobium sp.
AATGGATCAGCGACAGCGGCATAGTTGCGATCTGCGCAGACAATTTCGCGGTGGAATCGCCCAATCTGGCGCATGACGCCGCGCCCGGCGGGCGCAGGCCGGTATTGCCGCTGCACCATCATTGCCTGTTCAAACTGGGGGTGCATCTGGGTGAATTGTGGTTGTTGCGCGACCTGGCTGCCGGCTTGCGCCAGGCGGGGCGGAACCGCTTCTTCCTGACCGCGCCGCCATTGCGGCTGACGGGCAGCGTGGGTTCGCCCGTCAGCCCCGTCGCGACCATATGACAAGCCGAGGAGGTTCGGACCGATGACGAAATATAGCTGGGTCGTACTCACCAATGCTGCCGAGGGGCGCGAGGATGAATTCGGGCACTGGTATGGCGACGTCCATATCCCCGACGTCTTCCGGGCGAGCAAGGACATCGTTTCGGCACGCCGTTACAAGCTGGCGCCGTTCCAGATGCGGTCGGGCCCCGCACCCACGGCGCAGGCGGACGATATCGACCATCACTTCCTGACCCTCTACGAGATAGAGACCGACGATCTGGCGGCTGTCTATCAGAGCCTGCGCGATGCCGGGCTGGAAGGGCGCCTGCCACTGTCGAGCGCGATGACCGACGAGCGGCTGACCCTCTGCTTCGAGCCAGCGTCGCAGGTGCTGGTCAACCCCGGCTGACGCTCAGTCGACCTGCATCGGGCGAGCGAAGGCCACCAGGTCCTCCGCCAGCAGGCGCAAAGACAGTTCGAGATGGCGGTTCCAGGCATTGAAGGCGGCGAACAGCGCCATATCCTCGATCCGACGAAGGATGCTGTAAAGCCGCACCGATCGTAGGGGGTCAATTTCGCCGTCCGGGCCGAGCAGCCGCAGCGTGGGCAGGCGCCGCGCCCAGCGCGCGATCAGCCGGCTATTTTCCTCGAATGTCACGCTCATCAGCTCGGGATTGGTCGACAGCGCGCGATAGTTGATCAGAATATAGTGCCGCTCCTTGCGGAAATTGGCGATCACCTGTTCCAGCCAGGCCAGGGTCAGCGCCTCGTCCGCGAGGATCGTCGCGTCGAGCGCGCGATGCCAACGCAGCTGCCACGTCACTTCCCGGATGAAGACCGCCTGGACCAGCTCTTCCAGTGACTTGAAATAGAGGTAGAAGGCGGCACGGCTGATGCCGACCGCGCTGGCGATATCCTCCACGCGCGGAGCAGTGAAGCCTGGATCGGCGAACAGTTCGCGCCCGGCCCGGATCAGCATCCGGCGCGTATAGACCTTGCGCAGCTGCCATTTGCGCTTGGCCTTTTCGCTCCGTCCCGACCCGGCCGGACGCCCCTCGGTTGGAGGAGCGCTGCCATGCTTTTCAGGTTCGGCGAGCGGGACGGCTAAAGGATGGTCTTTCTGCATGGGGCGCGGCATGGCGAAGCTTGCTCTTCGGGATGGTCGCCGGCCAGTGTGTCGGGCCAGCCCGCAATTGTAAACCGCTGCCCGGTCCGCTTTGACGGGATTAGGCTGCTTCGGCGATGAGTTCGGGCGTGGGAGCCGGCTGGCGCCCGCGCACCAGGCGCCCCGCGAGCCTATCGGTCGGCTTGCCGTCGCGATAGGCGACCTGGCCGTTTACGATCGTGGCCACGAAGCCGTCCGCCTGCTGCATCAGCCGGCGGCCACCGGCCGGCAAGTCGAATACCACCGTCGGCGTGCGCAATCGGACCTGGCCATGGTCGATGATGTTGATATCCGCCTTATAGCCGGGCGCGAGCAGGCCGCGATCTAGCAAGCCCGCCATGTGCGCCGTCGCCTGCGTCATCGCGTGGATCGCCTGCGGCACCGAAAGCTTGTCGCCCCGGCTGCGGTCGCGCGACCAGTGGCTGAGCATGAAGGTGGAATAGCTGGCATCGCATATCACGCCGTAATGGGCGCCGCCGTCGCCCAGCCCGGGCACGACATTGGGATGCCGCAGCTGTTCCAGCGACGGGTCGAGGCTGCCATTGGCATAGTTGGCGAACAGCAGGAACAGCGCCGGTCCATCCGGATGGTCGAGCAGCAGGTCATAGGCCAGGTCTTCGGGCTCGACACCCGCAGCTGCCGCGCGCGCGGCGATCGATCGGTCGGCCGTGGGCTCGTAGTCGATCGGGTCGGTCAGTTCGAACATGTTGCCGAATTCGCGTACGAAGGCGAGCAGCGGCATAGTCGGATCGTTCGGGATCTCGGCGAGGATGCGCGCCTTCATGTCGGGATCGCGCATGATATCGGCCTGATCGCGCGCCGGCAGGTGGCGGATCGCCTGATAGGATGGGCACAGGGTAAAGGGATGCATGGTCAGCGGCAGGCCGTACATCATGCCGATGCCGCGCGGCAGGATCTGCGCGGTGATCTTCACGCCGTCCGCATTGGCCTCGCCGACCAGCCCCAGTATCTCGCGCCAGGTGTCGGGACGCGACTGGCCTTGGGTCAGGGGCAGGGCGAGGAGCCGGTCGGTCGTTTCCACGACCCGGCGTAACATCGCGAATTCGCCCGGAACGTCGCTATAGGTCTTGTAGTCGGTCGCGACCTGGAGGATGCCGTCGCCTTCCGACTGCATGGCTTGTGCCACGGTCAGCAGTTCCAGCTCGCCGGCGTCGAGCGTCGGAATCTGGTCGCCGGTCGTGCTCTTGTGGAACAGCGTGCGTGACGAGGAAAAGCCCAGAGCACCCGCGCGCATTGCGTCGCGCGTGATGTCGGCCATCTTCGCCAGATCGGCTGGCGTTGCGGTTTCGCCGGCCGCTGCGCGCTCGCCCATGACGTAGACGCGCACCGCCGAATGCGGGAGGTACGTCGCGAAATTGATGTCGTGCGGCCGGTCGATCGCGTCGAGATATTCGGGATAGCTTTCCCATTCCCAGGTCAGTCCTTCGGCCAGCACGATGCCGGGAATATCCTCCACCCCCTCCATCAGCTTGATGAGCCGGTCGCGATCCTCCGCGCGGCAAGGCGCGAAGCCGACGCCGCAATTGCCCGCGAGTACGGTGGTGACGCCATGATAGGCCGATGGGGTAAGTCTGTCCGCCCAGACCAGCTGGCCGTCATAATGGGTATGGATATCGACGAAGCCGGGTGTGACCAGCATGTCGGTGGCGTCGATTTCCTCCCGGCCGCTGCCAACGACAGTCCCGACCTGCGCGATGCGGTCGCCCGATATGGCGACGTCGCCGATAAAGGCGGGCGCGCCGCTCCCGTCGACGATGGACCCGTTGCGGATCACCAGATCCCATTGTTCAGCCATGATCGTCTCCCGATTATCGTGTCGCCCCGACGGGGCCGTGCAGTTCAGGCGGGCTGGGTCGCCAGCGCCGCGCTCTCGGACTGATCGCCCGCCATGCCGAATGCATCATGCCATTTGCGAATGGCGCGATGCCCGTCGCTGATCGCGAATTGCAGATCGCGCGGCGCCAGTGCGTCGCCGATCATCGCGATGTCGCGGCCCAGCACATGGCCTTCATCGCGCAAGGCGTCGAAAATGCCCCGCTGTCCGTCCTTGGCCGTGACGAACACGACGAGGTCCGCTGGCACGACCTGAGGATCAGCGCGGTAGAGCGTGCGGACATGGCATTCGCCGGGCAGGACCCGGTCGATCGAACTGCGAGTCAGCACGGTAAAGTCGCCATGACGCGCAAAGCGCTCGAACGCGGTATCAACGCGCGTCGCCGCGTCCAACTGCGGCCCGACCGACGCGAAACGGGTGGCGAGGGTGACCGATGCGCCGCGCAGCATCAGCTCCTCGGCCGCCGCCAGCGCTTCATAATGGCCGATATCGTCGAACACGACCGCATGACGAATATTATCGCGCGGCGGTGTTGAGAACAGGTCCATGGCGGAAATCACCTGCGGCGCTTCTGCCCCCGGCACCGGTCGGGCGGGATGCTCGAACTGGAGGCCGTCCTCGCGCGGGAACGCGCCCGTGGCGATAACGACGAAGTCGGCGCCCTCCGCCTGCACGTCGGCGGCATCGAAAAAGCTGCCGAGCCGCACTTCGACGCCGAGCCGGAATATCTCCTGCTCCAGCCAGTGGGCGATGTCACCGATCGTGTGCAGGCTGGGCGCGCGGCGGGCGAGGCTGAGCTGGCCGCCCAGATGGCCCGATGCCTCGACGAGCATGACCTTGTGGCCGCACAGGGCCGCGACCCGCGCCGCTTCCATGCCGCCGGGACCGCCGCCGACCACCAGTACCTTGCGCGGCACCGCCGCCTTGACGATCAGATCCTCCGCCAGGGTCGTTTCGAAGCCCGCCGCCGGATTGACCGTGCAGGCGACCGGCAGACCACGATTGCGTCCGTTCCAGCAGGCCTGGTTGCAGCCGATGCATGGCCGGACCAGCTCGGGCGTTCCCGCCTGGGTCTTGCGCACGATATCGGGGTCGGCGATGTGCGCGCGGGTCATGTGGACGATGTCGGCGACGCCGTCGCGCAATATCTGCTCGGCCTCTTCCAGTGTGCGGATGCGGCCGATCACCAGGCGCGGAATATCCGGCACGGCGGCGGTGATCTTGCTGCTGGACTCCAACTCATAGCCCATCGGCCGGTCCATCGCACCGACGAACTGGATATTGTAATAATCGCCCCAGCTGACGTCGAGAAAATCGATCAGCCGGTCCGCCTGCAATTGTCGCGACACCAGCGACAGGTCCGCTTCGGCGATGCTGCCCGGCTCGTTGCTGGCGGCGATGCGGATGCCGACCGGGTAGTCGTAGCCGACCTCCTTGCGGATCGCGGTCAATATCTCGCGCAGGAAGCGCGCCCGGTTCTCCAGCGATCCACCATAGGCGTCGGTGCGCTTGTTGGTGAGAGGCGAGAGAAACTGCATGATGAGATAGCCATGCGCGGCATGGACCTGGATACCGTCGATGCCGCCCTCGCGTGACCGGCGCGCTGCTGCGGCGAAGTGCGCCACCACCTCGTCGATTTCGCCCTGACCCATCGGGTTGGGCACGATGCCGGTGGTGGGACTGGGCACGGCGGAAGCACCCCAGGGGGGCGACAGGTCCGCCACCGGATAAATATGGCCGCCATGCCAGATCTGCTGAAAAATACGCATCCCCGTCGGCCTGATCGCGTCCATCAGTCTGCGATATTCAGCGATCACACTGTCACCGAAGCTGGCGAGCGCGATCACGGAGCTTGGGTGCACAGTCGTCGCCTCCAGGATGGTGAGGCCCACGCCGCCGCGGCCGCGCGCGACATGATAGTCGATGAAACGGTCGTTGATCGGCCCCTTCATCGTCAGGCCCGTGCCATGTGCCGAGCGCGCGATGCGATTGGGCACTACCAGGCCGTTGATCGTGATCGGTTCGTAGACGAGCTTGAGCGGCATCCGAGACTCCCTGGCTGCGCGATGTCCGAAGCCGACTGAGCGGTCTTTGGTCCCGCCGCTCATGCCCGGTCGGCGCACATGTCCCCTTAGCCTTCGCCAAATCCGGCACCCTGTCAACGCTAAACTTTGACGTGGTGTCAGCGTGTGTTTGCGCGATCGCGACCCGACTGACTGATAACCGTGGCCAATCAATATGACAGTTATACAGTATTGGAAATGAAGTATGTTGTTCTGCAACTTCGTCGCCAAGCGGGAAAATGCCCGCGCGATTAGGGGACGATGAATTCGAGGGTTTCCCTTGCGTCCAGCGGCCCGGAGTGAATGCACTTGCGGAGATCCAGATGGATACGACATTCAAGCAATATGAGGACATTGCCGAGGAGATGGGCTGGGACAGCTGCGCGTCCGCGCTGGAACCTGGGCTGCGGGCCATTTCCGCAGACTCGCACTTAACCGAGCCGCCCGAGGCCTATAGCCGCTACATCGACCCGGCCTATCGCGATGTCGCGCCGCATCTGGCGCGTGACCCGGCGCCGGGCGCCAATGGCGACGTCTACATCATCAAGGACCAGCCGCCGCTGGTGTTCAACTTGGCTGCCGGCGCGGGCATGGACCCGCGCACGCTCATCCGGGGGCAGGGCGGCTTTGCCGATTTGCATCGGGGCGGCTGGGACCCCAAGGCGCGGCTGGCCGACCAGGACCGGGACGGACTGCTGGCGGAAGTGCTCTATCCGACCATCGGCATGGTGTTGTGTGGCAATCCCGATGCCGATTACCGCCATGCCTGTATGGTCGCCTATAATCACTGGCTGCGCGATTTCGTTAGCGAGGCGCCGGATCGGCTGATCGGCATCGGCCAGAGCGCCGTGCGGTCGGTCGAGGATGCGGTCGCCGACCTTGTCCGCATCAAGGAGCTGGGCCTCAAGGGCGCGATGCTGCCCAGCGATCCGCCCTTTCCGGACATGGACTATGACCACCCCGCCTTCGATCCGCTCTGGGCGACGGCGGTGGAGCTTGGCCTGCCGATCAGCTTCCACACCTTCACCGGCCGCAGCGGCACCAGCGCGATCGTGTCGCGCCCTCCGCGCGGCGGCAAGATCACGGCCTGGAATGCGCTGATCCGCGAATGCCAGGACATTATCGGCCTGTTCATATTCGGCCGCGTGTTCGAACGCTTTCCCGACCTGCGCATGGTGTGCGTGGAGGCGGATGCGGGCTGGGCGCCGCATTTCATGAGCCGCATGGACCATGCCTATAAGCGGCATCGCTTCTGGATGAAGGTGGACGAACTGAAGCAGCTGCCCAGCGACTATTTCAAGCAGAACATCTACCTGACTTTCCAGGACGACTGGGTCGCGTTCAACACGCTCGACCTGCAGAATGTGCGACGCATCATGTGGGCCAACGACTTTCCCCACACCGATTCCACCTGGCCCTGGAGCCACAAGCTGATCGCGAGCCAGACAGCCGCGCTGACGCAGGAGCAGCTGGACCTCATCCTTTGGGGCAATGTGTCGCGGCTCTACGATCTGGACCTGGGCTGATGCGCACCGCATCCCCACGGTTCCCCATGCCTGGGCGGGAGGGGTAGTTGGGAAGGGCCATCTTCGCCCATCTCGGCTCGGCGCCCGCAGGCCATGTGGCGGAGGGGGCCGGTCTGCGTGCGCTCGGTGATGTCGAGACGCTGGACATGGTCACCGGCGATGACCGGCCGCTTCATCTGCGCGTGCACCATCTGGAGCGGGGCGCAACGCTGTACGTCGATGGTCCGCCGGTCGGCCACATATTCTATCTGGGTCGCGGCCAGGCCGAGGTGGACGACCAGGCGATCCTGCCGGGCGGGGCAGTCATCGTCGAGCATCATGGTTCGGCCGCGATCGAGGCGCGCGAGGACGGCACGCTGCTCTTCGAATTCAGCGCGCAGGCTCCTTCCCCACCCGAGGGGGTCGGCGGTCAGGTGCATGTGGTGCCGCAGACGCGTCCGGAAAAGCATAATCCCGTGTCGCGTATGATGGCTGCCTGCCTGATCGACGGTACCTGCCCCAGCTGCGCGCTATGGATGCACCACAGCGAATTTCCACCGCATTTCAAGGTGCCCCCGCACCTGCACAGCGAGGATGAGATCATCCTGGTCATCGCTGGCGATCTGACGGTTGGTGGCCGAGTTCTGGACGCCGGCGCTGCGGCCGCGATCGACAGCGGCACCGCCTATGCGTTTCAGGCCGGCGATCGCGGCGTCGCCTTCGTCAATTTCCGCCCAAGCAGCCCGGGCTACGCGATGGTCGAGCGCGGGCGGCCCGCGCCGCTGCGGAGCGAGCACGACGCGCACACCGCTTTGCCGGCCGCGCCCCAGTCCGAATGGTGCCTGCCGGCGCCCGACTTTTCCCATTGAACGAGCAGAATGAATGAAATTGATCGACTCTTCAGCAACGCACGCCCGCCCGGTAATCCGGGAGAAAAGCTGCGAGATTTTGGTGGTAGGCGCTGGCCTATCCGGCATCGGAACGGCAATCAAGCTCAAGGAGGCGGGCTTCGACGATTTCATCATCGTCGAGCGCGCAGGCAGCCTCGGCGGTACCTGGCGGGACAATAGCTATCCCGGCGTCACCGTCGATATCCCGACCATCTATTATTCCTTCTCCTTCGAACAGAGCGCGGAATGGACGACCTTTTACGCGCCGCAATCGGAACTGCTGGGATATTGTCACCGGCTGGCCGACAAATATCAGGTGGAAGACCATGTCGTCTATGACACGCTGGTGGAGCAGTCGCGTTACGATGGCACGCGCAACGAGTGGGTTACGCAAACGGCGTCGGGCGTCGTCTATCGGTCGCGCTTCCTGATCACCGCGACCGGCCTGTTCGCCGTGCCGCGCCTGCCTGACATTCCAGGCCTCAAATCCTTCGCCGGCAAAACCATGCATTCGAAGGCCTGGGACCATGGCTATGATTTTGGCGGCAAGCAGGTGGCGGTCATCGGGACCGGCGCGACGGGGGTGCAGATCATTCCCGAACTTGCCGAGGTGGCTGGCAAGCTCTATGTGTTCCAGCGCACCCCGACATGGGTGTTTCCCAAGCCGGACAAGCCGATCGGCCCGAAGATGCGCTGGGCCATGCGCCACATTCCGGGGTTCCAGCCGCTGCTCCGCCTGCTGTCCTTCGCTGCGATCGACATGCCGCTGTTCGGCATACTCGGCAATTTCCAGCGCTATGGCTGGCTGGCACGACGGATGCGGGGGCTGTGCATCCGACATATCGCCCGCAGCGTGTCCGATCCGGCGCTCCGTGCGAAGCTGACCCCCACCTTCGACTTCGGCTGCCGCCGGCCGACATTCAGCAACAAATTCTATAGCGCGTTCGAACGGCCCAATGTCGAGCTGGTGACCGATCGCATCCAGCAGGTGGACGAACATGCGGTGGTCACAGTGGACGGAACCGAGCGGCCGATCGATGTGCTGGTCTGCGCGACCGGCTTCCATGTGTTCGAGAAGGACACCAACCCCGCATTCCCGGTCTATGGCACCGCCGGCGAGTCACTGAGCGAAGTGTGGGCGCGCGGTGGGCATGAAGCTTTCAAGGGCAGCGCGGTGCCGGGCTTTCCCAATTTCTTCCTGATCTACGGTCCCTACAGCGTCAGCAGCCTGTCCTTCATTCGCATGATTGAAAATGCGGTGCTGCATATCCTGCGCGTGCTCAAGGAGGCGCGCAGGCTTGGTGCGTCGCGGGTGGAGGTGACAAGCGAGGCGATGGAACAGGACATGTCCTGGGTCTATGCCCGCAACTCCCGGCGCATCTGGGAAAGCGGCAATTGCGTCGGCGCCGGCCCGCCCCGCGCGAACCTGAAGGCGAATCCGAGCATTCGTTCGACGAACAGCTTCGCAGCATGGAAGGACCAGCGCTTCTTCCCGCTGTCGCACTACCGGTTCGATCGCGCTCCGGTCGTGGCGTTCGCCGCGGACGAAAGCCGGGCCGTCGCGGAATGACCGGGCGGGGCTCCTATAATTGGGTCATCGTCGGCGCCCTGTTTCTGGCCGAAATGACCGCAGCCTTCGAAACGTCCATGATCTATGCGGCGTTGCCCAAGCTGAACACGGAGTTCGGCGACGCGATCATGGTGGGATGGCTGGTGACTGCCTATCTGCTGATCGGCGCCGCCACGGCGGCCGCCACCGGCCGTCTCGGCGACATCTACGGTCGGCGCCGCGTCACGCTCATCGTTCTGGCAATCGCAACACTCGGCTCGCTCATGAGCGCGCTGGCAGAGAGTTTCGCGCCGTTGTTGATCGGCCGGGGCCTGCAGGGCGTGGCGGCGGCGCTACTGCCGCTCACCTTCGGCCTGGTCCGCGAGAATCTTCCGCCCAAACAGGTGCCGATGGGCGTGGGCCTGATGACGTCGGCCGCGTCGGCAGGCGCCGTTACCGGCCTCATCATGGGCGGGCTCATGATCGATCGTCTCGAATGGAATTCCATCTTCTGGGCGAGCGCCTTCCTGTCGATCATCTCCTTCGTCGCCGTCTGGCTGATCGTTCCCAAGTCGCCATCGGTCGAGGTCGGGACCCGGCCCGACTGGATCGGCTGCATCCTGTTCGTACCAGCGATCAGCAGCATCCTGCTGGCGATCAGCAAGGGCGGCGAATGGGGATGGGGAAGCCCGCTGGTACTGGGGTTGTTCGCGGCCGGTGCGGTCATTTCCACCATATGGGTCAGGCGATCGCTGCACGCGACAGAACCGTTCATCGAGATCCGCCTGCTCGCGGACCCGCGCGTGCTGCTTGCCAATCTGATCGTGGTTTTCCTGGCGCTCGGCGCGCTCCAGATCACGCTCGCCTTTTCCGTGCTGATGCAGACGCCTACCACTTCGGGCTTCGGCCTTGGTCTTTCGGCGACGATGGCCGGCATCGTCAAGACGCCGTCCAGCGTGTTCGCGTCGGTTGCCGGCGCCGTGTCCGGCTGGCTCGCCGCGCGGCACGGATCCAGCCTCGTTATCATGATCGGCGGCCTGCTGCTGGCTACAGGCTGGGCGGCCGCGGCCGTCATCCCGCTCACCGTTCCGATCCTGCTGGCGCTGCTGTGCCTGATCTCTTTCGGCACCGGGCTCGTCTATGCCAGCGTACCCAACGTCCTCCTCGACGCGGTGCCGGTGGACCGCACCAGCGAGGCGAGCGGCGTCATGTCGGTGTTCCGCGTCGCCGGCCTTGCGATCGGCGCGCAGATCGTAGTCGTTCTGCTCGCGACCAGCACCATCGCCAATCCGACAGGTGGAGGCAGCTATCCCAGCCCCGACGCATTCCGCCTGACCTTCGCGTTCGTGACCGCCATGTCATTGTGCATAGCTGTCCTCGCTATCGTCCTGCGGCGCTTGAACCAGCGCCGGACCGCCGCAGCGTCGCCGTCGTCGACGGTCGTTTCGCCGGCCGAATGATAACTTTTTCTGATTGATCTTACAACAATACAATATTGGATTTGACGAGCGGATCGTCGCATCAATCACGCAACAAGCACGGCAAATGCCGGCTGGACGTTTGTCCTTGGAGAGGGGAAATATCATGAAAATCAAGAACAGTTTGCGCCTCGCGACCGCATCCTTCGCACTGGGAATGTCCTGCGCCGCTCATGCCGCCGACCCGGTTGCTGCGCCTGCAGGCGGGGACCAGGACACGACCCAGTCGACAGCAGCATCGATCGAGGGCGAGATCACCGTCACCGCCCGTCGCGTCGAGGAGCGCGTACAGGACATTCCTCTGGCCGTCACGGCGATGAGCGGAGACCAGTTGCGCCGCCGGTCGGTAGGCGACATCCGCGATCTGTCGGCCAGCGCGCCGAACCTGATCATTCAGCAGGGCAATTCCGATGCGCAGTCGGCAGTCGTCACGATCCGCGGCCAGAGCCAGTCGAACGTCCTCCTGTCGGTCGATGGTGCCGTGGGCGTCTATATCGACGACGTGAACAACCCCCGCGCCTACGGTCTGCGGGCGGGTCTGCTCGACATCAAGCGCGTCGAGGTGCTGCGCGGTCCGCAGGGCACGCTGTACGGCCGCAACACGACTGGCGGCGCGGTCAGTATCTTCACCAACGATCCGACCCCCGATTTCGGCGGATCGCTGCAGCTGGGCGTTGGCAACTACAGCGCCCGCAACGCGCTCGGCATCCTCAATATCCCGATCGACGATGGCGTCGGCGTCCGCCTCGTTGGCCAGTATGACTATCATCACGGATACGGCTATGCACCGCTCAGCCCCGGCGCCGATCCGCAGCGGTCGGACGGCTATTATCTGCGCGGCAAGCTGAAGATCGACAAGGGGCCGGTCTCCTTCTCGCTGACGGGCGACATCTTCAACTATAATACCGGGAACAAGATCGACATTCTGGCGGGCCTGGTAAACGGCGCCGTCGCGCCCAACGCATCTGATCCCACGGCGCCGCGCGCGACCGTTCTTGGCGGCCAGTCCGCCCGCGAGGTCCAGCTCGAGCTGGGTCTGCCCAACACGGTTGAGGGGCTGCAGGCAGCGTCCGACGTGCTGGCGAGCTATGTCAAGAAGGGCAGCTTCTACCAGACCAATTCCGGCTCGCCGATGGACGCCGTTGGCAAGGGCGGCAGCTTGGCCATGAAACTGGAAGTCGATCTGAGCGACGCGCTGACGCTACGGTCGATCAGCGGATATCGCCATTATGTGCGTCATGCGCCGGGCGACCAGGATTCCACGCCCTTCCTTATCAACCTGTCCAGCCAGAACGTCGCCGACGATTTCTACAGCCAGGAAACCCAGCTGCTGGGCAGCATGGGTCGCCTGAACTGGGTCGTCGGCGCCTTCTACAGCAAGGAGGAGGGCATTGAATCCTTCTTCTCGCAGAGCCTGGTGCTGCGCAGCGGCAACGCCCTGCCGATCACGCAGGGAACCGCGATCAGCAAGAGCTACGCCTTCTTCGGCCAGGGCAACTACAAGATTACCGATGCACTGACGCTGACGCTGGGCGCCCGGTGGACCAAGGAAACCAAGATCGTCATCAACCGCAACCGTACCGTCGCGGCGAGCGGCGCGGTCAGCTGCTCGATCACCGGAGCGGCGGCGGCGGCGTTCCTCGATACGCCCGGCGTCTGCCAGGCGACCTTCAACAACAGCTATTCCGACCCGTCCTGGATCGCCTCGCTGGCCTATGCGGTCAATGACGACGTCAATGTCTATGGCAAGGTATCGCGCGGGTTTCGTGGCGGCGGCCAGCAATTGCGCGCGCAGGGCGCCAATCCAGACACCTATCAGCCCTATCGCCCCGAGACCGTCACCGAATATGAGCTTGGCGTGAAGACCGAACTGTTCGACCGGCGCGTCCAGTTCAACCTGGCTGCCTTTTACGACAAATATGACGATGTGCAGCGGTCGGTGACCTTCCTCGTCAACGGCGCGGTCGTGACCGCGGTGCAGAATGCCGCGAAGGCGCGCGTCTGGGGTATAGAGGCGGAGACGCGGGCGACCGTGACGCCCAACTTCTTCCTCAATTCCACGATCGGCTATCTCAATGCCAAATATATCAACTTCGCCGACTTCTCGGGCCCAGGCGCTACCTTGCGCGACCGGACCGGGGAGGCGTGGCCAGCCCCGGACTGGAATGTGAGCGTCGGCGGCACCTATGTCGCGCCGCTGTCGTTCGGCGATGCGACGCTTAACGTCGGCTATTCCTGGCAGTCCAAGCAGAATCTGCAACCGCAGGCGCTCATGACTTCGCACTTCATCCAGAAGGCGTTCGGGCTGCTCAACGCGCGGCTGAGCGTGTCGGTCAAGGATCTGGACCTGGAGTTCGCGGTTTTTGGCCGGAACCTCACAGGCACCAAATATTACACGTCCGGCATCACGCTGGAATCCCTCGGCTTCAACGTCCTCCAGCCGGGCGATCCGCGGGTCGTCGGGTTCCAGGTCACCAAGAAATTCTAAGCGCCATCTCAGGGAGTATTGGCATGAACGCACCTACGCGCATCGATCGCACACCGTTGCTGGTGATTGATGCCGATACCCATCTGTCCGAGCCCCACGATCTTTGGACCCGCAATGCGCCTGCGGCCTACCGCGATCGCGTACCGCAGGTGAAGATGCTGGACGGCGAACCAAGCTGGGTGATCGACGGCGACAAGTCGATCGGCCGGGGCGCGTCGCCCAGCTGCGCGGTGCGGATCGACGGCGTGAAGCCCGCCGGTCTCAATTTCCTGGAATGGAGCATCGACGACACGCATCTGGGCGCGCACAATACGGCAGCGCGCGTCAAGCTGATGGACGAACTGGGCATCCATGCGCAGATCGTCTATCCCAATCTGCTGGGCTTCGGCGGGCAGAAGGCGGTCGGAGTGGACCCCGACCTGCGGTTGATTTGCACCCAGCTTTACAATGACGCGATGGCGGAGATGCAGGCGGAATCGGGCAACCGCATCCTGCCGATGGCGCTTCTGCCCTGGTGGGACGTCAATCTTTCCGTCCAGGAGGCGCAGCGCTGCGCCGACATGGGATTGAAGGGCATCAACATCAATTCCGATCCGCACACACAGATCGATCTTCAGGGCAATCCGCTGCCGGATCTGGGCAAGCCCGCGTGGGACCCGCTGTGGGAATTGTGCGAGGATCTGAAGCTGCCGGTGAATTTCCACATCGGCGGCAGCGAACAGTCGATGGACTGGTATGGCCAGCAGGCCTGGCCCGGCCTGGAGCGGGAGCTGCACGCGGCGCTGGGCGGCGCGATGCTGTTCTTCAACAATGGCCGGGTACTGGCCAACCTCATCTTCTCGGGCCTGCTCGATCGCTTCCCCAAGCTGTCCTTCGTGTCGGTCGAAAGCGGGATCGGCTGGATTCCGGTCCTGCTCGAATCGCTCGACTATCAGTATCGCGAATTCCGCACTCCCGGCTCGCGCGGTCTGGAACTATCGCCGGCGGAATATTTCAAGCGCAATTTCTATGCCTGCTTCTGGTTCGAAAGCGATCATATCGCCCATTCGATAGAAGCGGTCGGCGTGGATAATTGCCTGTTCGAAACCGACTTCCCGCACCCGACCTGCCTCTACCCAAGCCCGGTCGAGCGCGCGACGGAGAATCTGGCCGCGCTGGACGACGTGTCGTTCCGCAAGGTCATGGGGCAAAATGCCGCGCGCCTATATCAGATCGACGTTTGACTGAACGCCGGGGATGCGGCGCCGACGCCGCATCCTCCGACAGGGACAGGAATATGTGATGGCCGAAACCAGGCCCGACAGCCGCCCGCTCCGCCCGCGCCGCGCCGTGGATGCGGACAGCGAGCATTTCGCCGACGGGCTGGACCGGGGTAAGGTCCTGATCCAGCGCTGCGACGATTGCGAAGCCCTGCGGCATCCGCCCCGACCCATGTGCCCGCATTGCCGGTCCTTCGCCTGGTCCACGGTGGCGGCGTCGGGCGCGGGGACCATCTACAGCTTCACGGCGGTCCACTACCCGGCCTGGCCGGCCTTTCCCCAGCCCAATTATGTCGTGCTGGTCGAACTGGCGGAAGGTGTGCGGATGGTCGGCGACCTGATCGGTGCGTTCGATCCGGACAGGGTCCGGATCGGCGCAAGCGTCGATGCGGAAATCGTCGCCGATCCGAACGATGATATGCTGCTGGTACGCTGGCGCCTGGCGGAGGCTGGCCCGGCATGACGGGTTTCAGCGAAACCGCCATCGTCGGCATCGGCGCGACCGAATTTTCAAAGGAATCGGGGCGGTCGGAAATGCGTCTGGCGCTCGACGCGATCACCATCGCACTGGCCGACGCCGGGATCGATCCCGGCGAGGTAGATGGCCTTGTCACCTACACGATGGACAACAGCCCGCAGTCCGAAGTGGCGCGCAATCTGGGCCTCGCCAACGTCACCTTCATGAGCCAGACGCCCTATGGCGGCGGTGGCTGCTGCGCGACGATCCAGCACGCCAGCATGGCCGTGATGGCCGGTGTTGCGAAGACCGTCGTCTGCTATCGCGCGCTCAACGGGCGTTCGGGCGCACACCGCTATGGTGCCGGGCGGCAGGTGGCGGCGGCGGCAACGGCGGACGAGGTGCGCTGGGGCTGGTACAGACCTCACGGGCTGGTATCGCCCGCCAGCTATGTCGCGCTCGTCGCGCGCCGCTACATGCATGAATATGGCGCAACGAGCGAGGACTTCGGTCGCGTCTCGGTTCTCGCCCGCGCTCATGCGGCGACCAATCCCAAGGCCTGGTTCTACCAGCGGCCGATCACCCTGGAGGATCACCAGGAGTCCCGCCTCGTCTCCGACCCGCTGCGCAAGCTCGATTGTTGTCAGGAGACCGACGGTGGCGTCGCCATCGTCGTCACCAGTGCCGACCGCGCCCGCGACCTGAGCGCCCGGCCGGTGCTGGTCAGGGCGGCGGCGCAGGCGATGGGCCTCGACCAGGAGGTGATGACCAGCTTCTATCAGGGCGATATTTCCGCCATGCCCGAAGTGGGTTCGATCGGCGATCAGCTCTGGGCGCAATCGGGGCTGACGGCGCAGGACATGGACAGCCTCGTCCTCTACGATCATTTCACGCCCTATGTCCTGATTCAGCTCGAAGAACTCGGTTATTGCGGGCGGGGCGAGGCCGCCGCGCTGATTGCGAGCGGCGCGCTGGACCTGGACGGCAAATGGCCGCTCAACCCCCATGGGGGCTTGCTGGCCGAAGCCTATATCCATGGCATGAACGGCATCAGCGAGGCTGTCCGCCAACTGCGCGGCGACGCCGTCAACCAGATTGCCGGCGCCAGCAATATATTGATTTCGGGTGGAACCGGGGTTCCCACCAGCGGCCTCATCCTGGGCCTCGCCTGATGCGAACGAAGAATGTTGGAGAGTGGATATGACGGGCGTCCTGACCGGACTGAAGGTGCTGGATCTGTCCAGCGGCATTGCCGGACCGATGACCACCATGCTGCTGGGCGATCATGGCGCGGCGGTCACGCGCATCCTGCCGCCGGCGGGCGATCCGTTCGAAGCCATGCCGGGCTACAAGGTGTGGCAGCGCGGCAAGGACGCGATCACGCTCGACCTCAAAAGCACGCAGGACCATGCGCGCTTCCTCGATATGGTCGCGGATGCGGACATTCTCGTCGAAAGCTTCTCGCCCGGCGTCACCAACCGGCTGGGTATCGACCATGACCGGTTGGCTGCGCTCAACCCCGGCCTTATCTACGCCAGCATCACCGGCTATGGCCGCGACACCGCCGACGCGGGTCGCAAGGGCTATGACGCGCTGGTCGCGGCGCGTACCGGGCTGCATTGGGAACAGCGCGGCTGGCCGGACGGCTGCGAGTTCCGCAATGCCGGGGTGGAGGGCTTCGCGCCAGACATTGTCCCGCCTTATGAATGGGTCCAGGGCCCGAAGCGGCCGGGGCCGGTCTTTCCTGCGTCCTTCTGGCCCAGTCTGGGGGCGTTCTTCTCGCTCTCCACCGGGATCAACGCAGCGCTCCGCGTCAAGGAACTGACGGGCGTCGGCCAGCTGGTCGAGACCTCGCTATTGCAGGGCGCGCTAGCATCCGGCTGGGCAGTCTGGCAGAAGGTGGCCGATCCTCATGCTGACGGCTTCGCAACCTGGGTGTTCGGCAGCCGCTCGCCCAAGGGGCATTTCCAGTGCAGCGACGGCAAGTGGGTCGATCAATGGTCGCCGAACCCGCGCTTCATCATGGGTGCGTCGGAGGACAAGAGCGCGTCCGACCTCAGCCTGCTCGACGATCCCAACCGCATCAGCCTGGCGACCGAAGAGCTGATCGTGCTGCTCGAATATCAGGAAACCTTGATGGAGCGGGTGAAGCGGCGCGATTCCGATTTCTGGGTGACGGCCGCGGCGGAGGCGAACGTGCCGTTGCAAGTGTGCCGGCCGACCGGCGAGGGGCTGATCGATCCGTCCTTCCTGGCCGAAGGTTGCGTCGTGGAACTTGACCATCCCGAACTCGGTCCCATCCGGCAGGTCGGCGACGTCTACCGCCTGTCCGCCTGCCCGACCGCGATCGGCGCGTCGCGCCAAGAGTCTGAGCCGAGACCGCAGCGCAGAGACCTCGCACCGCTTCCCCGCCGGCCGCTCGAAGGCGTCAGGGTGCTGGATTTCGGGCTCGCTGTGGCGGGGCCATATGGCACGCAGATCCTGTCGGACCTTGGCGCGGAGGTCATCAAGGTCAGCGCCTTCCGCGATGCCTATTGGCACACGACCAGCATTTCCTATTCCTGCAATCGCGGGAAGCAGAGCTTCGTCGTCGATCTCAAGAACCCGAGGTCGCGCGAAGTGATCGAACGGCTCGTCGCCAGCGCAGACATCGTGCAGCACAATATGCGATATTCGGCCTGCAAGAGGCTGGGTATCGACTATGACTCGCTAAAGGCGATCAACCCCGCCCTCATCTATTGCCACACGCGCGGCTTCGAAAAGGGGATGCGCGAGGATATGCCGGGCAACGACCAGACCGGCGCGGCGCTGGCGGGCATCCAATATGCCGACGGCGCGATCGGGGCAGGCGGGACTCCGCTCTGGTCGCTCACTTCCTTCGGTGATTCCGGCAACGGTTTCCTGTCGGCCATCGCCATGGTGCAGGCACTCATTCACCGCGACCGGACGGGGGAAGGGCAGTTCGTCGATACCTCGATCGTCAACGCGGCCCTGCTCAACACCTCCTATCTGTACGCTCATCCCGATGGCACTACGCCGGATTTCCCCGAGCTGGACCGCAATCTTTTCGGCCTGACGGCGCTGTACGGCCTGTACGAGACAGCCGATGGCTGGCTGTGCGTCGCGGCGCTGGACGAGGAGGACTGGTCCGCCCTGTGCCGGGGGCTGGAGCGCGCCGATCTGCTGGACGATCCGCGCTTCGTAACGGCTGCGGAGCGGCGGACGCATGACGGTGCATTGCGCGAAACGCTCTCCGAGATCCTCAAGGCTCGTTCGGCGACGGACTGGATGGTGTCGCTGGAGCGCGAAGGCGCGCCGTGCGAGATTTCCGACCCCGCCTATTCGCTCGCGATGTTCGACGATCCGGAACTGCTGGGCCGCGACTGGATCACTGATTTCCCGCACGATCTGGTGGGCCGCATCGGGCAGCCTGGCCTGTGCGTCGATCTGTCGCGCACACCGGGCAAGCCGCAAGGCCCGCCTCTGGTCTTTGCCGACAGCACGGCTTCGATCCTGGCCGATCTGGGCTATTGCGCCGACGAGATCGCGGCCCTCATCCGCGACAGGGCGGTGATCGCGGCGGACGCGCCTGCTGCAGTGACGACCCTCGCCGACTGATGCGGATGCTGGGTTCAGCGCTGTCATGAGGGGCTTTGGCGACACGGCCATCGCGGGGATCGGCGCGACTGAATTTTCCAAGGGTTCGGGACGGTCGGAGATGCGGCTGGCGCTGGACGCGATCATGGCGGCGCTGCGCGACGCCGGCCTGTCGCCCGACGATGTCGATGGGCTCGTCACCTATGTGATGGACAACAGCCCGCAGTCGGAGGTCGCCCGCAATCTGGGCCTGGCCAACGTCACTTTCATGAGCCAGACGCCGTTCGGGGGTGGGGGCTGCTGCGCGGTCGTCCAGCACGCCTGCATGGCGGTGATGGCGGGCGTCGCGAAGACGGTGGTCTGCTATCGCGCTCTAAACGGGCGTTCGGGCGCGCACCGCTACGGCGCGGGCCGGCCGGCCGCCGCTACGCCCGCCGCAACCTCCGACGAAGTGCATTGGGGCTGGTACAGGCCCCACGGCCTCGTCTCGCCGCCCGCCTATGCCGCCATCGTCGCCAAGCGATACATGCAGGATTATGGCGCAACGAGCGCGGATTTCGGCCAGGTCTCGGTCCTCGCCCGCGCCCATGCGGCGACCAATCCAAAAGCCTGGTTCTACCGCCGCCCGATCACGCTGGAGGATCATCAACAATCGCGCCTGATCGCCGATCCGCTGCGGCTGCTCGACTGCTGCCAGGAAACCGACGGTGCCGTCGCGATCGTGGTCACCAGCGTTGCCCGCGCCCGCGACTTGCGGCGTACACCCGTCGTGGTCCAGGCAGCGGCGCAGGGCATGGGGCCGGATCAGGAGGTCATTTCCAGCTTCTACCGCCCGCGGATCACCGGCTCGCCCGAAATGGCCGGAGTCGGCAGCCAGCTCTGGCGCCAGTCGGGCCTGCGGCCGGAGGACATGGATGCACTCATCCTCTACGATCATTTCACCCCCTATGTTCTCATCCAGTTGGAGGAACTCGGCTTTTGCGGGCTAGGGGAGGCGCCGGCCCTGGTCGCCAGCGGCGCGCTCGCGCTCGGGGGGAGATGGCCGCTCAATCCCCATGGCGGACTGCTCGCCGAAGCCTATATCCAGGGTTTGAACGGCATTGCCGAGGCGGTGCGCCAACTGCGCGGCGACGCCGCCAACCAGATTGCCGACCCCCGGCACATATTGGTCGCCGCGGATGCAGGCGTCCCCACCAGCGGCCTTATCCTAGGCCTTGCCGCGTGACATATGCGGTGCCGGCCCGAACCCATGAACGAAGCGAGCGGACGATGACACGGGAAGATCTACTCGAAGATGCGCGCGACTGGACCGGGGATTCCCGCGCCGTCGCACAACTGCTGGCCGATCGCTACAGCTGCCGCGCCTTTCGGCCCGATCCCGTGCCGGACGCCATCATCTCCAGCCTGCTGTCGGTGGCGCAGCTCAGCGCCTCCTGGTGCAATCTCCAGCCATGGAGCGTCATCGTCACCAAGGGCGAGGCGACGGAGCGGTTCCGGAGCGAGCTGTTCGCCCATGCGCAGGACCTGGCGGCGGGCGCGGTGCGGCCAGTGCCGACGCCCGACATTCCGTTCCCGGTCGAATATGTAGGCAAGTACAAGGCGCGGCAGCGCGAGTGCGGCGGCCAGCTCTACGAAAGCGTCGGCATAGCCTTTGGCGACCGCCAAGCCTCGTCGCGCCAGGCGCTGGAGAATTTCCGCCTGTTTGGTGCGCCCCATGTCATGATCGTCACCTCGCCCAAATCGCTGAGCTGCTATGGTGCGGTCGATTGCGGCATCTATGTCGCCAACGTCATGCTGCTGGCGCAAAGCCACGGCATCGCGACGGTGGCTCAGGCGGCGCTGGCCAGCCGGGCGGACTTCGTGCGGCGCCACTTCGCGATTGCCGACGATCAGAACATCGTCTGCGGTATTTCCTTCGGCTATGCCGATGAGGAACACCCGGCCAATGCCTTTCGCACGAACCGGGAAGCGATCGCCGCCGTCGCGGACATTCGCGCATGATGGGGCGGCAGACGTCCACTCCGGTCGAGGCCGCGAAATCGTGATCGCGGGCATCGATCATGTCGCCATCACCGTCGCCGACGTGGACCGCAGCTGTGCCTTCTACGACAAGATCTTCGGCGCCAAGGGCCGCACGGAACGTGTCGTCGAAGGGGTAGTGCTGGTCCGCCAGATCGCAATCGGGGGAGCGCTCTTCAGCGTACATCGGCTGGACAACGGCCTGCGTCCCGTGGCCGCACATCCTACCCCCGGCTCGGCCGATATCTGTCTGCGCTGGCAGGGTGCGATCGATCCGGTGGTCGATCTGCTGCGATTGGCGGGCGTTGCCATCGTCGAAGGCCCGGTCGATCGCATCGACGCGCACGGCCTGCCCGGCCTGTCAGTCTATTTTCGTGATCCCGACGACAATCTGATCGAGATCATGGCCGACGCCTGAACGGCCGACGGGACAGCCGATATCCGGCTGGCCCCGTCGCGAAACGCATCACTCCGCAGCGATACCCGCCGCCTTGAACATGTCGGCTTCCGCTTCGTCCACATTGGCCGGTGTCGTCTTCAGCGTCTTGCGCCGATCGAACGCATCCCACACTTCGCTCCACTGCCCGCGCGTCGCGCCCTTCGAATATTCGGTCGCGCGGGTTTCGAAGAAATTGGCGTGCTCCACGCCGTTCAGCAGCGGCGCGAGCCAGGGCAGCGGATGCTCGTCGATCATGTAGATGGGCTTGAGGCCCAGCTGGCCCAGCCGCCAGTCGGCGATGTAGCGGACATATTTCTTGATGTCCTTGGGCGTCATGCCGGGGACCGGGCCCATTTCGAACACCAGATCGACGAACGCATCCTCGATCCGCACCGTCTTCTGGCACATGTCCATAATGTCTTCCTTGACCGCGGGGGTCAGGCAGTTGCGTTCCTTGCAGAAGGCGTGAAACAGCTTGATGATGCCCTCGCAATGCAGGGTCTCGTCGCGGACCGACCAGGTGACGATCTGGCCCATGCCCTTCATCTTGTTGAAGCGCGGGAAATTCATCAGCATCGCGAAGCTCGCGAACAGTTGCAGCCCCTCGGTGAAGCCGCCGAACATCGCCAGCGTGCGGGCGATATCCTCGTCCGTGTCGACGCCGAACTGCTGCAGATAGTCGTGTTTGTCCTTCATCTCCTTATACTGCATGAAGGCGCTATATTCGCTTTCTGGCATGCCGATCGTGTCGAGCAGATGCGAGTAGGCGGCGATGTGGACGGTTTCCATGTTGCTGAACGCGGTCAGCATCATCTTGACCTCGGTCGGCTTGAACACGCGGCCATATTTTTCGTGATAACAATCCTGCACCTCGACGTCCGCCTGGGTGAAGAAGCGGAAGATCTGCGTCAGCAGGTTGCGCTCATGGTCGGACAGCTTCTGCGCCCAGTCGCGGCAATCCTCGCCCAGAGG
>JBEVME010000141.1:0-45253 GCA_040508785.1 Sphingobium sp.
CCTTCTCGCCCGCCGTCCGGGGGGGCGACACGCTCTACATGTCCGGGCAGATCGGCCAGGTTCCAGAGGGCATGGACCCGCACAAGGAAGGGTTCGACGCGGCCGTGCGGGTGGCGATGGATGCGATCGGCAAGATATTGAAGGATAACGGGCTGGACTTCGGCCATGTTGTCAAATGCACGGTCATGCTGGACGACATGGCCGACTGGCCGCGCTTCAACGGCACCTACATGTCCTATTTCGAGGGCAAGCGGTTGCCGGCTCGAAGCGCTTTCGGCGCGGACGGTCTGGCGCGCGGCGCGCCGCTGGAGGTGGAATGCATCGCCGCGTTCAAATGACGCGCGCGTCCCTGATGACGAGCAGGGGGACGCCGTCTCGCACCGGAAAGGCCAGCCCAGCTTCGTCGGACAGCAGTTCGCTCCGCACCGGGTCCCAGCGCAGCGCGGTGCGCGTTACCGGACATGCCAGCTTCCCCAGCAGCCAAGGATCGATCGGCGGCCCGTCGCTCATTGCATGGTCGCGCCACCGCCGTCGCGTTCGACGCGGCCGTACATCTGCATCAGCTGGATGATCCGTTCGGATCGTTCTGGCAGCGTGTCGGCCTCCAGCAGCGTCTGTTTGGCGGCGGGGTCGAAGGGCACGATCTGGGCGATACCGTTGACCAGCGCGGTGTCGTCCAGCCGCGACACGGCCGACCAGTCGACGACATAGCCCAGCGCATCGGCGAAGCGGCGCGCCTCCTGCTCCAGGGCGGCGCGTTCGACAGCGGCGAGTATCTCGTCCTCGCCCGGGGCCTGCTCCACGTCCGCCTCGATCTGACGGAAGGCTGTCGCGACATCCAGTTCGCGCACCACCCGGAAGCGGGCGAGACCGTGGAGCACGATGTTGAAGCGGCCGTCCTCCAGCGCATCGATCTGGGCGACATGGCCAAGGCAACCGACGTCGAACAGGGCAGGCTTTGCGCCGCCGGAACGCGGCTGGATCATGCCGATGCGCCGGTCGCGGGCCATCGCGTCATGGATCAGCGAACGATAGCGCGGCTCGAAGATATGGAGCGGCAGGTCCATGCCCGGCAGCAGCAGCGCGCCGGGCAAGGGAAAGATCGAGACGCGCGCGCTGGGCATCGGGTCAGGAAAACAATATCTGCGACAATTTGCGCCGCTGCGCCGAAACCCAGGGATCTTCCAGCCCGACCGCGCCGAAGATGGTCAGCAACTGGGCCTTGGCCGCGCCCTCGTTCCATGCCCGGTCGCGCCGCACTATCTCCAGCAACGCCTCTGCGGCGCCATCGCGATCGCCATTGGCCATCAGCCCGCCGGCCAGCTCGAAGCGGGCGTCGTGATCATCGGGATCGGCGGCGACCTTTGCCTGAACGGCAGACAGGTCGGCCACCGGCTTCGCATCGCGCGCCAGGGCGATCGCCGCGCGGGCACGATCGACCGCCTGGTCCTTCGCCGCCTCGGGCGGCAACGCGGCCAGCACGGCCTCCGCCTCGTCCAGCCGCTCGAGCGCGACAAGAGCGCGCGCGCGCCCTGCGGCGACCTCGACATTGTCGGGCACGATCTCGGCGATCTGATCGAACACCGACAGGGCACGATCGGCCTCGCCAGCGGCAAGCAGTTCCTCGCCCATGGCGATCAGCGGGGCGATCTCCTCAAGCTGTGCCTTTTCGTCCGACTGGACCGGCAACTGGCCGAGGATCTTGTCGAGATACTGCTTCAGCTGCCCCTCGGTGCGGGCCTGGCTGAGATCGGCGACCGGCTGACCCTGGAACACGGCATAGACCGTGGGGATCGACTGGACGCGAAACTGCTGGGCGATGAAGGGATTTTCATCGACATTGACCTTGACCAGCTTGACACCCTTGGCCGCATATTCGGCGCAGACCTTCTCGATCACCGGGGCCAGCTGCTTGCACGGCCCGCACCATTCCGCCCAGAAGTCGACGACCACCAGGCTGTCCCGCGAAGGGTCGACCACGTCACGCCGAAACGCCTCCACCGCTGCCTTGTCGGCCTCACTCAGTCCAAGGGTCGCCACGCTTCATGTCTCCTGTCTGTGCGCCTTCATAGCCGCCCATATGGGCACCGTCACGTCCAGACAACAGGGGAAAGGGCAGGATCAGAAGGTGTAGCCGATGCCGACAGCGCCAACCCACTGGTCCCTGTCGCCGGCAATCGCCACGACCGGCGAGTCGCCATAGCGGCCGAGCATCTTCGAATAGCCGCCCAGCGCGAACAGCGCCCAGCCCCGACGCAGATCGCCCGACAGCGAATAGCCGCCGGTTAGGTTGACGCCGACCCGCTTGAAACCGGCCTTGTCGCCGGCGCGGCTGTAGAGCGGCAGGCCGCTGGCGAGTGACGCCGCGGGCGACGTGACGTCGTAATAATAGCGGCCATATTTCTTGCCGACATAGTCTGCGGACACGCCGATGCCGACGAAGCTGTTGACCGACAGCGGCGTGAAATATTCGATCGCCGGGGTGACGATATAGCTTTCATGCGCGCCGGCCACGTCCTTCGTCACGGCAACGCGCGCCGACAGATTGTCATAGGCGCTGGTGATGATCCCGGTCTTGCCGATGCCGACGAACGCGCCGACCTCGACGGCCGTATCGAGCTTGCCGAGGGCGCGGACCTGCGGGTCCTTGATGCCCTTCCCGCTGGTCCTGTCGAGCCGCAGATTGACCAGCGGGCCGAGCTGAAAGTCCATGCCGCTGTCGTCGGTGTTGGGAATCGCATCCACATAGAGCGACGTCCCACGCGTCCAGAACGCGAAATCATGAACCTTGCCCCGCACCTGCGCGATCGGGATGACGCGATAATCGTCCGATCCTTCATAGGTCGGCACGACCGCAGCGCCGGCGCCGACGGTCAGCGTGCTATGCTGCTCCTCATCCTGCGCCATGGCGGGCATGGCGAAGGCGAGCGCCGCCAAGGGAAGCGCGGCGGCGATACGGCGAAATGCTGTCATGGATTGACCCTGTTCTGCGATAGATAACTGGGGCCTAGAATGTTTCGGATGGGTTACAGGTTCCACCCGGCGCGTCAGAGAAAATATTTGACGCGCACGTCCTGCCGCATCGGTGCCCCGGTGATGACGAACCTGGCCGATCGGAAGCTGGGCGCGCCGAAGCGGATCGCCGGATTGCCGGAGAAGCCGACCCCCTCGCGCGGGATACCCAGCATCGTATCCAGCCGGCCATTGCCGTTCTCGTCATGGATGAGCGCGATCGCATAGCTGCCGGGGGCCAGCATACCAAGGGCGATCGGCTGGCCCGACGCCGGCACAGCAAAATGACGCCTGTTGGGATCGGCGGTGCAATCGGGAAAATGGTCCGGCGCCTGCGTGACGCAGATCAGGATCGCCCCCCGCGCCGATCGCAGCCCCTGAACGTCCATCGACAGCGGCTGGGGCAGATCGGCTGGCGCTGCGCCGATCAGGGCCGCCGCCAAGGCTACGCAGGCGATCCGGACCGGCCTCATTTCCGCCCCCCGCTGAAATCGCCCAGGCCCCGGTCCGTGCCGCACAGCCGGTCCCACAGCCTGAAATAAAGGCCGTAATTGCAGCGATAGTCGGCATGGTGCCGCTGATGATGGCTCGCGGTGATAAGCCACCGCCCAGCGCGCCCATGCACCAGCGCGCGCGGAAACATCTCCCACCCCATATGGTTGGCGACGCCCATCACCGTCATAATCGCCAGCACCGTGCCGAGCGCCGCCACATGGATGGGAATGAGCAGCACGAGCATCGGGATGACGATCGCGCCGCTCAGCGCCTCAAGCGGATGAAAGCTCATCGCCGCCCAGGCGGTCGGCGGTCGGCTGGCATGGTGGACGGCATGGGCGATGCGGAAGGGTCGCGGCGCGTGCATCCAGCGATGGGTCCAGTAGAACCAGGCATCATGCGCCAGCAGATAGAGCAGCACCGAGACGGGCAGATACCAGAGCGGATAGGCGTAAGGGTCGCTATAAATCCGCGTCCACCCCCTCGCCTGCCAGCCCCAGGCGACGATCCCCGCCGGCACGCCATAGATGACCGCCGACAGCAGCGACCAGCCGATCTCCCGCCTGATCTGGGGCGCCAGACCGGCATAGAGGCCAGGCGACCTCACCCGCGTCGCCAGCGCGAAGCCACCGCTCGCCAGCAGATAGCGTATGGCGACGATAGCGCTCATGGCGACGGCAGAAACAAGGATCGCGGTGAGCATGGCCAAGCTATACGCGTGCTTTCATGCCCGTGAAAGCGGGTGCGGTCAGGTGCGCGGCCGGGCCTGGCGATAGCTGCCGAGGATGCGGACCCATTTGGTGTGGAATTCCAGTTCGGCGAGCGCGCGATCGACCGTCGGGTCGCCGGGCATCCCTTCGATGTCGCAGAAGAATTCGGTGGCCGCGAAGCTGGCGCCGCGCTGATAGCTTTCCAGCTTCGTCATGTTGACGGCGTTGGTGGCAAAGCCGCCCATCGCCTTGTAGAGCGCGGCGGGGACGTTCTTCACCTCGAACAGGAAGGTCGTCATCACCGGACCCACGCCGGGCTGGGGTGGTTTGGCTTGCGGGGCGAGCACCAGGAAGCGCGTCATATTGTCGTCGCTGTCCTCGATATTCTCCGCGATCAGGCGCAGGCCGTAAAGCTCCGCCGCCAGATAGGGCGCAATCGCGCCTTCGCCCGGAATGCGCGCTTCGGCGACCAGGGCCGCCGCGCCTGCGGTATCGGCATAGGCCACCGGCTCGATCGCGCGCTCGCGCAGATAGTGGCGGCATTGGCCCAGTGCCTGGACATGGCTGATCGCGCGGGTCACCGGCACGCTGTCCGGTGCCATCAGGCAGTGGCGGATGCGCAGGAAATATTCGTCGACGATGGCGAGGCCCGATTCCGGCAGCAGGAAATGCATGTCGGCGACGCGGCCATGCAGGCTGTTTTCGATCGGGATGATCGCCCGCGCCGCCGTGCCGGATCGTACAGCGTCGATCGCGTCCTCGAACGCGTAGCAGGGCAAGGGAATGCAGTCCGGCGCATAGCCCAGCGCGGCGAGGTGAGAATTGGCGCCCGGCGCGCCCTGATAGGCGACCGTGCGCGCCGGGTCGGCCGCGGCGGCTTTCGCAAGTTGCGCGACGAGTGCGCGGGCGGGAGCGGGGTAGTTTTCCATTCAGGGTAGCGCGCTTAGGCAGTTGAGGGCGCGCGCGCAAGCGCGAGAAGCCCGGAGCCGGAAAGAAGCATGAAATGGCGCGCAACCCTGCTTGCGCCTTCGCACTTGCGCCATTATGGCTGCGCGGTAAAGGGGCCGCTCAAGCAGGCCTAAAGACAAAATCTTCAAGGGAATCCGGACGAATGGGCGATCGTTTCAATACCGCTGCGGGCTGGGCACTGTTCGCCGGGATCATCGCGCTTGGTGGCGCGATCGTCAGTTCCAAATATTTCCATGAGGAACGGCCCGAAAAGATGGGCTATGCAATCGAGGGCGTCGAAGCAGAGGGCGAAGGCGGTGCCCCAGCCGGTCCTGGACTGAATACACTGCTCGCGTCCGCCGATGTTGCAGCGGGCGAGAAGGTCTTCGCCAAGTGCGCGGCGTGTCACACAGTCAATTCGGGCGGCGCCAACGGCATCGGCCCCAACCTGTTCGGCACGGTCGGCGAGGAAATCGGCCATGGCAAGGCGGGCTTCGCATTCTCTGACGCGCTGGCCAAGAAGGGCGGGACCTGGACGTTCGAGGCAATGGATCAATGGCTGACCAGCCCGCGCGAATTCGCGCCCGGCACGAAGATGACCTTCGCCGGCCTGGGCAACCCGGTCGATCGCGCCAACCTGATCGCCTGGCTCAATACCCAGGGATCCAACCTGCCGCTGCCGGCGGCCGATGCGGCCCCGGCCGCTGCCGAGGGTGGCGACAATGCGGCCGCCAACGGCGCGAACGCCGCTGCGCCGGCCGCCAACGCGGCCGAGTAGGGTCCGACACTGGCGCTTCGTATCGTCGATCTGACCGGCGCGGCGCTCCATGCCGCGCTGGACGGGCTGGCGGATTTGCGGATCGCGGTGTTCCGCGACTTCCCCTATCTGTACGATGGCGATCTCGCCTATGAGCGGGACTATCTGGCCGCCTATGGGCAAAGCGCGGGCGCGCTGATCGTCGGAGCGTTCGACGATGCGGACGGCGCGGAAAGGCTGGTAGGCGCCGCCACCGCTGCTCCGATGCGCGACCATGCGGAAGCCTTCGCCGCTCCCTTCGCGGCGCGCGGACTGGACGTGGCGGGCATTTATTATTTCGGCGAATCGGTGTTGCTGCCGGACTGGCGGGGCCAAGGCATCGGCCATGCATTTTTCGACCGGCGCGAGGCGCAAGCCCGCGCGTTCGGCTTCGGCACGAGCTGCTTCTGCGCGGTCGTCAGGCCGGCGGATCACCCCGCCCGGCCCACCGCCTATTCACCGCTCGACCGATTCTGGCGCGCTCGCGGCTATGCTCCGGTCGATGGGCTGGTAACGCAGTTCGCCTGGAAGGATATCGGCCAGGCGGACGAAACCGACCATGCCATGCAGTTCTGGGTCAAACGCTTGTCCGTCCCTGCCGACGTTGCCCCTATTGTCGTGCGCGCAGGGTGATGCCGATGCTGCGCGGATCGCTGGGCGTGCCGACGATCAGGCCTGAATTGCCGGCCTGGATCGTCAGATTCTGCATATAGTCCTTGTCGAACAGGTTCCGCGCGAACAGGGCGAGTTCCAGTTTCTTGCCCAGCCGCAAGCCGACGCTGCCGTTGACCACCGTATATCCCCGGATCACCGTGTAGGCCGATGCGGTCGGATCGCCGAAGGTTCGGGTTCGCGCATTGGCGTCGGCGTGAAGGAAAAAGGCGCCCACGCTGTAGTCGGCGCCCCATGTGACCGACCATTTGGGCAGGCCGGAAAGGCCCCGGCCGCTAAGGTTGCAGGCGGAGGTACCGGTGCCAATCAGTTCGATCGGGCATGGCCCATTAGGATAGGAGATATATTTCCCCTGAGCATAAGCGAGCGATGCACGCAGTTGGAGATCGGGCGTCACCTGCGCGACCGCATCGGCCTCCATGCCGCGCACACGCACCTTGGGAATGTTGGCGAGATAGGTGCGCAGCGCCACCGCCGCGCCGGTGTCGGTCACATTGGTCTGAAAATCGCGCACGAGGGTATAATAGGCGTCGATGTTGAAGATCAGCCGCCGGTCGAACAGGGCGGTCTTGAGGCCAATCTCATAGGCGGCGTTCTTCTCCGGCCGGACGACGGCCGTATTGAGCGCGGGCAGGTTGGCATTGTCGAGCGGCAGGCCCGACATGTTGATGCCGCCCGACTTCGCGCCGCGCGCATAGCTGGCATAGCCCAGCACGCCGTCGGCCAGAGCGTAGGAGATGTTGGTTCGACCGGTGAAATCCCCGTCCCTGTCACGCGCGCTGTAGCTCTGGCCTCGCAGGATCGACAGCTGGCTGGCCCGCTGCGCCGGCGTGACGACCGCCGGGCCGCCGAAGGTGAATGTGTCATATACACCCTCCTTCTGTTCATAGGTATAGCGCAGGCCGCCGGTCAGGGTCAGGCCATCGACCGGCCGCCAGTTCACCTCGCCAAAGGCGGCATAGCTGTCCGACCGGAAATCGGTGCGGCCATCGGTGCCATAACCGTCCAGCAGGTCCGAATCGGCGAACAGCAGCCAATAGGCGCCGCGCGGGCCGTAGATGGAGATCGGCCGGCCGACGATTTTCTGGCGGAAGAAATACTGGGTGCGACGCGACGACCGTCAGTCGGGATCGGGAACGTTTTTCGCGGGGAGAGGCATTTCGAGCAGGTGCCGGGTCAACCGCGCATAGGCGTCAGACTCGAGCAATGACGCAGCCTCGTGCTGGAGCGCGCGATAGGCAGCCAGGATAGTCTGGCCACCCTGCGTCACCCGCGCCCCGCGTTCTCGCCCACCGCCCGACAGCGTCTCCACCAGCTTTTCCGAAAAGCAGCGGTTCATTTCGTCAACCAGCAGCCAGGTACGGCGGTAGCTCATGCCGAGCGCCCTGCCCGCGGCGGAGATCGAGCCTTCGCGCGCGATCGCCTCCAGCAGGTCGGCCTTGCCCGGTCCCATGGCATAGCCGTCGCCGCAAAGCAGCTGCAGCTTGATCTTCAGGGACGTTTGCGCCTCCATGGCGGTCCTTCGTTGGGCGACTGCGTTGGGACCGGAACGCGATGCGGCGACCCAGACAGTCTGTCGCTCCACCGATAGCCTGATTGCGCGGCATCTTCCATGCCCAGACCCGTCGCTATCAGCCTATGGTGCGATCTTCGGCCAGACAAATCACGATATCGGCCCGTTCCGGCATTTCGGCCAGCATGTGCAGCGTCAGCCGCTCATAATGTTGAACGAAGCGCGCGATGGCCACGTCGGACATGACACTCCTGCCCTTCCCACCCCGTCGGCGCAGGTCATGCTCCTGCTGAGTGCGCCAGCGCAATACCGTCCCGAAGCCTGGCGCGGCGAGCAGGACGAGCAGGTCGATCCGTGCGAACAGACGCTGATAATCGCCGGCCAGCGCATTATTGGCAAAGCGGCGCCAGATGCCGCGGGGGTCTTCGTCCCGTTCCAGCGCATTGACGGGATCGGCCAGCGCGCCGTCCTCCTGTGGCCGCGCGCCGACGCACCAGCCTTCCAGAATGAGGATGCGCGTATCGGCCGGCGCATTGCCCCATCGGTCCGGGGGCAGCCGGTCATCGGCGGCCTTGTCGAAACGCGGCAGGGAAGTGGCCTCACCCCGCTCCAATGCCGCGATGATCGCCAACCCCAGCGCCACATCATGCGTGCCCGGTACGCCGCGCGTTTGCAGCAGCGGATGGACTTTGCGGGCCAACGCCGTTCGCTCCGCGAGGGTCAGATACAGATCGTCGATGGAGAGCAGCGCCGTAGCGGTCCCATCCGCGTCCAGCCGCGCCTTCAGCGCCTGCGCAAGCGTCGTCTTGCCGCTGCCCTGCGCGCCGGCGAGACCCACTACGAGCAGGCCGGCGGGCTTTGCCGCGAGCGCCTGCCCGACGGCATGGGACAGCGCATCCAGCGCGGTCAGCGTTCCGCCACCAGCAGCTTGTCGATCTTGCGCCCGTCCATGTCGACGACCTCGAACCGCCATCCCTGGTCGTCGATATAGTCGCCGACTTCCGGCAGGCGCTTGAGCAGCCACAGCGCATGGCCGGCGACGGTCGCATAGTCGCGGTCGTCCGGCAAGCCGATGCCGATCCGTTCGGCGAGCAGGTCGACGGGCATCTGGCCCGAGACCAGCAGGCTGCCGTCCTCGCGCTCGACAAGGTCCGGTTCCTCATAGGCGTCGCGATCCGACGCGAACTGACCGGCGATGGCGGACAACAGGTCCGCCGGGGTCACGATCCCTTCGAAATGCCCATATTCATCATGCACCATCACCATCGGCACGTCCGACCGGCGCAGCACCTCCAGCGCGTCCATGGCATCGACCTGGTCAGGCACCACCTCCGCCTTGCGCATCAGAGCGTTGAGGTCGATCGGTTCGCGCCGAAACAGCGCAGTCATGATGTCGCGCGCCTGGACGATCCCGCAAATCTCCTCCACCGATCCGCGCCCGACCGGCAGGCGGGTATGCGGCGTTTCCAGCAGGCGGACGCGTATAGTCTCCTCGTCGGCGTCGATGTCGATCCAGTCGACGTCCATGCGCTGCGTCATCACTTCGCGCACCGGGCGGTCGGCGAGGCGCACGACGCCGGAGATGATGGCGCGCTCGCTTTCCTCGATCACCCCCGATTTGCTCGCCTCCGCGACGATCAGGTGCAACTCCTCGGCAGTGACGTGGCTTTCCGATTCGCGGTTCAGGCCGATCAGGCGGAAGATCAGCGCGCTCGATCCGTCCAGCACCCAGACGATCGGGGCCGTGATGCGGGCCAGCCACAACATCGGCTTCGCCATGATGACGGCGATCGGTTCGGGCGCGCGCAAGGCGAACTGCTTGGGCACCAGTTCGCCCACGATCAGGGAGGCATAAGTGGTCAGCGCGATGACCACCGCGAATCCGGCATTGTCCGCCCAGCGCGCCGGCAGGCCGAGCGCCTGCATCCGCTCGCCAACCGGGCCGCCCAGGCTGGCACCCGAATAGGCGCCGGCGATGATGCCGATCAGGGTAATGCCGATCTGGACGGTCGACAGGAATTTGCCCGGATCGGCCGCCAGTTCCAGCGCGGTCGTGGCGCCACGGCGACCGTTCTTTGCCATGGCCTGCAGGCGCGGGCGGCGAGCGGAGACGATCGCAAGCTCCGACATGGCGAAGACGCCGTTCAGCGCCACCAGCGCCAATATGATGACGAGGTCCATCCACGGGAAAGGGGTGATATGCGGCGGGGGGAGCGGGGCCATGGCGATGCGCCACATAACCACGATCCTTTCAATTTCACAACCATGCCCTCATCGCCAATTCAGTTCGGCTGTGGAACAAAGCCCGTGCGTCACCCATTTGGGCAGGCAGCCGACAATGTAAGAAGGATCAGGGTTATGAAGATTTCCACCCGCATCATGGGCACGGCAGGCCTTGCCGCCATGCTCGCCACCACCGCCTGCACCACCGACCCCAACACCGGCCAGCGCCAGATTTCCAAGGCTGCTATCGGCGGCATCGGCGGCGCGCTGGCGGGCTATCTCGCCGGCGATCTGGTCGGCGGCCGCAACGACCGTACGGAAAAGATCCTGGGTGCGGGCATCGGCGCGGTCGCGGGCGCGGGCATCGGCGCCTATATGGACGCGCAGGAGCGCAAGCTGCGCGAGCAGACGGCCGGCACCGGCGTCGATGTCATTCGCGACGGCGACAACCTGTTGCTGCGGATGCCGTCCGGTATCACCTTCGCCACCGACAGCGCGGCTGTTCAGCCACAGTTCCAGCCTACGCTGAGCGAAGTCGCGTCGATCCTGTCCCAATATCCCAAAACCTATATCGACGTGCTGGGCCATACCGACAGCGACGGCACCGATGCCTACAACCAGGCGCTTTCCGAGCGACGCGCACGGTCGGTCGCGGACTATCTGGTGGGCAAGGGCGTCCAGTCGGCCCGCATCGCGGCGCGCGGCTATGGCGAGAGCCAGCCCATCGCATCCAACGCCACTGTCGAGGGCAAGGCCGCCAATCGCCGGGTTGAAATCAAGATTGTGCCGGTGACCGAAGGCGACGTACGGAGTTGAGGCCGGAGTCCGGCGCTTAGCCCACCTTTCGTCTGAGCCTGTCGAACAACCTTGCTTTCCCTGATCGGGAACAAGTTTCGACAGGCTCAGCCGGTCGGAGAAGCGATGCACTGGCGGGGACGATAGCCTACTAAGGATAGACGCCCTCAAAAGCTGGCCTTGATTCCGTCGATGACGAATTGCGCGGCGAGGGCAGACAATAACACGCCAAGCAGCCGCGTGATGACGGCTTCTATCTTGCGGCCCAGAAACCCCATCAAGGGCCCCGCCGCCAGCAACGCGACGAGCATGAGCGCCAGCACGACGGCGACGGCGCCCATCACAACCAGTCGTTCAGCCATTCCGTCCGCCCGCGCCATCAGCAGCATGACGGTGGCGATCGACCCCGGCCCGGCGATCATCGGCATGGCCATCGGAAAGACGGAGACATCCTCCACCTCGGGCGTCTCCGCGATCTTTTGCGCGCGGTCCTCGCGGCGCTGGGTGCGCTTTTCGAACACCATGTCCATCGCGATGATAAACAGCATGATGCCGCCCGCGATACGGAAAGCGTGGAGCGAGATGCCGAGCACCCCGAGCAACTGCTTCCCCCAAAGGGCGAACACGAACAGTATGAAGGCAGCTATGGCCACGGCGCGCAACGCCATGCCGCGCCGCTGCGCGGCATTCGCGCCGGTGGTCAGACTGGCATAGATGGGGGCGCAGCCGGGCGGATCGATCACCACGAACAGGGTGATGAAGGCGGAGATGAAGAGCGCCATCATGCGCCGGACCCCACCCTGTCATCGATCACGGTTTGATAGCTTTCGCCGGTCCACATCTTCACTGTGACACGGCGGCCGCCGTCAGGCGATATGTCGGCGGTCCAGGTCAGGCTGTCATCGGAGGGCACGGGCATCGGGCCGCCTGCGGGGGCCGTCGGAGGCTTGCCGCGCCGGCCGTCGGGAGGTGGTCCATCGGTGACCGGCCGATCGCCCCGCCTGCCCTTGCAGGTCGCGACCTTCCCGGTCAGAAATTCCGGCGCTGGGCGTGGTGCGGCCAGCGTGTCGCCATGGTCGAGTACCCACTTCCAGACGCCCTTCTCGTCCCGGCGCCAGATGGTCGTGAAATAGCCCACCGTGTCGTCGGCGCGCGTCCAGTTGCCGGTGCTGGCCGCGAGTGCCCCGTCGCACGACACGAAGACGATGGATGGCGACCAGGCGACAGACCGCGGCGGGTCCTTGCGGCCCTTCAGCCAGGCCTGCGCCAGCGTGCGTTCTGGCACGAACATCACCGCGTCCTTTGCGGCTGTCTCGCGGAAGGCGGTCCACTGACCCTTTTCCCGAGCGAGGCGATTGAAGGCGATCTCCGCAGCGATGACCGAACTGGGGTCCGGCTGGAAACGCATCGGTGGCCGGGCGCCAACGAGAGCAGCTGCGACCAGGCAGAGCAGAACCGGGTGGCGCGTCACAGGCCCTCGGGCTTGGGCAGGCCCGCGCGCGCGCTGGCGGCGACCAGCGTGTTGCGGAGCAGGACGGCGATGGTCATCGGGCCGACCCCTCCCGGCACCGGTGTGATCGCACGAACATGGGCCAATGCCTCGGCAGTCGCGACATCGCCCACCAGACGGCCTTTGCCGTCTTCGGTGTCGGCAATGCGGTTGATGCCGACATCTATCACCGTGGCACCGGGCTTGATCCACTCACCCTTCACCATTTCCGCGCGGCCCACGGCAGCGACGACGATGTCGGCGCGATGCACGACGCTGGCCAGGTCGCGCGTCCGGCTATGCGCAATCGTGACGGTGCAGTTTTCCGCGAGCAGAAGCTGCGCCATCGGCTTGCCGACAATGTTGGAGCGGCCGATGACGACCGCCTCCAGCCCCGACAGGTCACCCAGCTCGTCCTTGAGCAACATGATGCACCCCATCGGCGTACAAGGCACCAGCGCAGGCTGACCCGTCGCCAGCTTGCCGGCATTGACGACATGGAAGCCGTCCACATCCTTGGCCGGATCGACCGCGCCCAATATATCGACCTCGGAGATATGGGGCGGAAGGGGAAGCTGGACCAGGATGCCGTCGATACGCTCATCCTCGTTCAGTTCCTCGATGAGGTCGAGCAGGTCTTCTTCGCCGATACTGTCGGGACGCTTGAACTCAAAGCTTTCCATGCCCACGGCGAGCGTCATCTTGCCCTTGTTGCGAACATAGACTGCGCTTGCCGGGTCCTCGCCCACTAGCACCACCGCCAGGCCCGGCTTCCGGCCGGCCGCCGCGACGAAGGCGGGCACCTGCTCCGCCACCCTGTCCCGCACCGTGGCGGCGAAGGCCTTGCCGTCGATGATCTTGCCGATGGTCATGCCTGTCCAACCTGTTCTGCCATGATGGCCGCCAGCCCGGCGCCACCCGCTATGCGCAGCCGCTTTAGCCGGTTGGTCTCCCCCGATTCCAGCGAAATCGACCCCCTGGCGCACGCGAGGCGTTTCGCCAGCAGGGCGAAGAGCGCCTCATTGGCCCTGCCCCGTTCGGGCACGGCGTGTACCCGCGCTGCCAGCCATTGATCGCCATCGGCATCGGCCCAGATCCCGCCAATCCCTTCCCGTGCGGAACCTGGCGTAAGGCGGATGTGGAGCAGCAGGTCGGCCCCGTCGGTTCGCCAAGCCGGCGTCAGCTTGCCGCCCGCATCAACGCCGCGAACAGGTTCTCCCGGACCGGCCCTTGCAGGATGATCACGGCCAGCAGCACGACCATCGGCGACAGATCGAGCGCGCCCAGATCAGGCATGAACTTGCGCACCGGGCGATAGAGCGGCTCGGTCATCCGATCGAGCGCATAGAGGCCATTGCGGACATATTCGTTCGAGGTGTTGATGACGTTGAAGGCCAGAAGCCAGCTGAGAACCGCCTGGATGATGATGATCCACCAAATCGCTTCAAGGATGATATAGACGATACCATTGAGGGCGTTGAGCAGCTCGAACAATGCACTATTCTCCGCTGGCCCCGCCTGCTGGCGGCGGGACTTTCGTCCTCCCTCTACCCGAGGCTGCCCTTTGGCCACAAGCGCAGAGCCACGGATATTTGACCAATTTCACATTGTCCCGTTCCGCTCGTGTGGCGCATTGGCCAAATGGGCTGCAATGAATTTTCGCGACGCAACCTCAGCCGACGCACAGCTTGTCGAGGCTGGCGACTGGAGACGTGGGCAAGCAGCCCGCGCTGCTAGCGGCGGGTCGGTAACAATCGCTCGATAGCCTTGAAGATCAGGGCGTCGACTTGCCCAGCGATGATGGCGGCCGCCATGCCCAGCGCGCGCGACAGCCCGACCTCGCGCGCGAAGTCACCAAGCACCCGCGCGTTGAAAAGACGCAGCGAACCGAAGGAGTGGCGTTGGCGCGCTTCGCTCACCATCCTGCCGACCTTGGCGGCAAAACGCTCGCCGCCCAGAACCGGGTGATAGAGGCGATCATCGGGGGCCATCGATTCGATCCGGCTGCGAGACAGCGGCTTGTCGAAGGTGAAGCTGCGTTTTGCATAAAATGGTCGCGGGCCGATCGCGTTGAAATCGATGCACCGCGTCCCCGCATGGTGCAGAACCGTTCCGGTCAGCGCTTCGTCATTCGGCCAGCGTCGATCCTCCCTGGCAGAAGGACCGGCCCAGCCGCGCGACATCTCGGTCCGCTTCGCCTGCATCAGGCGGAGCCCGTCGGCGCTTATCCTCACCAGCGAATAGAGCAGGCGCCAGGTCGTCAGGCCGGTGGGTGCCATAGACGCCGACCAATACCATTTCGGACTCGCCTCTCGCAGACAGCCGCACAGAAGCGCCGCGTCCAAGGCCAGAAACCGATCGAAAAAGCCTGCGGGGTCGCGGGAATGCACCAGAACGTCCGGCTCGATCATCCAGAAATGGCTTTTGCCCGGATAGGCCTGGAGCGCGAGATACAGGCCGTAGTCACCGCAACGCCACGCGAAATCGTCCGGCAGGAAGAGGCCGAGCGCCTCAATCGCCGGACGTGCGAGCGGGATGACGGGGATGTCGTCCGGGGCATCTGCATCGCTCGTCGCATCCAGCAGGATGGCGACGTCATAGCCCCCTGCCCGCATGGCGCGCAGGAAGGACAGGAGGCCTTCATCCACATAATGGGTGCGTACGAGGAAGAGAGTGTCGCCCCGATCGATCACGGGCTCAGGCCCGGACCAGCGTACCCGCGCCCTGCCGGGTGAATATCTCCAACAGCATCGCGTGCGGGACCCTCCCGTCGAGGATGACCGCGGCATCGACGCCGCCTTCGACCGCCGTCACGCATGTCTCCAGCTTCGGGATCATGCCGCCCGTAATCGTGCCGTCGGCCTGCAGCAGGGCGATGGCCGCAGGGTCGAGATCGGTCAGCAGCTCGCCCTGCTTGTCCAGCACGCCCGCGACGTCGGTCAAAAGGAAAAAGCGCGCTGCTTTCAGTTCCGCTGCGATGGCGCCCGCCATGGTGTCCGCATTGACATTATATGTCTGCCCGTCAGAGCCGATCCCCACCGGCGCGATCACCGGGATGATGCCGTCATCGGCGAGCGTGTCGAGAATCCGCCGGTCGACCGATACCGGGTCCCCCACGAAGCCGAGATCGACGTTGCGTTCGATCCCCGAATTGGGGTCGGCCTCGCGCTTGCCGGCAACCTTCTCGCACAGCACGAGACCGGCATCCTTGCCTGAAATGCCGACGGCGCGCCCTCCGGCTCCCGAAATCCAGCCGACGATTTCCTTGTTGATCGATCCCGCCAGCACCATTTCGGCGATCTTCGCGGTTTCCGCGTCGGTCACCCGCAGGCCGCCGACGAATTTCGATTCAACGCCCAGCTTCTTGAGCATCGCACCGATCTGCGGGCCGCCTCCATGCACCACCACCACCTTGATGCCGACCGCCTTCATCAGCACGACATCCTCGGCGAAATCGCGAGCGGCTTCGGGGTCGCCCATGGCGTGGCCGCCATATTTCACGACGAAGGTCTTGCCCGCGTAGCGCTGCATATAGGGCAGCGCCTCAACGAGGGTTTCGGCCTTGGCAAGGAGGGCGGGGTCGGGGGCGGTGCTACTGGACATGCGCGGGCGCATAAGCCCTGCAACGCCTTACCGCAAGTTAGCGATCCAGCCTCCGGCCGATCATTACCGCCAGAGATATCAACGGCGGAACCAGGATGATCGACAGGACGACCTTGGTGACCATCTGCCCGACCATCAGATCCATGATCGGCCGTTCACCGTAGAAGGATATCGTGATGAACAAAATTGTGTCGACGATCTGCGATATGACGCTCGCGATCATGCCGCGCAGCCAGACCAGCTTGCCCTCGCCGCGCGAAAGCCGCGCGAAAATCAGCACGTTGAGTGTCTGGGACGTGCCGTAGGAAACAAGGCCTGCCAGCATCATCCGCGCGCCCTGCCCGACGACGACCGGGAAAGCGTCGATCGCGGGGGGATACATGCCCGGATCGTGCGGCAGTGCGATCACGAACTGGATGAGCGCGGCCGAGACGATCAGCGGCACGAAGCCGAGCCGCACAAGCGACGTCGCGATTTTCGATCCATGAAGCTCGGATACCGCGCTCGACAATATGACCAGCAGCAGGAAGGCGAATATCCCCGCCTCCACCGCCAGCGGGCCCAGCGCCACCTGCTTCACGCCGAGCACGCCCGCGATACAGACCATGCCGCCGTACAGGACCGAAAAGATGAAGAGCGAGCGGGAGATCGGCGCGGGAGAAGCTGTCATCACCCCGGCTTATCGGCAATTGCGGGGCGGGGAAAGAGAGCGCGCGGATCAGCCGGCGATGGCATGTGCGACGCCCATAGCCTGCGCCATCTGCTTCAACCGGCGCTCGACCGACTCGCCCGACAGGCGGGCATCGGCATCCGCCATCCGCAGCGTCAGAGTGCCGTCCGCCAACGCCAGCCGCGTCGCAAGCAGCGGCCCTTCGACACCGCCCGACAGGCGCTGGGCCAAGCGGATCGCCAAGCCCCACAAGCGCGCGCACTGGAGCGACGCGGCAGGCGCAAGCCGCTCCAGATCGGGCGGGCTGCCGGCACCGCCGAAATTGCTGTACAGGGCCTGCGCAAGCATCGCGCGCTCGACCGCCGTGATGCCAACCCAGTTGCCATGCAGTGCTATCTCCACGCCGCGTTCGGCACGGAAGTCGGGATTGGCGCGCCAGCCGACATCGGCGAGCAGGCAGGCAGCGCGACGGATGCGGCGAACGTCGAGGCCGTCGTCGGGAAAGATCGGCGCGATCCAGCGGTCGATCATGTCGCCATGGCCGGGGAAACGCGCCTGCGCCTCACCTTCCGCCTCGGCCGCGGCCAAAAGCGGATCTTGGAACCGGATGTCGGCTGGCAGATCGCCGAACAGCAACCCCTCGCGCAGGCCATTGGCTGATACGATCAGGCAGCTCGGCCGCAACTGGCGCACCATGGTCGACAGCAGAGCGGCGGCATCGGGGAGCGTCGGCACGCGCGATCCGGTCATCGCCGGGATATCCTTGAGCCTGCTGCGCTGGACATGCGACACGATCCGGCTGAGCTGCTCGGCGCGGGACGCCGGCATTTCATATTGGTGGACGACAGGAAGCGGGAAATGGGTCAGTTCCATATCCAGCCGGGCCAGCGCCCGCCATGACCCGCCAACCAGGTAGAAAGGCAGGCCCGGTTCCGGCGCCCACTCGGCCCGGTCCAGCATTTTCTTCGCGTGCCGGTCGAGCGCGCCCGCGCCCTTGGCCCGGATCGGCGGGATACGCAGGACGCCAAGCGGCAGCGATAGGGTCGCGTGCACGGCGCCATCCTTCACCCGCGCCAGTTCCAGGCTGCCGCCGCCCAGATCCCCGACGATGCCGTTCGCGAGCGGAATTCCGGACAACACGCCATGCCCGGCCGCGACCGCCTCCTGCGTACCCGACAGCAATTCCACCGACACGCCCAGACGGTTGGCCTGCTCGATGAAGTCAGCGCCATTGAGCGCGTCACGGACGGCCGCCGTCGCGACGCAGCGGACATGCTCCACCGCCATCGACCGGCACAGCTGGACGAAGCGCGCGAGCGCCTTCAGGCCGCGCGCCATCGCCGCATCCTCGATCCGGCCCGTCCTGCCGAGCGACGCGCCCAGGCCCGCCATCACCTTTTCGTTGAAGAGTATGAAAGGCGCACGACGCGGGCCGTCATAGACGACCAGCCGGACGCTGTTGGATCCGATGTCGATGATGGCGCTGCGCGCGGTGGCCGGTTCGGCGGCAGTTGACGCGCCGTCGGCGAGGGCGCGCACGCGGCTGAGCATGGAATTCATGGCCCGCGTCAGACCCGGCCGCGCAGGCGGAGCGTCGGCACGGCGGCGCTGCCCAGCGCGGCGCCGCGACCGGACAGGGACGGATTGGTCATGAAATAACGGTGAAGGTTGAAGGGCTTGTCCCCCGGTTCCAGCCGCCGATAGTCCCCGTCACTCGCAAGCTCCCAGCTCTGTTCGCTGTCGATGAGGTTGGCCACCATGACCTGGTCGAGAACCTGATCATGCACTGTCGGATTTTCGATCGGAACGAGGAATTCGACGCGGCGGTCGAAATTTCGCGGCATCCAGTCGGCGGAACTGATGAAGACCTTCGCGCCATTGTTGGGCAGCGCCTTGCCATTGCCGAACACCGCGATGCGGCTGTGCTCCAGGAAACGGCCGACCACTGATTTCACGCGAATATTCTCCGACATGCCGGGCACGCCGGGACGCAGGCAGCATATACCGCGAATGATGAGTTCGATCTGCACACCGGCATTGCTGGCGGCATAGAGTTTTTCGATTATCGCGGGATCGACCAGCGAGTTCATCTTCGCCCAGATCGTACCCGAACGTCCGGCCCGGGCATGGCCGATCTCCGCATCGATAAGTTCGCACAGCCGGTTGCGCAGGTCGCGCGGGCTCATCACGAGCTTTTCGAGCCTCGCCGGTTCGACATAGCCAGTGATATAGTTGAACAGCGCCGCAGCGTCGCGGCTGAAGGCCGGATCGGCGGTGAAGAAGCTGAGGTCGGTATAGATGCGTGCCGTGACCGGGTGATAATTACCCGTGCCGAAGTGACAGTAGCTGCGGAACTGATCGCCCTCACGCCGCACCACCATCGAAATCTTGGCGTGGGTCTTCCATTCGATGAAGCCATAGACGACCTGGACGCCTGCGCGCTCCAGCGCGTCGGCCCACATCAGATTCTGCTCTTCGTCGAAGCGGGCCTTCAGTTCCACCACCGCCGTCACCGATTTGCCAGCCTCCGCCGCATCGATCAGCGCACGGATCACGGCTGACTGCTTGCCCGCGCGGTAAAGCGTCTGCTTGATGGCAACGACGTCCGGGTCCGAAGCAGCCTGCTTGAGGAAGGCTATGACGACGTCGAACGCCTCATAGGGGTGATGAACAACGATATCCTTGGCGCGGATCGCGGCGAAGCAATCACCGCCATATTCACGAATTCTGTCAGGAAAACGAGGGGCATAGGGCTCGAACTTAAGATCCGGCCTATCTTCCTCGACGATGCCCGCCAGGTCGCCGATGCCGACGAAGCCCTCCACCTCCTCGATGGTGGCGTCGTGCCCCTGGAGCATGTCCTGCAACATCTCCTCGACCGGCTCGGGAATGCGCTCCTCTATCTCCAGACGGATAACACGCCCGCGACGGCGGCGCTTGATCGCGCTGCGGAAGTAACGGACCAGATCCTCCGCCTCTTCCTCAATCTCGATGTCGCTGTCGCGGATGATGCGGAACACCCCGCTGTTGCGGACCCGATATCCGGGGAACAGCTCGCCCGAAAAACGACGGATCACCGCCTCCAGCGCCATGTACCGAACCGGATCGCCCGCGATGCGTACGAAACGCGCGAGTGAGGTGGGTATCATCACAAGTTCGCGGATCGGCTGCTTGTCGGACAGGCGTTCCAGATCGAAGACGATCGACAGCCCCTGGTTGGGGATGAAGGGAAAGGGGTGCGCCGGATCGAGCGCCTGGGGGGTGAGGATAGGGAATATCTGAGTGCGAAAATGCTCCCGCAGCCAATCGTCCACCTCCGCATCCAGCGGTTCAGTTGGGCCGATCACGTCGATGCCGACCTGCTTCAACTCGCCATGCAGTACCCGCCAGACCTGTTGCTGGGCGTGGATGAGGCGCCCGCTCCGCTCACCGATAGCAGCCAGCTGCTGCGCTGGAGTCAGGCCGTCGGCGGAGCGCATGTCGAGATTCTGGAGCTGCTGCCCCTTTAGGCCGGCTACCCGCACGCTGAAGAATTCATCCAGATTGGCGCCGGAAATCGACAGGAAGCGCAGCCGCTCCAGCAAGGGGTGAGCGAGGTTCATCGCCTCCTCCAGCACACGCTGGTTGAAGCTCAGCCAGGACAGTTCCCGGTTGAAATAGCGGTCGCCGGGCATCGCCAGGCTGATGGAGGGATCGGCTTCTGCCAAAATCGGACTCTTTACGGATCGGCGACGGGGTCGTCGGACGCTATAGGCAATATTCCGGCCGCTTGCAGGGCCTCTTTCGCCAATGCGACAGAAATCTTACGGCCAGATGACAATGCAGCCCCGTCCAGCAGGCGGACCGTGGCGGCGATCGCGGCGTAGCTACGCTCGATCCGGCGCAGAAGCCAGGACGGGACATCCGGCGCGAAGGCGGCTCCGGCGGTCGCTAACCCGCGCTCGATCAGCGCCAGGGCCAGGGCCTCGTCAGGCTCCGCAATCGTGACATGCGGGGCGGCAAACAGGCGGGAGCGCAGGTCAGGCAGGGCGATCGTCCATTGCGCGGGCGCGGAATGACCCACCAGCAGCAACGGCCGACCCTCGATCTGCGCCCTGTTCCAGGCATGGAACAGCATATGTTCGTCCCTGCCCTGCGCATCGTCGATCGCGGTACCGCCGCTCAGCCGCACGAACTCTCGCGCGAGAGTTGAGCGGCCAGAACGGGGCGGGCCGGACAATATCGTCACCGCCAGCCGCCAGTCGCGCCAGTTTTCCAGATGTGCGACGGCGATCCGGTTTGCGTCGCTGACCAGGAATTCGCCGTCCCGCTCGCGCCCCGACCAGTCGAAGGGCAGGCTGATCTGGCTCATCGCAGGCTCACTGATCCCCGACGGTGGTGGCGGTCCCCTGCGATGGCGCCTGCCGCCTGCCGATGCGCAGCGTAGAGCCGGTGACGGTGACGGCATAGCCGCGGGCCTGCAGCCCCGTGCGCAGCATATCCACCGTACCGTCGAAGCTGACCTGCATCACCGACGTGCCGCCCAGCGCCAGGCTGCGCGTCGCGGCCGATCGGACACCGGGAATCGACCGAACGGTCGCTTCGCCCACGCCGACCGATCCGACGTCGGGCGTGTCGAACTGGATCGAGAAGGCGCTCGATCCGGCAGTGACCGGAACGTCGACCGCTTCGACGGGCAGGTCGCTGGCATTTTCGATTTCCATGACATTGGCGTCGACCGGCTCTTCGATCACCAGCGAGGGATCGGGCCGCAGCCGCCCGTCGCCGAGCGCACGGATATAAAGCTCGTCGAGCCGGCGCGTCGCCTGGTCGAGCATCGCCGGGATCGCCGCCTCGCTCGCGGCGCGCAGCGCGAAACTGCCGATCAGCATGTTGTCGGGCCCATAGCGCGCGGTGAAGCGACCGGTGACCGGCCCTCCCGGGTACTGCCGTTCCAGACGCGCGATCGGGATCACGACGTCCGCAGCACCATATTGGTCGAGCAGCACGCGCCACCACAGCCGCCCGCGCCGGCCGACCTGCCCGGCATTGAGCAATATGGGGTCGGCGACGGAACCGGCAACGCGGACATAGTCGATCGCGCTGTCCCCAGTGCGATAGCGCGCCCAGGCCTTCTGCCACTCGTTGGTCCGCTCATAGGATACGGCCGATCCGCCGTCCCACAGGATCGGGATCACCAGCAGCGGGGGCGAGCGCATGACATGGCCCGACACGCCGAGCAATTGCCCGGTGCGCGCGCGGTCGAACAATATCCCGAGGGTTGCGACATAGCGGTTCGGGCCGGCCTGCTCATATTCGATTTCTATGCCCGAAACCATCGCGCCAAGCTGCGCATCGGAAAGGCCTGGCGCGCCGCTGCCGCCATGGGTCCGGGTCCACAGCATCGTCCACGCCTTGCGCTGGGCCATCCGCCACCCGGCTTCGCGCGCCGTGTCAGCATCCTTGGCGAAGACATCGACCTTGACGCCCGGCACTTCGAAGTCGCCGCCACTGGCGATCGGCGGCACGCCCCGCTCCCCGTCCATCTGCGCTATGAGCGCCGCAGCGAACAAGCCGAGCGCTATGGCGAGCGCGATCTGCACCGGCCGCGAGAGCAGCCGGATCAGTCGGCCGGACGACAAGGATCGGGGAAGGGCGAGGTTCACGGCCGGCCTTTTGCCGGGAAACTTGGCGACTGCCAAGCGCGGAACGCACGATCGAACCGAACGCAGGTGGTTCCCCTTGGCGCCACATTGCTCTACGCGCGCAAAAGATGAACGAGACCGAATCCTACAGCTACGCCAAGGCCGGCGTTGACATTGCCGCCGGCAACGCGCTGGTGCGCGCGATCGCGCCGCTCGCCAAGGCGACCCGCCGCCCCGGTGCCGACGCGGAACTGGGCGGCTTCGGCGGCTTCTTCGACCTGAAGGCCGCCGGCTATGACGACCCGCTGCTGGTCGCTGCCAATGACGGCGTCGGCACCAAGCTGAAGCTCGCGATCGATCATGACCGGCATGACGGCGTGGGTATCGACTTGGTGGCTATGTGCGCCAACGACCTGATCGTGCAGGGGGCCGAGCCGCTCTTCTTCCTCGACTATTACGCCACGGGCAAGCTGGAGAGCGGCGTCGCCGAGCGCGTGATCGCAGGCATAGCGGCCGGGTGCAAGCTGGCCGGGTGCGCGCTGATCGGCGGCGAAACGGCCGAGATGCCGGGCATGTACGGACTAGGCGACTATGACCTGGCCGGCTTTTGCGTCGGCGCAGTCGAGCGCCACAAGGCATTGACCGGCAGCCGCGTGAAGGCGGGCGACGTGCTGCTCGGACTCGCTTCCTCGGGCGTCCACAGCAACGGCTTTTCGCTGGTCCGGCGTCTCGCTGATGACAAGGGCTGGAAACTGAACCGTCCCGCCCTGTTCGACAATGAAGTGCTGCTGATCGACGCGCTGATGGCGCCGACGCGAATCTATGTGAAGAGCCTGTTGCCGCTGGTACGTGCGGGCATGATTCACGCTCTGGCGCATATCACCGGGGGCGGCCTGCTGGAGAATATCCCGCGCGTGCTGCCCGACAATTGCCACGCGGTTGTCGACGCCGACGCCTGGGATCAGCCTAGGCTGATGGCATTCCTGCAGGCGCAGGGGAAAATAGAGCCCGAGGAAATGGCGCGCACGTTCAACTGCGGCATCGGCATGGTGCTGGCCGTGGAAGATACCCAGGTCGCCGGCGTGACCAAGGCGCTGGAGGATGCGGGCGAGACGGTGTTCCGCATCGGCGCGGTGCAGCGCGGCCACAAGGGCTGCACGGTCAAGGGTAGCGCGGAGTCGTGGAGCGCCAAGGCTGATTGGCAAGCGGTGCATCGGGGCTAGGTTGCCTTCCCTTCAGGGAGGGGTCAGGGGAGGGAATGTCCGGGACGCCTGATCTTGCAGGCCCTCCCCGACCCCTCCCGCAAGCGGGAGGGAGCCATGAAGGCGAAGGTAGCAGTGCTTATCTCGGGCCGCGGGTCCAACATGGGCGCACTGCTCTATGCCGCCAAAGACCCGGCGTGCCCCTATGAACTCGTGCTAGTCGCGGCGGATCGGCCTGACGCGCCCGGCCTGACGTTGTCGGCAGCTGAAGGCATCCCCACACTTGGCCTTCCAAAGCCAGCGGCCAAGGACAAATCGCAATTCTTTCAGGCACTCGATATCGAGATACGCAAGTCTGGCGCCCAATATGTAGCACTCGCCGGATTCATGCGGATACTCCCTGCACACTTCGTCGCTGGCTGGGAAAACCGGATGCTGAACATCCACCCGAGCCTGCTGCCCAAATATAAGGGTCTGTACACCCATGAGGCGGCGATCGCGGCCGGGGACACGCATGGTGGCTGCACGGTCCATGTGGTGACGGCCGAACTCGACGATGGTCCCATTCTCGCCCAGACGCAGGTCGCGATCCTGCCCGGCGATACGGCCGACACATTGGCCGAGCGGGTACTGATGGCGGAGCATCAGCTTTATTCGCGGACGCTGGCCGCCTTCGTCACGCGCGAGCGGCAGCCCGACTTCATCCTGAACCGTTTGCGCGAACGCGCCCTTGCGCTCCCGCAAGCCGACGAAGTCACCTCCCACGGTATGCCCTGCTTCGGCATCGCGAAGGGCAAGAAATTCGCCTATTTCACGCATGATCATCATGGCGACGGCGTCATTGCCGTGCTGGTCAAGACCACGGCGCCCGACGAGCAGGCGATGCTGATCGACGCCGATCCGGCGCGCTATTACCGCCCCGCCTATTTCGGCGACGGCTGGGTCGGCATCAGGCTGGATCTGGGCGATACCGACTGGGATCAGATCGACGAGCGCCTGCGCAGCAGCTGGCGCCAGGTCGCGCCGAGGAAGCTGATGGGGCTGATGGATATTGCGGATCAATTCTAGGCAGAAGCGCCAAATTCCATCCGGGCAGGGCCTGGCAGAGGCTCGCCCTGGCCCGGAAAGACGAGCAGCCCTTGGACGGGGGCCGGGCGAACGGGGCTGATGCGTCCTAACTCTTTCTTTCCCTACACTGTATGCCCATAGAGCTAAAACATGACCGATCCCACCCAGGCCGCTATCCAGATAACCGACCTCACCAAGGTCTATGCAGGCGGTAAGCGGGCGCTGGACGGCGTGAACCTGTCCATCCCGCGCGGGCAGATATACGGCCTGCTCGGCCCCAATGGCGCGGGCAAGTCGACGACGATCAATATCCTGGCGGGCATGGTCAACAAGACGTCGGGGAGCGCGCGCATCTGGGGCTTCGACATAGACGAGCATCCGCGCAACGCGAAGAATTCGATCGGTATCGTGCCGCAGGAGATCGTGTTCGATCCCTTCTTCTCGCCATTCGAGACGCTGGAGAACCAGGCCGGCTATTATGGCGTGCCGAAGGAACGGCGCCGCACGATGGAGTTACTGCGGGCCGTTCATCTGGAGGACAAGGCAAAGGCCTACGCCCGTACCCTGTCGGGCGGCATGAAGCGCCGGCTGCTGGTGGCCAAGGCGATGGTGCATTCGCCTCCCATCCTGGTGCTGGACGAGCCGACCGCCGGCGTCGACGTGCAGCTGCGGCAACAGCTCTGGGCCTATGTCCGCGAACTCAACCAGCTTGGCGTCACGATCGTCCTGACCACCCATTATCTGGAAGAAGCCGAGGAGCTGTGCGATCGCATCGCGATCATCAACCACGGCCGCGTCATCACCGACAAGCCGACCCGCGAACTCATCGCCATGGCGCAGGAAAAGATGGTGCAGGTGACCGTGGACCGCGATGTCACGATCCTGCCGTCCGATCCCTGTTTCGAGAAGGTGGAGCTTTCCGATGATCGGACGCTGACGATCACCTATCTCAAGAACAAGGCCAATGCCGGCCAGGTGCTGAGCGCGGTCCAGGCCGACGGCCTGGCGATCGTCGACGTGGTGACCAAGGACCCCGACCTGGAGGATGTGTTCCTGAATTTGACGGCGGACGCGTAGCACCGCATTGGAAAAATCCGTTCACCCCGATCTTGTCGAAAGGCCCATATTTCTTCAGGAAACGGAACGGCTTGGACAGGCTCAGCCCGAGCGGACAATAGACGAGCCTTAGGACGAAGATGCCCACCACCACCCACGACGTCGTCATCATCGGCTCCGGCGCCGCCGGCCTCACCGCTGCCATCAATCTGGCGCAGGATCGCAAGGTCGTGGTGCTGGCGAAAGGCGCGCTCGACGGGGGATCGACCAACTGGGCGCAGGGCGGGATCGCGGCCGTGCTGGACGGTGGCGACAGTTTCGACGCGCATGTCGAGGATACGATGGTCGCGGGCGCCGGCCTCAACGATCGCGCCACGGTGGAGTTCGTCGTGTCCGAAGCGCCGGCCGCGATCGACCGGCTTGCCGCGCTCGGCGTGCCCTTCAACGGCGGCGAGACCTTTGGCGAACGCTGGCATCTCACGCGCGAAGGCGGGCACAGCCACCGTCGTATCGTGCATGTCGACGATGCCACTGGTGCCGCCGTGCAAATCGCGCTGCTCAAGGCCGCGCGCGCCAATCCCAACATCACCTTGCTGGAGGACCGGGTCGCCATCGACCTCATCACCAGCCGCCATGGCGAGAAATATTCGGGCGACGGGCATGTCTGGGGCGTCTACGCCTTCAACAAGGCGACCGGTCATGTCGACGCATTGCTGGGCAAGGCGACGATATTGTGCACCGGCGGCGCCGGCCGCACCTATCTGTTTTCGACGGCGCCGCGCGGGGCGACAGGGGACGGCATCGCCATGGCCTGGCGCGCGGGTTGTCGCGTCTCCAACATGGAGATGAACCAATTCCATCCGACCTGCCTCTACAATCTGGAGGTCAAGAAGTTCCTGATCACCGAAGCCGTGCGCGGCGAAGGCGGGCACCTGAAGCTCCCCGGCACTGGCGAGCGGTTCATGCCTCGCTTCGATCCCCGCGCCGACCTCGCCCCGCGCGACGTGGTGGCGCGGGCAATCGATCACGAAATCAAGCGGCTCGGCCTCGACTATGTCCATCTCGACATCAGCCACAAGGAGCCCGCGTTCGTCCGGCACCATTTCCCCACCATCTACGCCCGGCTGCTGGACCTGGACATCGATATCACCAAGGAGCCGATCCCGGTGGTGCCCGCGCAGCATTATACCTGCGGCGGCGTCATCATCGATCTTGACGGGCGCACCGACCTGCCGGGCCTCTATGCCGCGGGCGAAGTGTCCGAAAGCGGCCTCCACGGTGCGAACCGGCTCGCCTCCAACTCGCTGCTGGAATGCTTCGTGTTCGGCGAGGCGGCGGCCAGGCATATCCGCGCCAATTGGGACGCATTGCCCGCGCCCCCGCCGATCCGCGCCTGGGACGAAAGCCGCGTCACCAACGGCGACGAAGAGGTGATCGTCCAGCATAACTGGAAGGAGATCCGCCGCTTCATGTGGGACTATGTCGGCATCGTGCGCACCACCAAGCGGCTGGAACGCGCCCAGCACCGCGTCGCGCTGCTGGCGCAGGAGGTGGACGAATATTATGGCAATTTCCGTGTGACGTCCGACCTCATCGAACTGCGCAACCTGCTGGAGGTTGCGCGCCTCGTCGTACGTTCCGCGCTGAAGCGCAAGGAAAGCCGGGGCCTGCACTATACGCTCGACTATCCCCAGATGCTGCCCGTGGCGGCGGACACCGTGCTGACGCCTTGAGGGGCTCCGCTATCCCCTGCGCGACCTGCTCCGTGCGGGAGCAGGCGGTCTGCGACGCGGCGAGGCGTTGATCGACATCATCGGTCGGCGGGGGGCGGCGGAGCGGGTGGCGGCGTTGCTGCTCGTCTTCGCACGGGCGGGGTCGCATAATCCTTGCGGAACAGCCGATCGTTTCGACATGCCACTGACGCGCGGCGAGATGGCCGGGTTGCTGGGGCTGACCATCGAGACGGTCAGCCGTCAATTGAGCCTGCTCGACAAGCGAGGAATCATTAAAAAAATGGCGCTCGAGGCATGGTGATCCTCGATGCGCCAAGGTTGGAGAGCCTGGTCCGCCAAGGCTAGCCTACGCTGGCGGCGATAATGGCTATGGCGATGCCCCACAGCAGGATGAGCACTGGCATGATGAGCACCTGGATCGCGGCGCCCCGCCCGCTCAGATGCCCGGTCATGCAGTCGAAGCCTTCGTGCATGAACAGGTTCAGGCTCTGCCTGCGTCCCGGCGGCGGGGGCGCGATCATGGCGAACAGCGCGGGGGTGCCGAAGCCGGCGATGACCGAGAGCAGGCAGATGACCATGGGCAGCACAAGGTCCGGCGCCATGAAGGCGACGCTCATGACCCCGAGATAGGCGAGGTAGAGGCCGGCGGTCAGCTGGTGCAGTGCCGGCGGCAGATCGAAGCTGCGGCCATATTGGCCCGGCAGTGCGGTGACGGGTGCCGGGACGAGGCGGGCGCGTTCGAAATGATCGGTCGTGAACTGGGTGGTCATGTCAGGCTCCATCCACAAGATGTGAGCAAGCCATGGGCGAGAAGCCGCGCGAAGGATTTGATGGGCGTCAAATCAGCCGATCGGATGTGAAAATTCCTCTTACCCTGCCTCCAGCGCCGCACCGGCCTCCATCCACACCTCCTCCGCGGCCTCCAGCTTCTTTTCGACCGCAGCGCGCTTCACCATCAGTTCGCTCGTCGTCATCTTCGCTTCGGGTCCGGTCGCGCTTTTGGGGTCGAACAGCACGGCGTCGATGCGCTTGCGCTCGGCGATGAGCGCCGCCATGTCCTTTTCGGCGCGGGACAGCGCGTTCTTGAGGCTTTTCTGCTTTTCGCGCCATTCGGCCGCGTTGCGCTTCTCGGCCTTGCGGTCGGGCCTGGGCGCGTCGCCGGAGCCGCCGTCGGTCTTGCGCAGCACGATGTCGGTATAGTCGTCCAGGCTGCCGTCGAAGGGCTGGGCCGTGCCGCCATCCACCAGCACCAGCCGGTCGGCGACCAGCTCGATCATGTGGCGATCATGGGACACGATCACCACGGCACCCGAATAGTCGTTGAGCGCCTGGACCAGCGCCTCGCGGCTGTCGACGTCGAGATGGTTGGTCGGCTCGTCGAGGATGAGGAGGTGCGGCGCGTCGCGGGTGATGAGCGCCAGCGCCAGCCGCGCCCGCTCACCGCCGGACATGGAACCGACCTTCTGCACCGCCCGCTCGCCGGAAAAGCCGAAGCGGCCCAGTTGTGCCCGGACGGCGCCCGGCGTCGCGCCCTTCATGACGCGGGTCATATGCTCCAGCGGCGTGTCGGTGACGTCCAGCTCCTCCACCTGATACTGGGTGAAATAGCCGACCTGCATCTTGGCGCTGCTGGCCATGTCGCCTTCCATCGGCGTCAGTTGAGCGGCGATCAGGCGGGCCAGCGTGGTCTTGCCGTTGCCGTTGCGGCCAAGCAGCGCGATCCGGTCGTCGGGATCGATGCGCATATTGACCCGGCGCAGGATCGGCATGTCGCCATAGCCGACCGCCGCCATGTCCATGGTGATGAGCGGCGGGCGCAGTTCCGGCGGGCTGGGGAAGCCGAAATGCAGGGTCGGGTCCTCGATGGCGGCAGCGATCGGCTGCATCTTCGCTAATGCCTTCTGGCGGGACTGGGCCTGTTTCGCGGTAGAGGCGCGGGCCGAATTCTTGGCGACATAGGCCTGGAGCTTCTCACGCTCCGCCTGCTGCTTGTTCCGCGCGGATTCGAGCTGGGCCAGGCGCTCTGCCCGTTGCCGTTCGAACGCGTCATAGCCGCCGGGATAGAGCGTGACCTTTCCCCCCTCCAGGTGGAGGATATAGTCGACGACATTGTTCAGCAGGTCGCGCTCATGGCTGATGACGACCACGGTGCCGCGATAGGCTTTCAGGAAATTCTCCAGCCACAGCGTCGCTTCGAGGTCGAGATGGTTGGAGGGCTCGTCCAGCAGCAGCAGGTCGGGGTTGGAGAAGAGCAGCGAGGCGAGCGCCACGCGCATCTTCCAGCCGCCCGAATAGCTGTCCAGCGGCCGCCCCTGCATCTCCTCGTCGAAGCCGAGGCCGACGAGGATACGGGCAGCGCGGGCCGGCGCGGTGTAGGCGTCGATCGTGGTCAGCCGCTCATAGATATGGCCGAGGCGATCGGGATCCTCGGTATGTTCGGCCTCCGCCAGCAGCGCGGCGCGTTCCTTGTCGGCCTCCAGCACGGTTTCGAACGGGGTCGCGGTGCCCGAGGGGGCTTCCTGCGCGATATAGCCCAGCCGCGTGTCGCGGGGCATGTCGCAACTGCCGTCGTCGGGATCCAGCTGACCGATCATGACCTTCATCAGCGTCGATTTGCCCGCGCCGTTGCGGCCGATCAGCCCGACGCGGCTGCGCGGCGGCAGCGCGGCCGTGGCGCGATCAAGGATGGTGCGCCCGCCAAGGCGCACGGTGATGCCGGAAAGGTTGAGCATGGGGCGCTCTTAGCAGCTTATCGCGAGAGGGAAAGCCGTGTGATGCTGCGGTGCGGAAGGAGTGGAGCAGGCGCGGGTTCGCGTGAACGCGGCGATTTGCAAGATCGCAAAAGCAAGCGAAGTTCACAGTGTCGTGAGCCTTGCGATCTGGCGAGCGCGCAAGGGTGGCGTTGATTTCGCAATAGGAGAATTTTTGCGAAGTCAGGGCGCGTGATGGCGGGGCGGCGTTTGGCGGGTGGGGACAGACGGTGCGAAAGAGCCGGGGGATTATGGCATGGGGTTGCGGTGTAGGACAGGGGAAAGTTGGAGGTTGGGGATTGGTGCGGGTGCGGGTGGTGACCTGGTGGGTGGTGGACAGGAGAGGTTCTGAATCAAGGTTGGGCGATCTGCAGGAGTTGCAGCAGGCGTTTTTGGATCGGTGGGAGCCTGATAATCGCGCGGGTATGCTCACCCGCGATCGGCTTCCGCGTAACCGTTTTAGCCGACAGACGAATGTCCGGCTTGGAGCGCGGATGCAGGGATAGCTGCCTCGCGCTTGCAGTCAGCTCCCGACCAACACACGACATTCAGCGTCGTTGATGTGAGCTTCGGCTTTAGCTGAAACCCGCTATTCGGGTCGCACAAATCGGTCGGTTGGCTTTCTCGCTAAAAACGAGCCTTTGTGAGGTGCGAACAATCTCTGTGGAAGCGGCTTCGTATTGGCTTGGCGGTGGGGCAATAGGGGACCGATCCGGCCAACCAATGCAATGTCCGCCCAGCCAATCGAGCTCCTCCCCTATTTCTTGGAGAGATCGATCTGAAGCTTCTCACGATAGATCCCGATCCGCTGGTTGGCCCGCTTGACGATATCTTCGAAGAAGAGCGTCTCTGCATAGAGTTCGCCTAGGTTCCGGCCGCTTTCGGGATCTTCAAGCGGTGTCGAGCGGAAATAGCCTTTGCCCGCCGCAAATCTGGTCCAGCCCGCCATGCGGAGCGGCGCGATCGTGTCGCCGATCAGATAGCCGTAGAACTTCTTCAGCCGGCCATTCGACTTGGCGGCAAGCAGATGCGCATATTCGGAAAGGTCGCCGATATGGTCGTCCATGCTGACGCCCGGCGCCTTGAACTCAATTATGATCGCCGAGCCTTCCTTCCCGAATATCGCGATGTCGGGCCGCATCGCGCTATTCTCATCGGCACGACGGCGCAGCGTCTCCTCCAGTTCGGCATCGATACTCTGATCGAACAGCTTCTCGCCATCGGCCCATTCGATTTGCGCGAGCGGCTTATCCGAGGCGATATAATCGTAATATTGATACTCTTCGCTCAGCAGCCAGATGTCGTGATCAGACGTCTCTTTGCTGTTCTTCTTCATCGGGAAGAAAATGCTGTGGATGATGCGCTCGTCCTGACGGCGCTCGCCTTCCTTCACCGCCTGGACCGCTAGCTGGCGGTTGCACGCAAGCGCGAGGATTTCGACGATCGCTGCCCGGCGTACGACCAGTTGTGAGAGGTTCGCCATGTCGATCGTCTTGAGCGACGCGGTGTATTTCCACGACAACTCTTGGATTTTCTGCCGGAAGTCCTCGGTGTGCGGCTCGGCTTTTTCGATCTCCTCCCTGAGGTCGAAGATCTCCGCTGTCTCGGCGATGATGCGGTCCTGATATTTTCTCAGCACCCGCTCCGCGACGCTCTTCGGGGTATCGCCATAGACGACCCGCGTCTCGGTGTCGGCGAGCATGCCCGCGTTGACCCCGAACTTCTCGGTCACGTCCGCCACGACCTGGTCACGGTTCCAACCGGACGGCGAAACCATCTCTTCGATGATAGGATCTATCTGCTCGAAGATGCCCGCATAGGACACAGTCTCGTCGGCAAAGAGGTCGCCGACCGGTATCTCTTCCGGAATTCCGTCGAAGCCGTCCCGCTGCTCGTTGACCCGCCGGTCGAGAAGCTCGCCCTCGATCAGAACGATGTGATGAAAGCCATCCACCGCGCGGTTTTGCTCGGTGACCGTGCGCAGATAGCGCCGCGTGATGTCTTGGACCGGGGACGATTTGGCGCAGAACGATATCGCGTTTCGCGGTAGATCGAAGACGCTCGCGTCGAGCTTGTAGTGCGACAGGGTGAATTGTGTCGTCTTGCCGAGCGGACCGCCCGACTGCGGGTCCCGTTCCTCCACATCCGCCGACCTCACATCCGTCACCGGCGGCAGGTCCGCGGCGCTGAGGCTCGTCTTCTCGACCCGACCCTTGGGATATCGTGTCTCGAAGGAGATGCTGAAGTCGCCAAGTTCGGACTTCAGGCTGACGAGGCGCTGCAGGAACGCGATCAGCATGTAGCGCCGCATATTGGCGGCGGAGAACACCTCGCCCAGCGCGTCAGCCTTGTAAAGGCGCTCGCGCGTGACGGGTTTCAAACCATCCAATGTAATGGTCGTGCCGATGTCCTGAGCCTTGCCGTCGGTCACGACGAAGTCCGCCAGGTCGATCTTCTTGCGCGCCGCGACGAGCGGCAGCGACCGCGTCAGGACCTGGCCATCGGGTCGATAGGTGCTGCGAATGCCGACGCGCTCGAAATGATGGAAGAACTGGATACGGCCGGCGCCCTTGCATTTGCCGATCCCGGCGATTGAGAGGTCGTCCTTATAGGACGTGTCTTTCGTCAGGAAGGCCTCTGTCTGCTCGTCGCCGAGGCCGCAACCATTGTCGGTGCAGGAGATGGACAAGTCCTGGCCGTAGCCGAGCAGCCCTGGCTCTAGGATCTCGGCGAAAAGCTTGACCTCAAGATTGCGTTTAGCGGGATCGTCGTGCTGCCGGATTAGGAAGGAGTCGATCGAGTTGGCAATCAGTTCCTCCAGAACCACATAGCGGTTCGAGCTAATCTTGGTGTTCTTCAAGCTTCCGCGAATATCGAGTGTCATTTGTGATCCGTTGGGAGCCTTCCCCCCTGCAGGAAACGTCTGCGAGCCGGGCCATGGCGAAGTCAAGAAACTTCACATCCGGAATGCCGCCCCTTGATGAATCATTGAACGTCAGCTTCTGACAAGAGCTCGCGTTCAAGCTGTGGCATGGGAACGGCAGCAAAGTCCCAGGCCCAGTCACAATGTCCGCTTCCGAGAGTAAACCCCTCGCAGTCGAACGTCAAAAACCAGCGCAATCCCGTCAGGCCCCACCCCACCCCTTCAAACGAGTCGCGGGCCTTGTTTGAACCTGAAGGGGAGTGGCTTATTGGTGGCGGGTCGCCCTACCCTTTGTCGCCTTCCGCCGCGTAGAGGGTGAACATCCCGTGCAGGCCGCCGACCGAGCTTTGGCCAAGCCACAGGTCGAATTCGCCGGGTTCGGCGATCACCTTGCTGCCCGCACCAATAAATTCCAGGTCCGTCCTCGACAGCGAGAAGCGCACCGTCCGGCTCTCCCCCGGCTCCAGCGTCACCCGTTCGATGCGCTTCAGTTCGCGGATCGGGCGGGTGCGGCTGGCGACCCTGTCCCGGATGTAGAGCTGGACGACTTCGCTGCCGGGGCGCTTGCCGGCGTTGGTCAGCTTCGCCGTCACCGCGATCGCGCGGTCCCAGCGGAGTGCGCTGTCGGAAAGCCTGAGGTCGCTCAGCACGAATGTCGTGTAGCTGAGGCCATGGCCGAAGGGGAAACGGGCGCTGTTGTCCGTCGTGGCGAAGCGCGCCTTATATTCGGTGCGGCTTTCGTCGGTGACCGGGCGGCCGGTCGATTTGCGGTCGTAGAAAAAGGGTTCCTGCCCGCTTTCCCACGGGAAGCTGACAGGCAGCTTGCCGCTCGGGTTCGCCTTGCCGAAGACGATGTCGGCAATGGCGTTGCCCGCCTCGCTTCCCAGGAACCAGGTCGCCAGTATCGCCTGGGCGTTGGCGACCGCATCGTGCAGCGCGAGCGCGCGGCCGTGACGCAGCAGGATCACGACCGGCTTGCCCGCCTGTGCCACCGCCTGGGCGAGGAGTTGCTGGGCGGGCGGCAATTCTATGACGGTGCGGGATTGCGCTTCGCCCGACATATCCTGGGCCTCGCCGACGGCGAGCAGGACGATGTCGGCCGCCTTCGCGGCGGCGACAGCCCCGGCGATCCCGCCGTCGATATGGTCGCGTATGTCGCATCCCCTCGCGACGGTCAGCAGCGACGGATCGGGCATGGCGGCGCGGAGGCCGGTGGCGATATCGATGCCGGCGTCGGGATCGGCGTAGAAGGCCCAGGGGCCGTAGAGGTTGGCGCGATCCTCCGCGAAGGGGCCGATGAGCGCGATCTTCTGCCGGCGGGCCGGATCGATCGGCAGCGTGCCGGCATTCTGGAGCAGCACGCAGGAGCGCGCAGCGGCATCCCGCGCCAATGCCCGGTGCGCGGGCGTCGCGATGCGCGTCCGCTCCGCCTCCTCGTCGAGCGAGCGCCAGGGATCGTCGAACAGGCCGATCGCGGTCTTGACGTAGAGGATGCGGCGGACGGCGACGTCGATGGTGGCTTGCGCGATCGCGCCCGATTTCACCAGTTCGGGAATATAGCGGACGAAGAGGCCGCTCTGCATCGACATGTCGACGCCTGCGAGGATCGCGAGACGGGCGGCGTCGCGATCGTCCCGCGCATAGCCATGGGCGACCAGTTCTTCATCCGCCGTGTAATCGGAAAAGACGAAGCCCTTGAACCCCATCTCGCCACGCAGCAGGTCGGTCAGAAGGTCGCGGTCGGCCGTGGCGGGGATGCCGTTGATCTCGCTGAAGGCGGCCATGGTGGTGAGCGCGCCGGCCGCGAAGGCGGCGCCGAAGGGCGGGAGATGGGTTTCGCGCAGGGTCTCGTCGCTGATGTCGACGCTGCCATATTCAAGGCCGGCGATGACCGCGCCATAGGCGGCGAAATGCTTGGGACAGGCGAGGAGCGAATCGGCGCGGCGCAGGTTGCGGCCCTGGAAGCCGCGCACGCGGGCGGCGGCGAACAGGCGGCCGATCGTGACGTCCTCACCCGCCCCTTCCACCACCCGTCCCCAGCGCTGGTCGCGCGCGACGTCCACCATCGGGGCGAAGGTGAGGTGGAGGCCGGCGGCCGTCGCTTCCTCGGCCATGGCACGGGCGGTACGCTCGGCAAGGGCGGGATCGAAGCTGGCGGTTTCGGCGAGCGGCACGGGGAAGACCGTCTTGAGGCCGTGGATGACGTCTCCGGCGAAGAGCAGCGGGATGCCGAGCCGGCTGTCCTTGACCGCGACCTCCTGCGCGCGGCGGGCGCCCGCGACGCCTATGCCGTTGAACAGGCAGCCGACGCGGCCGCGACGGATCTCCTCGGTCAGCCGCCTTTCATCCTGGATGCCGGCGGCGGGGTTGGGCGGATTGAAGGGCCTGAAACTGTCGGCCAGGCATGTCATCTGCCCCGCCTTCTCCTCCAGCGTCATGCGGGCGATGAGATCGTCCACCCGCGCAACATCGTCGGCAGCGAAAGCGCGGGCGGGCAGGCCCAGAAGCGGCAGGCCGGCCAGCGCGCCCGCAAGTATCTGTCGTCTGTCAAATGGCATCGGCAGCCAGCCTAATGGCCCCAGCCTGAACGAACGGTGTCGAAAAAAGAGCGCAGCGTCGACGCAGCTGAGGCGGACGGGGGTGTCGGCGAAGGCCAGCAGGAGGAGTTCGCGCAAAAGGTGGTGGACAGGGTTGGGTTCGAACCAACGTAGGGCGTAGCACGGCAGATTTACAGTCTGCTGCCTTTAACCACTCGGCCACCTGTCCGGCACCTGGCGCGGCCTTGCCTTTCGGGGGCATGACCGCGTTTGGAGGGCGCTCAATGACGAAAGCGGGCTTGCCTGTCAATGCCGGGCGTGGAAATGAGCGGGTCATGAAAAGAGGCCATCGACCATCCGCGCCGCGAGGCAGTTTCCCCCGTTTCTACGGCCGCCATGCAGTGACCGCCGCGCTGGCCAATCCGGCAAGGACGGTGCGCAAGATATGGGGCACGCGCGAGGCGCTGGGCGCGCTGGATCTGCCGCCGGTGCTGCCGATCGTCTATGCGGACGTCGCCGACCTCGGCCGCATGGTGCCCAATGATGCGCCGCATCAGGGGATCGTCGCGGAGGTCGAGCCGCTGGACGACGTCTGGCTGGGCGACGCGCTGGAGGAAGGGCTGGACGACAAGCGGTCCGTGCTGGTGCTCGACCAGGTGACCGATCCGCACAATGTCGGCGCCATCCTGCGATCGGCCGCCGCCTTCGACGCCCTGTGCGTGGTGACTCAGGATCGCCACGCACCGCCCGAATCGGGCGCGCTGGCACGGTCGGCATCGGGCGCGCTGGAGGTTGTTCCGTGGATCAGGGTGGTGAACCTGGCCCGCGCGCTCGACGAGATCGCGGAGGCCGGATACTGGCGCATCGGACTGGCGGGCGAAGCGACGATGACGCTGGGCGAGGCCATCGGCGAATCGCGCGTCGCGCTGGTGCTCGGCGCGGAAGGCGACGGGCTGAGGCAGAATAGCATGGCGCACTGCGATATATTGGCTAGACTGCCGATCAGCCCGCGGATGGAGAGCCTGAACGTCTCCAATGCCGCGGCGATCGCCCTCTACGCCGCCGCCAGCCGGTAGCGGGGCACGGGGCCGAAGCGAACGGGGGTTCGTCATGGCTATGGTGTTGCGCGCCGCCGGGGCATTGGCGGCCGTCCTGCTGCTTTCCGCCTGTCTGGTCACGCCGGGCAAATTCGTGTCCACGCTCGACATCCGCGCCGATCGAAGCTTCACTTTCGCCTACAAGGGCGAGGTGATCGCATCCGACATGGGGCAGAGCAGCCCCGCCGCGACAAGCGACGTCGAGGACCAGTCGTTCGAGCGGGCGCCCGAAGGCGACGCGGGATCGCTGTTGACCGCAATGCTGTGGCAGGATGGCGCGGGCGCAAAAGGCGACAGGAGCGCGAAGGACAAGACCGCGCCCGAGGAGCGGTTCGACGACGACGACGCTATCGATCCCAGGAAGATGAACGCCATCGCCGCGGCGCTGATGAAAGAAAAGGGATATCGGGCGGCCCGCTATGTCGGCAAGGGCAAGTTCGAGATCGACTATGCGATCAGCGGGCGACTGGACCACATGTTCCTGTTCCCGTTCAACATCGACGCGCAGATCATCCTGCCCTTCGTCGCGGTCGAACTGCGCGGCGACGACCGGGTGCGGGTGAAGGCGCCCGGCTTTGCCAACAGCTTCGACAAGACGCAGGGCCCTGGGGGTCTTGGCGGGCCAAGCGAAGCCGCGATGCAGGCGCTTGACGGCAGCTTCACCCTGACCACGGACGCCGAGATTGTCAGCCAGAACGAGGAAGGCGGCGCGCAGGACGTGGCGCAGGGAAAGCGCATGGTATGGACGATCACGCCCAACACCAGCGAAGCGCCGGCGGCGATGCTACGGGTGCGATCCCAGTAAAATCATCGCCAAAGCTATCCCCGGCGCCCGTGCGCCGGGGATAGACCGGCTGACGTCAGTCTTCCGGCGCGATGGTGACGCGCAGGCCGTCCAGATCGTTCGTCATGATCAGCTGGCAGGACAGCCGGCTGCTGTCATTGCGATGGTCGGAGCTGTCGAGCAGGTCGCTCTCGTCCTCGGTGATGCCCGGCAGCTGATTTTCGAACGCCGGATCGACATAGACATGGCAGGTGGCGCAGGAGCAGCAGCCGCCGCACAGCGCCAGAAGCTCATCGAAACCGCTGTCGCGGATGATCTCCATGACGGACAGACCATCGCCCGCTTCCACCGCCTGCTCTTCGCCCGCACGGTTGACCACAATCAGTTTCGGCATGTAGGCAAATCCCCTAGAGTCTTATCCCTGCCGCTCATACGGGCAGCCGGCAGGAAATCAATAGCTGGACGGGAACAGATGGTCGCAACCGCCGCCGCATTGCGCAACAGCCTCGACGCGCTCGCCGCGCTGGAGCCGGGGATCGCGACCGCCATCGCCCGCAGCGGCTATCCCGAACCGCGCGTGCGGGAGCCCGGTTACGAAACCCTGCTGCGCACGATCGTGGGCCAGCAGGTCAGCGTCGCAGCGGCGGCGGCGGTGTGGCGCAAGCTGGAGGCCGAGCTGGGCGAGGGATGCGCGCCCCAGACATTGCTGTCGCGCGACTTCGACGCGCTGCGCGCCTGCGGCCTGTCGCGACAGAAGCAGGGCTATGCCCGCAGCCTGGCCGAACTGGTCACGAGCGGCGCCCTCGACCTGCACGCGCTGCCTGCCGACGACGAGGAGGCGATTGCCCAGCTGGTGACGATCAAGGGCATAGGCCGCTGGTCGGCGGAGATTTACTTGTTGTTCGCGGAAGGGCGGGCGGACATCTGGCCGGCGGGCGACCTGGCCGTGCAGATCGCCATCGGCCGGATGATGGGCCTGCCCGAACGCCCGAGCGAAAAGGCGATCCGCGCGCTGGCCGAGAGATGGAGACCGCATCGCGGCGCCGCCGCCATCATGGCGTGGCACGACTATAACAGCAATTTCGAGGTGCTCTGAACCATGACGCTTCCCCATGCGCGCTACATCGTCCTGGAACATGAGGGCGTGTGGAAAATCAATCTGGACAATCGCTATTATGGCCCCTTCCCCACTCGCGATGCCGCCGTCGAAAGCGCCACGAACACGGCGCGCCAGGCGGCGAACGGGGGCTATCCCGCTTCGGTCCTGCATCTCGACGGCACAAGTTTCAATACGCTGTGGACCAGCGAGCCGACATCCGACGGCTCATCCCGAGAATGATGGAACTAAATGCAGGTTAATGCATTGATCTGTCCCGAGTGTGGATAGGGTCATGTCGAAGAAAGTTCTGATCGTCGAGGACGAGATATTCGTCGCGCTGGAGATCGAAGAGATCGTCCAGGATGCGGGCTTCGAGGTCGCCGCGATCGCGGCCGACCGGGCGACGGCGCTGGATGTGGCCCATGCCTGCGACATCGCGCTGGTCGATCTCAACTTGCGCGACGGCCCTACCGGCCCCGGCATCGGCATGGAGCTGGCCGCGCGGCACGGTATCCGCGTGATCTACGTTACGGCCAACCCGTCACAGATCGGCGCTGCGTCGGTCGCCGCACTGGGCGTGATCAGCAAGCCGTTCCGGCCCCAGAGCATCTCTGCCGCGCTGCAGCTGGCGGCGGCCGAAGACCCTGCCCCGCACGCATGGGACATTGCCGGGTTTACGGCGTTTCCGCCGGCACACGGCTCATGGAACGGGATGGAATCCAGAGGGTGATCCGCAGCCCGTCCGGCAACCATTGCCGGTCCATCCGTCCGCCGAGCTGACGTTCCACGCTAAGCGCCATGAGCTTGCTGCCGAAGCCCGTCGACGCTGCGGGTACGACCCGGGGCCCGCCCTCCTCGATCCAGTCGATGCGGACATCTTCACCTTCACGACTTATGCCCAGCTGCACCTGCCCCTCCGGCAGCGACAATGCGCCATATTTGGCCGCGTTGGTCGCCAGTTCATGGAAGAGGAGCGCGAGCGGCGTCGCGGATCGGTCGTCGATCGGCATATCCAGCCCCGATAGTCTGACCCTGTCGCCAGTGGCCGCGCCATAAGGCGCGAATATCTGCGCCAACATGCCCCAGAGTGTGCCCTGCTCGCCGTCGGGCCGCGATTCAGCGCTGTGCGGACGGACGAAGTCATGGGCGCGACCGAGCGAGAAGATGCGGTCGCGCAGGTCGTCGGCAACGTCGCGGATTTCAGGATGCGTGCGGGCCGAAAGCCCGATCAGCCCGGCGATCACCGAAAAGATATTCTTGATGCGGTGCGACAGTTCGTGCGCGATCATCTCGCGCTCTTCCATCATCAGCTTCTGTTCGTGAATGTCGGTGCAGGTACCGATCCAGCGCGTAATCGCCCCGGCTTCATCGCGGATCGGCAGCGCGCGGCCGAGCGTCCAGCGATAGGCGCCGCTATGATGGCGCAGCCGGTATTCGACCTCGTAAGGGTCGCCAGTGGCGAGCGAATGACGCCAGCGCGTCCATGCCAGCGCCTGATCGTCGGGATGGAACATCTCGTTCCAGCCTTCCCCGTCCGTGGAGCCGAAGGGTACGCCGGTATATTCGTACCAGCGCGCATTATAATAATCATGATAGCCGTCGGGCAGGGTCGACCAGACCATCTGGGGCATGGTGTCGGCGAGTGTGCGGAACATCCGGTCACTGTCCGCGACGGCCTGCGCATCGCGCGACTGGCGCGCGATGACGTCGCGGTCGCGCCGCCTCCCTTCCAGCGCCATCAGGACGTGATGCGCCAGCACCGCCAGTCCCTGGCGCTGCAGGTCCGTCAGGCCCTCGCGCGGCTTGTCGTCGATCACGCAGAGCGCGCCCAGCGGCACCCCATCCCGATCGACCAGCGGCGCACCCGCGTAAAAGCGGATGTGCGGCTCATCCGTCACCAGCCCATTGTCGGCAAAGCGCGGATCGAGCGTCGCGTCGGGGATGACGAAGACGGCATCGCCGAGCATGGCATGAGCGCAGAAGGAAACGTCGCGCGGCGTTTCCGTCACGTCGATTCCCGTGCGCGCGAGAAAGCGCTGGCGCGCCGTTTCGACGATGCTGACGAGCGAAACCGGGGCGTCGCACAGCGCGGCTGCGAAATCGGTTATCTGATCGAGCGCGCTGAAATCACCGGCATCCAGGTCGTAGAGAGCGATCACCGCCGCCCGATCCGTTTCCAGTCCGCACCAATCAGCCATCACTGATCCGCTCGATATCCGCGCCGACGGCCGACAGCTTTTCTTCGAGCCGCTCATAGCCGCGGTCCAGATGATAGACGCGGCTGACGATCGTCTCGCCCTCCGCCGCGAGACCGGCGAGGATGAGGCTCATGGAGGCGCGCAGATCGGTGGCCATGACCGGCGCGCCGATCAGCTTGTCCACGCCGCGTACGACCGCCGTGCGCCCGTTGACGGCAATGTCGGCGCCCATGCGGGCAAGTTCGGGAACATGCATGTAGCGGTTTTCGAAGATGGTTTCGGTCAGCACCGACGCGCCGTCGGCGAAGGCCAGCATCGCCATGAATTGCGCCTGCATGTCGGTGGGAAAGGCCGGGAACGGCGCGGTCGACAGCGACAGCGGCTTGAGCCGGCCGCTGGCGGCGATCTTCACGCCCTCGCGCGTCTCGGTCACTTCCACCCCGGCCTCGCGCAGTGCTGCGAAGACGGCGTGCATATCGTCGGCATTGGCACCGAGCAGTTCCAGCTCGCCGCCGGTGATGGCGGCCGCGCACGCATAGCTGCCAGCCTCGATCCGGTCGGGCATGACGCGATAGGTGGCGCCATGCAGCCGCTCGCGGCCGTGGATGATCAGCTTGTCCGAGCCGACGCCCTCGATATCGGCGCCCATTGCCTGCAGCAGGCGGCAGAGGTCGACAATCTCCGGTTCGCGCGCGGCATTTTCAAGGATGCAGGTGCCCCTTGCCAGCACCGCCGCCATCAGCGCATTTTCGGTCGCGCCGACCGACACGACCGGAAAGGTGTAGATGCCACCGGGCAGGCCACCGTCGGGCAGGCTGGCGCGGACATAGCCGGCGCTCAGCTCAATGATCGCGCCGAACGCTTCCAGAGCCTTGAGATGAAGGTCGATCGGTCGGTTGCCGATGGCGCAGCCACCGGGCAGCGAAACCCGTGCCTCGCCCGCTCGGGCCAGCATGGGGCCGAGCACCAGGATCGAGGCGCGCATCTTGCGCACGATATCATAGGGCGCCTCGGTCGAGGTCACGCGGCCGGCGCGCAGGGTCATGACCCGGCCGAAATCCTCCGGCCGCGCGCCTTCGATCATCGTCGATACGCCGAGCTGGTTCAGCAGGTGGCCGAAGCTGTCCACGTCCGCCAGTCGGGGCAGATTGCGCAGGGTCAGCGGTTCGTCGGTCAGCAGCGCGCAGGGCAGCAGCGTCAGCGCCGCATTCTTGGCGCCCGAAATCGGCAGGCGGCCGGAGAGGGTCTTGCCCCCGCGAATATGAATGCGGTCCATCGCGCCGGTTCATAGCGCCAAATACGGGCCGCGCAAGGCGGGCCGCCCCCTTCGGACGCCCTGACCGCGCCAACGAAAAGCGCTGACAAAACAATTCCATCGCGGGCTCGAGAGATTGATCGAGTTTAGTGCGCGCCCTGAAAATGCAGCCAAAAGATGGTTGAGGCGTTCTGCCATCGTAACGACAATTCACAGATCAAGGCGGTTTTGGTGGCGACTAGCTGTTTTTCCGACAGACTTCAAAAGCATGTTTCCCTGTCCGAAGCGGAAATGAAGGCTCTCGCGCGGCTGGAGGAAAATCCGCGCAAGGTGAAGCGCGGGGCAATCATCCAGCGCGTCAACGACACGGTCACCGAACTCTTCGTCCTGCGCGAAGGGCGAGTGATGAGCTTTGTCATCCTGCCCGATGGCAGCCGGCAGATATTGCGGGTCTATTTTCCCGGCGACTTCATCGGGTCGGCCAGCACGATCTACAGCAAGGCGCCCGAATCGCTGGTCGCGCTGTCGGACACGATCATCTGCCCGTTCGACAAGCAGGCGCTGCGCCGGCTGCTGGAGGAATATCCCCGCGTCGCCGCGCTATTGTTCCTGCTGTCCAACACGGAAAGGGTGGCGCTGACGGACCGGCTGGCATCGCTGGGACGCACATCGGCCAAGTCGCGAGTCGCCGCCTTCCTGCTCGACATATTCGACCGGCTGCGCGTGACCGACGACAATGTCACCGACACATTCGACCTCAAACTGACGCAGGAGGAGATCGGCGACGCGATCGGCCTGACGTCGGTGCACGTCAACCGCATGATCCGGCAGATGGAGCAGGACGGGCTGATCAGCCGGTCGCAGGGCAAGATCACCCTGATCGACCTGGCCCAGCTGGAAGAGATCGGCCATTATACCAACCGGCACAAGCATCTCGATCTGGACTGGTTGCCGGCTATGTGAGGTTGGGCAGCCAAGTCCGGGCGCCCCGCCAGGGCACCGGCTACGCCATCAGTTCCACGTCCCAGTAAAGCCAGTCATGCCAGCTTTCATGCAGATAGCCGGGCGGGAAGGCGCGGCCATGTTCCTGCAGATGCCAGCTCGTCGGGCGGATCGGCGCAATGTGAAGGCGCATTCCTGCCTCCCTGGGCGTTCGCCCGCCCTTTTTGAGGTTGCAGGGCGAGCAGGCAGTCGCGACATTTTCCCAGGTGGTGCGACCGCCCGCGCGGCGGGGGATCACATGATCGAAGGTCAGGTCTCCGGTCGATCCGCAATATTGGCAGGAGAATTTGTCGCGCAGGAACAGGTTGAACCGGGTGAACGCAGGATGTTCGGACGGACGCACATATTGCTTGAGCGCAATGACCGAAGGGATCTTCATCTCCAGGCTCGGGCTGTGCACCTCCCGCTCGTAGCTGGCGACGATATCGACCCGGTCCAGAAACACCGCCTTGATTGCGGTCTGCCAGGGCCAGAGGCTCAGGGGATAATAGCTGAGCGGCGTGTAATCGGCATTCAGGACAAGGGCGGGGCAGCTTTCGGGGTGCCGTATCAGGTCGGGATGGTACATATAGGCCTCTACCCCCTTCAGCGACGCCCTGATCCAACAGAAACGTGACGACGCCATGACAGCATCAACCCCCCATGGGCGTCAAGGGCCTGTATGATCACGCCGGCAGCGCCACCGCATATGGTGACACGCTTTGCGCCCAGCCCGACCGGCCGACTCCATGTCGGCCATGGCTGGTCGGCGCTCATGGCGATGGACATGGCCCGCGCGGCGGGCGGGTCGTTGCGGCTGCGGATCGAGGATGTCGACGGTTCGCGCAGCCGGCTCGAACATGTCGAGGGCATCGTCGAGGATCTGGCCTGGCTGGGCGTGGCATGGGACGGCGACATCATGGTTCAGTCGCAGCGGCTCGCCCATTATGAGGCGGCGCTCGGGCGGCTGCGCGGGATGGAACTGCTCTACCCGTGCTTCTGTACGCGCGCCGACATCGCCGCGAGCGCAACCGCGCCGCACGGGCCGGAAGGGCCAGTTTATCCCGGAACGTGCCGCAGCCTGCCCCTGGAACAGGCGACAGCGCGGATCGCGGCGGGAGAGGCCCATGCCTGGCGGATCGACATGGCGCGGGCGGTGGCGCGCACGGGCGATCTGACATGGATCGCTGGCCCATTCCCCACCGGGCCCTGGACGAGCGCGGCGCTGACGGATGTGAAGGCCAGCCCGGCCGTCCATGGCGACGTCGTACTGGCCCGCAAGGATGCGCCCGCAAGCTATCATCTGTCCTGCACGCTGGACGATGCGGCGATGGGTGTAACGCATGTGTTGCGCGGCAATGACCTGCGCGGGGCAACCGACGTGCACCGGCTGATCCAGGCGCTGCTCGGCCTCCCCTCCCCCGTCTATATCCATCATCCGCTGCTGGTGGGTGCCGACGGCCGACGGCTGGCCAAGCGGGACGGGTCCCTCGCGCTCGCCGATCTGCGCGCGGCGGGGGCCGATCCGGCGGTGCTGGCGGCCGACCTGCGCAGGGCGCGCTTTCCGGTTGGAATCTGCCTTGGGGACGCCTAGATTGGCATCATGCAAATCTTCCTCATCATCGTCCTCATCCTTGCCATGGGGGCCACGCTGTTCGCGCTAATCCGGGGCATCGTCTCGTTCCTCCAAACCACCAAGGAGGAACTGAACCTGCCCGAGGGCGCGGTACGGCCATCCAGCCTCAAGCAGAACAGGATGATGATGAACCGCATTCTGTTCCAGGCGGCAGCGATCATCATCGTAGCGGTTCTGCTTCTGATGAAGGGCAATGGTTAAACTCAACAAGATTTACACGCGGACGGGAGACGACGGGACAACCGGGCTCGTCGACGGTTCGCGGCTGCCCAAATATGCGGCGCGGATGCTGGCCGTGGGCGATGTGGACGAAGCGAACAGCGCGATCGGGCTGGCCGTGCTGGCGATCGGCGATGGGCAGGAAGCGGCATGGCTGACGATGAT